>PXPT01000094.1 GCA_003021505.1 Cyanobacteria bacterium QS_4_48_99 | reverse complement strand
CTTAACTTTTACGTACAGTCTAGTTAAATCGCCTGAGCTAAAGCTAACCACGCTACATCCCACGTCTAAAGAGCGTGGGCTTTGCTTTCATTTTTGTAATACCAACGCTGCTACTAAAGTTAAGAAGTTTAAGCGCCTACCGCTAGAAACCAACAAACAAAATTGGTCACTACACAAAGTAGGCAATACTTATTCGGTTAGTTTCGGACTAATTCGAGGACGCAAAAAGCGTATCCCTCTAACTATCCACCAAGCCAACCATGCTCCTATTCTGGAAGCGCTACTAAATGGTAATGCCGAACCAGGTAGCATCAAACTGTGGCGCTCCAAAAAAGGAATTTGGTTTGCCTTACTGTCGGTGTCGATGGAAGTTCCCGACTCACAGCCCAAGGATAGCTGGGTAGGTGTAGATAGGGGACAGAGACATTTAGCAATTGCTAGTCTCCCCACTGGTTTGCCGAAGTTCTGGACGTTCGGACATATTCGCCAAATCAGGCGGAGATACCAAAAACTTAGACAGCAACTTCAATCGGCTAAAAAGCGTAAAACTGTTAAGAAACTGGAATCCAAAGAGCGTCGTATTATCACCCACATCAACCATATTGTCAGCAAACAGATTGTACAATTTGCTACCCAAAACGGATGTGGAACCAGGCTAGAAGATTTGTCGGGCATCAGGCAAACCTCCAAACAGAGGAAGAAAAACAAGTCCGATGCCGGAAATAATCGAGACGCTTGGAAGCTACTATCAACTTGAGTCTTTTGTTGAGTATAAAGCTCTTTGGGCAGGGATTCCAGTCGAAAAAGTCCCACCACCATATACCAGCAAAAGTTGCTGTCGTTGTGGTGGAATAGGGAAACAAAACAAGCACAGTTTTAGCTGCCCAAGATGCTCCTATCATGTCCATGCTGATTGGAACGCCTCTCAAAATATTGGGCATTGGTTAGGATTCTCATGCTCCCTTGTTCTTCAACAAGGCTCATCCGTAATGGGTGCGTCTGTTCAAGGGAGTGGGGTGAATGATACTCCGCCTAACTCGGTAAGCGAGTTGGCTGGGTCAGCCCGGTCAACAAGCAAGAACGAGAATCCCACGGCTTGAACAAAGTGGAAGCCGTGGGAGTGTCAATTCATGGAACCCATCGCCTGCTTAGTCATACCCGCGATCGCCTCATCGTTTGCCTTGGGCAAGTGATAGTATGTTCCTCCTGCCTGATGGGCTAATTCCTTGGCAAAGCCAGTGGAAATAAACTTACTTTCGGTATCAATCACTAGCAATTTCATGCCCAAAGCGCGGATGCGAGCGGCAATTTCCAACAATTCTCCTTTAATATCGGACTTTTCTCCCTCCGGGAGTGTTTCACCCGAAGAACGCGCCAAGGAAATGTTGCCCCGTCCGTCCGTAATCGCCACAATCATCACCTGACCAATATCACCCGACATGCGGGCATTTATCCCCACATGCACTGCCTGAGACAAGCCATGAGAGAGAGGAGAACCGCCACCACAGGGCAACTTTTCTAAACGCCGCTTTGCCATGGAAATGGAACGAGTGGGCGGCAGCAGTACCTCTGCTTGTTCTCCTCGAAACGGAATCAACGCGATCTGATCCCGATTTTCATATGCCTCCGTTAACAGTCGCAGCACTGCCCCCTTTGCTGACTGCATCCGGTTCAGTGCCATCGAACCCGAAGCATCGACCAAAAACGTAACCAACGCCCCTGCCTTTCTCGCTAACCGTTTTGCCCGGAAATCGGAATTTTCCACAATCACACGGCGATCAGGCTGGCGCTCACGCCTTGCCTTTTGGTGTGGGGCAGCCGCCCGGAGAGTAGCATCCACAGCAATCCGCCGCACCTTTCCCTTGGGGAGCATGGGCTTGACATAGCGACCCCGTTCTTCGGAAAAAATGAGACCTCTGCTTCCAGATGTTCCTTGCTGCTGTGCCATCTGAGTGAAGTAGAGAAGGCTAGGGTCAAGCATTGTCCCTTCGCTGTCAAACACAAATTCTTCGGGAACGCCGGGTGGTTCTTGTTCTGGTTCCTCGGAACTATCCTCTTCTTGCTGTTGGTCCTGTTCTTGTTCTGGTTCCTCGGAACTATCCTCTTCTTGGTTTTGTTCTTGTTCTGGTTCTTCCTCTTTTTGCTGTTCGTCTTGAGGTTGCTCATCTTCACCCGAGTCCTCATCTTGAGGTTCCTCGGGCTGTTGTTGGGGGGGTGGAGGTGGTTCTTCTGGTGGTGTCTGTACAACAGTAGAGCGAGGGAGAATCACTAATTCCACTGCGCGCCGCAAGTCTTCACCAATGACATCCGCGCGCCCATCCAGCGCTGCTGCTGCTTTGGCAACTCGGACGGCAAATAGTTCCGCTCGATGTCCCTGGACACCGCCTCGAAATGCTTCTTCGACGAGATAGGTAATTTGCTCAGGCGTAATGCTGACTTCCTTGAGCCATTCCCGTGCCAGGACAATATCTGTTTTGAGACCATCGAGGTCTTCGTTGTAGTGGCGAATAAATGCTTGCGGCGAGTTCGCGTATTCAATCGCTTGGTTGACTGCCTGCACCCGTTGGTCTATTGCCAGAACACCATCAGCAGAGAGGGTGATGGCGATGCGATCAAGTAAATGTTCCCGCAGTGATTGTTCTTCGGGATTATACGTGGCAATTAACAGGGGTTTGCAAGGATGCTGAAAGCTAATGCCTTCCCGTTCAATTTGGTTGCGCCCTTCGGTTAAGACACTCAGGAGTTGATTGGCAATTTGGTCGTCAAGGAGATTGATGTCATCGATATATAATACGCCTCGATGCGCCTGCGCTAGCAAACCTGGTTGAAACACAGGTTCTCCCTGTTTGACAGACTCTTCCACGTCCACTGAACCCAGGAGTCTGTCTTCGGTGATACCCAGGGGAACTTGGACAAAGGGGGCAGGAATGACTTCTGTGGGGATGTCCTCGGTTGCGTCGTGTTGGGCTTTAGTTTTGTCATCCCAGGTTTCCAGTTGAGTGGGATCGCAGTTAGCGAGGGAGTCTTTAACTACTTCAATCGGCGGCAATAAGGAGTGAACTGCCCGCGCCATCACTGATTTCGCCGTTCCACGACGACCTGCGATCGCCACGCCTCCTAGTCCTGGATCAATGGCTGCCAACAGCAGGGCAAGTTTAATCGACTCTTGCCCCACAATGGCAGTGAGGGGAAAGTTGGAATTTGCAGATGGGGGGGTCAATACTGACATAGTTTTATTATTACAAATCCAATCTTGTTAGTCATTACTCATTAGTAACCCATAGTCAAAACTGACATCTTACGGGGGCGAAATAATTGAGGGCGTGTGGTTCGAGGAATAAGCGAACCCTTGTGTCGCCCTTCGCCCTCTGTGTCCTGTAAGCGCAATTCACTACGGGCTATCGACTACAGACTAATGACGCTCTGCAAGGCGACTAATCTCTCACTTTAGACTGATACGTTCAATCATCGAGCCACTGAAACTGAGGTGGAATATCAAGTCGGTGCAACTGGACTAAGGAGTCGCAGTAATGAGTCCCAAGGAGCTTTTCGGATGGCTCAAAGAAGCAGCCCTATTGGCTAAAATATAAAACGCCTCATTTGGCAGCGGCATTGGCGTTCTATACAGTTTTATCCGTTATACTTCCCCTATTAACGCTCATGGTGACAGTTGTAGGGCTAGTTTTTGGACAAGAAGCTGCTCAAGGGGGAGATTGTCGGGCAAATTGAGGGACTAGTCGGTTCCCAAGGCGCACAAACAATTCAGAGGCGATTGAAAATGCTAATAAGCCTGATACCAGTAGATACGCTTCTCTCATCAGCTTCGCCGTTCTAATTTTCAGTGCTTCTAACGTCTTTGCTCAACTTCAAGATACCCTCAACCGAGTTTGGGAACTGGAACCCAAGCCAGGGCGAGGCATGATCAATTTTATAAAAAAACGCCTTTTATCCTTTACAGCGGTGCTAGGGATTATTGCCTTTCTACTGATCGTCTCTCTGGTTTTGAGTGGTGCCCTATCCGCCTTGAGTGCCCAGTTGAGTGGTTTAGTTCCTGGTGTAACAATTATCTGGCGAGTTCTTAACTTTTTTGTCTCCTTTGTCATCATTACGTTTCTGTTTGCATTGATTTAGAACTTCATTCCCGATGCCAAAATTGCTTGGAAAGATGTCTGGGTTGGCGCTGCTGTAACTTCTTTACTATTCACCATTGGCAAGTTTGCCCTAGGTGTGTATATTGCCAGAGGCAGTTTTGGCTCTACGTACGGGGCAGCAGGCTCTCTTGTCATTATCCTGAGTATGGGTTTATTATTCAGCGCAAATTCTCTTTTTTGGTGCAGAAGTTACCCAGGCTGATCTCAGAAGACGCGGTGCGCAAATTACCCCCGATAAGGATGCTCAACGTATGTCTGACTAAGCTAGGAAAGGAGGAAGGATGAAAGCAGAAGGAGGAAAACTTTGTATTCCCATAGCTTAATTCTTCGTCCATCCCTCATTCCTTTCCCAGGAGCGATCGCCACTCCAGACTCTACACTTGAAGGGTAGCTAGTGCAAGTGGTTTAGGAGGGCAGCAAGCGTGAACCCCACCGCGATTTTGGGACTACTTCGAGAAACTATCACCGAATGGCAAGCGGATAAAGCCTCTCGCCTGGCAGCGGCATTGGCATACTACACAGTTTTTTCTCTGGCTCCCTTACTTATTATCGCAGTGGCGACTGCAGGGACAATTTTTGGACAAGAGGCAGCCAAGGGTGAGATTGTCGAGCAAATCAAAGGATTAGTCGGTAGTGATAGCGCACGAGTAATTGAGACTGCGATTAGTAATGCTAATCAACCTGATGTCAGCAATATTGCCTCAATTATTAGTATCATAGTTCTTTTGTTTGGTGCTTCTGGCGTATTTACTCAACTTCAAGATTCCCTCAATACCGTTTGGAATGTCCAGCCCAAGCCAGGGCGGAGCATGAAAGGCATTATCGGCCTGGTACTCAAGCGCATTTTGTCCTTCTCACTGGTGCTAGGAATTGGCTTTTTACTGGTAGTATCTCTGATTTTGAGTGCCACCTTATTAGCATTGAGTAATTACCAGAGTAGCTTACTCCCTGATTTGAACTTTCTCTGGCAAATTTTTAACTTTGTTCTCTCCTTCGGAATCGTTACGCTGCTGTTTGCGCTGATGTACAAGTTCTTGCCAGATGTCAAAATTGCCTGGAGTAATGTCTGGATTGGCGCAATTATCACTTCCTTGCTATTTGCGATTGGTAAATTTCTGCTGGGATTTTACCTAGGCAGAGGAAGTTTTAGTTCTACGTATGGGGCAGCAGCTTCTCTCGTTGTTCTGCTGGCGTGGGTTTACTATTCGGCGCAGATTCTCTTTCTTGGAGCGGAACTTACCCTGGTTTATGCCCGCAGACACGGTTCCAAAATTGTCCCCAGTAACCATGCTGAGTTTGTCACGCAACCCGCTAAACAGCAGAAAGGGGGAGGCGATCGAAATAATTAAAAGTTAAAAGTTAAAAACTAAAACTTGAGTGAGGAGAGAGGGGTGAGGAGTGAGGAAAAAGGTGAACTTGTTAAATAAAGAATTTATTTTCACTTCTAAAATTTAACCTCCTCACGCTCTCACGTGCTCACGCCTCACTTGCCCCACTTTCACGCTCTCACGCCCTCACCTTCTTCATTAAATGGAGCGAAGCGACCAAGCGTGCGCTAACCTGGGAATACCGGAGATGATTCACTGCAAGTTATATAACTGTGTTGCCTCACAGACATTCTGCGATTCGTTCTACTCTATTAGCCTCCCTGCTAGGTTTTTTGAGCGCTTGTAGCAACGGTCAAGCACTGGAGAGCTGGTTTGCGGCAGATCCGAAACTGCAAGAGAACCCAGCTAGTTCTAAGTCTTCTCCAGAAAAACCGTCTAACCAGAAGCAGGCACAACTCCCCGATAATTTCCCGCAAGAGATTCCACTGTATCCCAAAGCGCAACTAGTAGAGGCACAACCGGGGCAGGCGCGTTGGAAATCTCGTGATCGTGATGAGGCGATCGCAAGCTTTTATCAGCAGGCATTTCAGTCCCATAACTGGAAAATGGTGGCACCCTCGTCGCAAGCGAAGGAAAATGGGGATAATGCCTTAGTTGCGCGTCGGGGTGAGTTGCAAGTAAAAGTATCTTTTTCCTCGTCAAAGTCCTTATCTCCCACCTCAAGCTCAAGTGGAAATGCAGGCAAAGCGACAGAATTTGCTCTTCAATATCAGCGCAACCCCAATTTCGCTCGCTCCGAAACTAAGAAATCTCAGGAGTCTAATCAGACACCCATCGCTTCACAGGAGCTCAAGGAGCTTCTTCTGTCTGGGGAGTCTCAGCAAACACCTATCGCTTCACCCAACACAAGTAAACCTAACCAGGAAGCCGAGAAGAAAGAACCTAACCAAACAAGGCCAACGGCTACTACTTCGACAAGTACAGCAAAATTCTCCGATCTTGAGCAAGTTCCAGAACAACGGCGTAAATACATTCAAGATTTGGCAGCTCTAGGAGTTTTTAATGCAACCAGTGATAACCAGAATAAATCAGCAGCCAGTGAAAATAAGTTTGCACCGTATGAAACTATAACGCGCCGTGAATTTGCTCGTTGGCTGGTGGCAGCAAACAATCAAATTTATGCCAATCAGCCGGGAAAGCGAGTTCGTCCGGTTTCAGAAGCATCTCAACCGGCTTTCCAGGATGTATCGAAAAATGATCCCGGTTTCGCCGCAATTCAGGGATTGGCTGAGGCGGGATTAATTCCCTCGCGGCTGAGTGGTGACGAAACAGCCGTTTTATTTCGCCCTAACGCGCCTTTGACACGAAAAGATTTGATTGCCTGGAAAGTGCCGCTAGATACTCGTCAAAGCTTACCTGAAGCATCAGTTAAGGCGGTAAATGAAACTTGGGGATTCCAAGATACCGCCCAAATTAAACCAGAAGCATTGCGGGCAGTGTTGGCAGATTTCTCTGCTGGCAAACAGGCAAATATCCGTCGGGTGTTTGCTTACACGAGGCTATTTCAGCCCGATAAACCCGTTACTCGTGCAGAGGCGGCAGCGGCACTCTGGTATTTTGGCTCTCAAGGAGAGGGGATGTCGGCTGAACAAGCTTCGCAAATGGAAGCGCCTTCCTCGCAAGGAAAAGATCAAGGTTAAAGCTCTCTCTTCAGCTTTCAACAGCTTAAAAGATTTTTCATGGGTTGAAATGACGCAATTACGTTAGTTGCTCTCGGAACACAGCCTTTCAGAGCGAGTTCTGCCTCAACTATTTCGCAACAGCGTAGTATTTTATTTAACCGGACTTGACTAGATTTACGCAAACCAAGGCAGATGTTGTTGGGCTAACCACACCAGGCGCAGAGAACACATAGGAGTGTTATGTGTAGCCTGGTTGGAGTGCAACAGGTGATTGCATAAGTCTTACTTAGTTTGTTGTAAATTTGCTTTGCCTTTCAATCTCAGTTATCATCGATTGGCTTATTTCGATACAATTACCTTCCATTTTAACTCTGTGGAAATACTGAGATGTCACAACAAGCATTGGATGAGGCACAAGCCCAAACTCGCCTGCTTCTCTATTTGTGGGATATGGGTGGTACTGAGGAGGAAGTTAACCAAGGTGAATTAACCAGTCGACTGAAGCGGGGGAAAGAGAAGTCTGCCGAGTACAGCGGCGTTTTTGAACAGTTGGATAAGACTGGGGCAATCACAGTCACCAGAAAAGGCAACTCGGCTAAGGTTTCCCTTACCAACCAGGGAATGCAGAGGCTAGGCGAGGGTTTAAAAAGCCCAGAATTTCAGTTTGAGGGTAATCAAGTCGGCAGTAGAGTCGCCAACGCGTTGCTGAAGTGGCTTCGCCACTCAGATGGTGCGGTGAGTGTGTCTAATGGGAAAGCGCCAGCGGCAGAGAAAATTGCTTCTTACAAGAAGTTCAAGCAAGTGGCGCTGGATGTCTATGAAAGGCTGAATCGGGATTACAACTTGGATGATTTAGTACCAATTTATCGGATGAGAAGGGAAATGGGCGATCGCGTCACTCGTTCTCACTTCAACGAGTGGCTACTGGAGATGCAAGCTAACGATCTTGTGCAACTCCAAGGAGGCAGCTTACCTGATAACGATTCCTCCAAAATCGAAGACTCAATCAAAACTGAACTGAGTGGATTACGCTGCTATGCCAAGCGACTAAGCTGAGTTACTCTCTTCAACCTTTGTATTTGTAGCTTTCGCCACACACACCAGACAAATGACTAATTCTCCATCTCCTACAGAAACTCTCAACAAAGCCATAAAAAAAGACAACCCTTTTCAAGAACTAGTTGTTAAAAAACGAGACGTTTGGGGAAAAGGACTTCCCGATTTACCTTCATTAAATGCCCACGCCTCTGATGCTGTTTTTGAAGCCATTGAGCAAATTAGCACCAGGAAGAAACTAAGTTACGGCATCACCGTTAAGGCTGAAAAAGGGTTAGGAAAAAGCCATTTAATTAGTCGAATTCGCAACCGAGTTCAGGCTGAGGATGGTTCTTTTTTCGTTTACATGAGCGATTTTAACGACCTCAACCAGATTAAGCCAGAATTCTTAAAAACTTTAGCATTCAGCCTCAAAGAGGTGGGTAGCCAGGGCGTGCGTCAGTGGCGACAGCTAGCAACTGCCTTGGTAAATGAGGTGATGAACAAAAGCTATGCGCCTGAACAGTTAGTTAAGGAGTTTTCCCAGGAACCCACTGAAAATTACAAGCTAGTCGATAACCTGACTACGCAAATTCTTGGCGTTAAGCCAGAGATTGAAAATCCCGATTTAATACAAGCTATTTTATGGACACTTTCTTCACAGTATATACATTATGCTACTAATTGGCTTGCTGGCAAAAACTTGCCACAATCAAAGGCTGACAAAATGGGTTTACCCTCCTCTAGTGAGGAAGAGCAAGAGGCTGAGTCTTTTGATAGAATTCGTCAAATTATCGACTTGATTGGTAACTACACCACCCTAGTCATTTGCTTTGACGAGTTAGACTACCCAGATTGTAATGATGCAGGTTTCACTAGGGCACAGGTTGTGGCTGGTTTAGGGAAGGATTTATACAACAGCGTTAATCGTGCCGTATTGCTAGCAGCTATGTACCCTGAAACTTGGATGCACCAAGTTCAAACCTTACCATATGCCGAAGCAGTTGTTGATCGTATCGGAGAAAGAGTAATTGACTTAAAGTATCTTAACTCGGATGAGGTGATTAGTTTAGTTTCTCAATGGTTGAAAGAATTTTACGAAAATAGAACACTAACACCTCCTCATTCGGTTTACCCATTTGATGAAAGCAAACTTAGAGAATTTGGCAAAGAAAAACCAACTGTTAGAAAGATTTTGAAGTGGTGTCAAGAAAACTGGACAGTTGATTCCAGTCCTGATCCAGTTGAGGCAGCTTTCCAAAGTCAAATAAAAGATTTGGAAAATGAAGATTTGCTAGAAGAAAAAGCCAAACTTGCTAAAGTGCTAATTTTTGGATTTAATCGGCTGGTTGGAAATGCCTTAGAAGGAGTCAAAGTGGAAAGGATAGAGACGACAGTTACTCCTAAACAAACTAATAAAAGATATATCGACTTTAAAGTGATTGGGAAAGAACAAGGTCAAAAGGTAAAAATTGGCGTGGGAATAATTCAAGATCCTGCTGGTGCAGGAATACAAGCTGGGCTAAGTCGTCTCGTAGATTACGAGAAATACGATTTGACCCGTGGTTGTCTAGTGCGCTCTAAAAGCATACCTCAAACCGCTAAGAAAGCTCAAGAATACAAAAAGCAACTTCTAGAGGAAAAAGGGGGCGAATGGGTACATCTGAAAAAGGAAGAAGTTAACCCTTTGATAGCGATTCAATCCGTTTATGATCTCCGCGATCAGTATGACTTGAGCGAAGAGCAAATTTTTAATTTCGTATACAGTCAAAATCTAGCTGTCAATAATCCCGTACTGCGAGAGATTTTGAGCGATCCATCCGGGCAAGTTCCTGAGGAAGCAGATGATGAAGAAGATGTTGATATACCTAATCGAGATGAATCACCCCATGCAATGAATGTTTAACGATGAGTTTAGCTAATGTCGCTAACAGTTGCCCTACGGCTTTCTACACCAGACATTGAAGCCTTAATTCAAGGGCGTACAATAGCTGCGATGCCTCGGACATTTATCCATCCAGGGCGGCAATTTGCCCTCTATCCTGGTGACACTTCGATTAATGCTCTGCCTAGTGAGCAGTATTATCGCAGCGACTTCTTACCCGCTGCCCAACAAGCGTTGGCGAATTTGGATTCAGAAACGGTTTCGATTCAGGCTTGGGCAAAATGCGATCGCTGCGAGATTCTTGATGAAACCGAAGCCTTCGATTTCCTCTCTCAGCTTACAGTATGGACAGAGGAAGCTTTGCAAGAAACGCTATCCCAGCGGGGGCACATCTTTCTCGCTTATCTGCGGGTATATCACCTACCGCAGCCTATGGAGATGCCTGTGCATGCCAATCCCCTATTTATTCCCTTACAGCCACCCGTGACGGTGACAGAAGAAATGCCTGTGTTGAGCGATCGCCTCTTCACCCAACGCTGTCAGCAAATGCAAGCGCGAAAGCCACCGCTACATCCAGAATTGGAACAATTACAAGGAGCGATCGCTTCTTTTGATGAGAGTAACCTCGCAGCGAAAGAACTCCATCGAGATATCAAAGCTTTGTTGGGTTGGGTAAGCGAACCGCCTCTAGCATGCGACTCGGATTATATCTGGATCGAGCAAATTGCTGCGGTAGGCAACTCTAGCGACGGCAATGAATTTGAAAGGCTAGTGCGTAAGAGTCTAATTAAACTTGGCTTCTCCTGTACTAACGACAATCCCAAAGCCAATCTCGATCCCGATAAGTTAGGCGGTGCTGGGGGGGTAGATTTTTATGGCGAACAACCCTACCCAATTGTGGGAGAGTGTAAAGCTTCCAAGAGTGAAAAAGTGCCCAGTAAAACCCCAGGGCAGCTCATCCAGCTTGGCAACAACCATCTGCAAGATCAGTATGAAAGTTGCCTCAAGTTAGTGGTGGCGGCTGGTGAATTAACCGAAGATGCTCGCTTAACTGCGGTGAATAATCAAATTAGCGTGATTCGTCCCGAAACTCTCCAAAATCTCGTCGAAATGCAAACCCGGCATCCCCACTCAATTGACTTGCTGAAGCTGAAGGAATGCTTGCAAGCTGCTTATGGTTTGGCAAATGAGAAGGTTGAACAATATTTAGCTGAGGTACGCCAACAGATTGAGCTGCGATCGCACTTGGTTGGGGTAGTCAAAAACTACCAGGAAAACACCAGCCTCGATAGTGCTGTAGTGGATGCTTTGCACGGTGCGTACTCTAGTTCCCATCCGCCTCTGCCATTAACCGCAGCAGAAATGCATGAAATTCTCATTGAGCTTTCCTCACCTTTAGCTGGTTACTTGGGGCGAGAAAAAGGAAGCGATTGGAGAGGCGATCACTTCTACTTCCGGCGAGATTTGGCAGATATTGGAGGCAAGTGAGATGCTTCCTCACTTCTCATCCCAGAGCAAAGCAGCAGTGAGAAGAAGTAACTCTCCAGATAGATTTTATAAAAATTTGACATTTACTAGGCAAAATGTAAAAACAGATACAGAAAAAATTCTATATAATTGTAAATGGGCTGAAAGATTCTCCAGCAAGAACGAGAAGGCAACTCGCTAATTAACCCATACTAGGGAATCATAGGCAAACTGCGATCGCAGCAATTGCCATGCCATGCCCACTACCTCAAAAAAATTCTTTGGAGGCGTCGATGAAACTCTCTTTTCGTGGTGTCAAATACGAGTCCCATCTCTCCACCCTAGAAACTACTGAAGGCGAGACTGGTGGCATTTATCGGGGTTCTCCCTGGAAAACTCACCGTCTCAAGCAAAATCCTCGCCGCACAGCCCCCAAAAAAATCACCTATCGCGGTGTCACCGACAAGCGTGGCTAGAAACATCCGCCAGAACATACCAATTATACGAACCACTTGATTTATCCTGGGTGAAATAAATGAAATTTACGTACCGAGGCACTCATTACGAACGCGAACCCATAACTCTACTAGAAGTCACCGAAGGCGAAATTGGGGGCAAGTATCGCGGACAGAACTGGAGAACTCAATATCCTAGACATATTCCCCATATTCAGCCCAAAGTGCATCTAATCTATCGGGGGGTTAGCTACAGTACCCGTCCAGTGATTAAAAGTAGCGAGACTGTGGCAACTCCACAAGTCGCGATCACGAATGATTCTACAACGCCAGCAGCTAACAAGCCAGAAAAAGTGTTGGATGAAGTTTCCAAAGCTCACCTAGAAAATCTCCACCGCAATCTGGAACATCGGCTGCAAGTCGCCAAAGCCAGTGGGAGCGAAGACTTAGTTCACCAGCTTGAAGATGAGTCTAAGCAGCTACTTCAAGTCTAGTCTTTATAGCTGGCGTGCCTGGAATAGAAATAACTGAGCGTGTCACCCAAAAAGAAAAGATTCCCAACCGAGTAACCTCCCACTAGCATGAAAGACATGGGCAGCTCAGTGAAATATTTGACACTCCCCAGCAAAACCGCTCAGCGAGCTTTTTTGGGGATAGCCCATCCCTACTTAGAACTAATTTTATATATCACAGGGCTTCCTAAAGGAAGGGGCTTGAGACCCATAATTTTTGGGTCAAAGTCCCTCCCAGCCGAACCAGGCGTAAAATTGCCTCCCACCCAGGCGGAGCTTCCCTGTGACAATAGTATTCCGATAAAAAGCCAGCGCCACAAAGCCCAAATAGACTTGCTGATTGATAGACTCTCGCCTTGGTTGGCAGAACGAGCGGATGGGTACGTGGGAGGCAATATGTTTGTATACTTTAGTATGGCGCAACTCCGAAACCACGATTTTCGAGAACCGGACTTCTTTGCGGTGTTGAATGTGCCCACAGGAATCGGAGTTGGGTAGTTTGGGAAGAAGGGAAGGCCCCCGATATAGTGATTGAGTTGCTCTCGGATAGCACTGCTCAATCAGACAAGAATGAGAAAAAACTAATCTATCAAAACCAGTTGCGCGTACCGGAGTATTTCTGGTTTGACCCCTTCAATCCTGATGATTGGGCGGGATTTTTCCTTCAGCATGGAGTTTATCAACCCATATCCCCCACTGCTCAAGAGCGCTTGGTTAGCCAGTCACTAGGGTTAGCACTGCTGCGCTGGCAAGGAAATTACAAAGAAACCGATGTCACCTGGTTGCGCTGGGATACGAGTGAGGGAGAGCTACTGCCCACTTCGGATAAAATTGCCGAGCAAGAACGACAGCGAGCTAATCAGGAGCAACAACGAGCAAACCAAGCAGAGTCTCAGTTGCAACAGACAGCACGCAACTTACTTCAGGAAGGGATGACTGTAGAACAGGTGGCCAGGTTAACAGGTTGATCTGAGTCTCATGTAGGGCAGCTAGAGGAATAAAACAGTAACTTATACTAAATTGCGCTCATTGCTGTAATATTTGGGCGGCAGAGAGAGCAGGGAAAGCAGGGGAAGCAGGGGAAGAGACGTGCTATGCAAAGCCTGTCTGTTCAAGGTGAGCGAACTGATGGGCATGTAAGCTTATACAATAGCCGATTAGTCGTTTTCCTGGAAGTAAACTTAATGGGTCGCGCTAATAAAGTTGTACTGGCATATTCGGGGGGTGTGGACACCTCCGTCTGTATTCCTTATCTCAAGGAGGAATGGGGAGTAAAAGAGGTAATAACCCTGGCAGCGGATTTAGGTCAAGGGGAAGAACTCGCTCCCATCAAAGAAAAAGCCCTCCAAGCAGGAGCAGCTCAATCGCTGGTTGGCGATGCGACAGAGCGTTTCGTCAAAGACTATGCTTTCCCGGCGATTCAGGCAAATGCCCTATATGAAAATCGCTATCCTCTCTCTACTGCTCTTGCTCGTCCGCTGATTAGCCAGCTCTTGGTGGAAGCTGCGGAGAAATATGGGGCTGATGCGGTGGCGCACGGCTGTACTGGGAAGGGGAATGACCAGGTTCGTTTTGATGTCTCCATTGTGGCGCTGAATCCCAACCTGAAAGTGCTGGCTCCCGCCCGGGAATGGGGGATGAGTCGGGAAGAAGCCATGGCTTACGGTGAACGCTTTGGCATTCCCATGTCGGTGAAAAAGTCCTCTCCTTACAGTATTGACCGCAATTTGCTCGGTCGCAGTATCGAGGCGGGAGTACTTGAAGATCCCATGACAGAGCCGCCCGAAGAAGTCTTTGCCATGACACGGGTGATCGCAGATACCCCTGATGAACCAGAATACCTCGAAATTGGCTTTGAGCAGGGCATTCCCAAAACAATTGATGGGAAAACACTCCATCCTGTCGCACTGATTACTCAACTTAATGAGCGCGTCGGCAAACATGGCGTGGGACGCATTGACATGATCGAAAACCGCGTGGTAGGTATTAAGTCGCGCGAAATCTACGAAACGCCAGCTCTGTTAGTTTTAATCCAAGCACACCGGGATTTGGAAAGCCTAACGCTCACCGCAGATGTTAGCCAATACAAGCGCGGGATTGAAGATACGTACAGCCAGCTCATCTACCGAGGGCTGTGGTACAGTCCGCTAAGAGAAGCACTGGATGCCTTCATTCTAAGAACCCAGGAGCGCGTCACTGGCACTGTCAGAGTGAAACTATTCAAAGGCAATGCCACGATTGTGGGACGAGAATCAGACAATTCGATCTATGCGCCAGACTTAGCCACGTACGGGGCAGAAGACGAGTTTGATCACAAGGCAGCAGAAGGTTTTATCTATATTTGGGGACTCCCGACGCGGGTGTGGTCACAAAAGACCAAAGGAGAGCAGGGTAAGGGATAAAAAAGGTGAGGAGTGAGGGGTGTGAGAAGGTAAATTGGCTTTATGCAGTGAAAATTTTATTATCCAACTCTCTCACGCTCTCACCCCTTCTCACGCCCTCACTATTCCCCAACTCTCTCACGCACTCACTCACTGTTAGCGCAGCCGTGCGGGGGTAGCATCAACCTGTATCCGAAAGAGGCTGTAGGGTTTCTCACGCAAATCCTCGCCTCGATGAAAGCTCGCCTGACGATGCAGTTGATTGGCGGTGAAATAAAGGTATCCGTCCTGAGCCAGCGAAAGCGTATCGGGCCAGAGCACACGCGGATCATGTACTAGTGTCTCGTACTGCCCGTGTTCCCGACGACGGTGAATGGCATTGTGTTCGTAATCGGTGATGTAGACACGGTTACGAGCATCAGACTCTAACCCATCTGAGGCTCCCTTTTCGCCGTGATTCACTACCGTTTCCGCTACCTGCTTTTCTGTGCGGCTCTTGTCTACCAAGGCATCCACACTGACGCTGTAGAGCTGGCGACTGGAGAGGGGACAGTAGAACAAGCGCTTTCCCTCAGCGCCGATCGCAATGCCGTCTGCTCCAATCGTGATGGGGCTGGGTTCCCCTTGGGGCGGTCGATTCTTGAGGTGTTTTCCCTCCACAATTGGCAGAAAGTCTGTTTCCGGTTCAGTGGAGGGATGCTCATTCAACCGTCGCCAACTCCGACCAGATGCCAAATCGACCACAATGATGGCATTGGGACCACTCAGAGAAGAATCGGTGATAAACGCCATCCCTTCCTCACCGCGCCGCAAGTCAAACCTGATATCGTTTAAATAGGTTGTCGGTAGGGCGACATCCTGAGGAAACAGAATGGTTTTAAAGATGCGATTTTGCTCGAGGTCAACGCCGATTAACTTCGGTCCCCCGTAGGAAGTGGGGCGGAATTCAATGCTCCCTGTGTCTAGAATCCAGAGGCGATCGCTTGGGTCAACAACCACACTCTGCACCGAAACTAGGGCATCGGCAGAATTGTCTGCTTCGGGGCGATTAATCTCGGCGTTGGGATAGGGGAGGAGTTCCCCGTCTGCAATCTCTGCTACAGTAGATTCTACATCGTCTCCCCAACGGGGGAAGTTAACAAAGATCCGCCCTTGTTGAGAAACCGTTACCCCTGTGGGCATAGCGCCACGAAAGCGGAACACCGATTCGAGTTCACCCAGATACTGCTCTGCGGGAAGGTTTAGCTCTGATGGCTGCTTTGAGAGGGCAGGTGCACTAGTGCCCAAGGTGAGGGCAATTGTAATCAAACCGAATGCAACAAGCTTAAAGAATCGCATCATTGTATATCCCACTGCTCTAGTCTCAAAGAGTATCAAGGCGACCTGCGATCGCTTTATAGCAGTTTTCGCCTTAGCCGTACTAAAGCACTAGCTCCCATTACTAAAGGAGTATGGGAGGATAACCACAGTTCTAAGTTTTTTGTCCATCTTTTTGCTGCGAATCGGCAGCCGCCAATAGTACGCTGAGGCTATCAATCACGTAATTAGTTTCGGTGAGAGCGCGAGTTGTTTCTTGCTCAAAAACGCCGCGAGTTGATTCAAACTCTTGCCTTAAGGTTGCATAGTCTTTTTGGCTGACCAGTTGAGCCAAGCGACTGTAAGTAGTTGCTAATCTGCTAATTGCCTGACGGTGCTCCTCAGCGTGGAGCATTATTCCCAGAGGTAAGGAACTGTCTTGGGCAAACAAACGGCTGACCATATCAACTTTCAGCCGATAAAGTGGGCTGGAGAATTCTAAGCTTTGATTAATATCAATTCCTTCTTCTGCTAGGAACACGCCCAAGCTAAATGTCGAAAAGTGTCGGATTGCCTGAATAATTCCCATCATCTGGTCATGCTCTTGGGGCGTACAGACAGTTACTTTACCACCCCTGCTTTCCAGCAGATCCAGCAGCCATTGGAATGCTTCTTGTGTGCGAGCTGGACAAGCCACCACATTTTGAGAAAGAAATGAGTCAGTTCCCGGACCAAACATGGGATGCAAGCTCAGGACGGGTCCTGAATGCTGCTCCAGCATCGCTTCTACAATCGGTGTCTTGATACTGGTAATATCAGCCAGTGCCGTGTCTGGGGCGAGGTACTGACTCGCTTTCTCAATCACAGTTACAGCATGCTCAGTGGGGACACAAATTAATACCAGTTCCGCATTCCCTAGTAATTGATCCGCATGTTCCCAATCATTGGGTTCGAGAATCCTGACTTGGTGTCCTGCTGTGGAGAGCTGCCGGGTAAAAAATTGCCCCATCTTTCCCCCTCCACCAATCACGGTTACTTGTCGCGGGGTTACTGGCGTAGAGGATGAGGATGTAGCGGTACTTGCAGCAGCACAACTAGTGGTGAAGTTTTCCCAAACAAATTCTGGAACCCCAGTTTGTGCCAGAAGTGGGGCGCGATCAAATCCTTTTTCACTGCACTCAGAAAGTTCTGATTCCCTCAAAACTGCAATTCTTTTGCCCAGTAGCTTAATCAGCTCTTGGTCGATTTGATCAAGTGTCTCTGGTGCCATGATTCAATTGCTAATGGCTAATGGCTAACCGCTACTCGCTAATGGTTAATGGTTAATGGCTAATCGCCAATCGCTAATGGACAATAAACAATTAGCAATTGACAATTAGCAATTAGCAATAGTTAACTAGACGAGCGCTACAGCAGGTTGATCCTGGCGGTTCACGACTTCATCGATGTCAGTTATTTCGCGACTGAGGCGCTCAAACTGTTCTGGTCTTAGGGCTTGGGGACCATCCGATAGGGCTTTAGCAGGATCGGGGTGAACCTCAACCATGAGGGAATCTGTCCCTGCTGCGATCGCTGCCTTTGCCATCGTTGGTACGTACTCGGCTTTACCTGTGCCGTGACTGGGATCAATCATGATGGGTAGATGAGTGAGCGTGCGCAACACTGGCACGGCGGAGAGATCTAACGTATTCCGTGCATATTTGCGCTCAAAGGTACGAATCCCCCGCTCGCAAAGAATCACATTGGGATTCCCAGCCGCTAGGACGTACTCAGCCGCCATCAACCAGTCATCAATGGTGGCAGCCATCCCGCGCTTAAGCAGGACTGGCTTCTCTTGTGCCCCCACTTTTTTGAGCAAGGCAAAGTTCTGCATATTCCTTGCTCCGATTTGCAGGACATCAGCGACTTCGGCAACTTGATCGATGTCGGCAGTATCCATGACCTCAGTGATCACGCCTAAGCCTGTCGCTTCACGAGCCGCTGCCAGCAATCCCAAAGCGCTCTCGCCATACCCTTGAAAGGCATAGGGAGAAGTACGAGGTTTGTAAGCTCCACCACGCAAGAACTTGGCTCCGGCTGCCTTCACCCGCTGAGCTGTTTCTATAATCATCTCTTCGTTCTCTACCGAGCAGGGTCCGGCAATTAGCACAACTGGATGTTGCTCGCCGAAATGGACTGAACCATTAGGCGTGGGGACAACCACCTCACTGGCTTGTCCATGACGGTATTCGCGGCTGGCTCGCTTGAAAGGTTTCTCGACTCGCAAGACTTGATCGATCCAAGGACTGGTATCCTGAAGCTGCCTGGGATCTAGGGTTGCGGTATCGCCAATTAAGCCAATGACAACTTGATGTTGTCCCACGCTTTTTTCGGGTTGGACTCCCCAAGAATCACTTAAGTCTTGGCTAATGCGATCAATTTCTTCTTTCGGTGTGCCATTTTTGAGCACTATAATCATGAGTGTACGCTCCTTAATTTTCTTAAACTTGTGGTTTTGTTTGAGCAACGCAGAGAAGTGTTACTCTTGCAGAAATTGAGCTAGCTGCTCCAATTTAGTCCAAGCTGCTCCGCTTTGCAGAACCTCGGTTGCGATCGCTACGCCTTGGGCAAAGCTATCGACAGCATCCGCTTCCCGAGGAAGGGCTTCGCCGACTTGCAGTGCGAGAGCGGCATTTAACGCCACTACATCCTGCTGTGCCTGAGTGCCTCCACCTTGCAGGACTGCTTTGAGGATTTCCGCGTTTTCTGCGACGTTTCCGCCTCGCAGGGCACTCGTTGGAGCAGGGTTACACCCCAGTTCTCTGGGGTCAAGTGCTATCAAACCGACCTGTTTGTCGGACAAGACAGCTATCTCTGTCAAGTCTGCCAATCCTGCCTCGTCTAATTTTTCCCGTCCGTAAAGCGCGATCGCTCGGCGGGTTCCCAATTGACGTAAAACCTCAGCAAATGTCTCTACCAGCCTAGGATCGCTAACACCGACAACTTGCCCAGTGGGCTGGGTGGGGTTGGCAAGCGGTCCAAGCAGGTTAAAAACGGTTCGCATTCCCAGGGTTTTTCTGATCGGGGCAACCGCTTTCATGGCGGGATGCCAGCCTGGGGCAAACAAGAATGTGATGCCCACTTCCTCAACTGCTGCTTGCACCTTCTCAGTGCTGGCGTTGAGATTCACCCCCAGCGATTCCAACACATCTGCCGATCCTGCCTTACTTGATGCCGAGCGATTGCCATGCTTGGCAACTTTGACACCAGCGGCAGCAGCGACGAAGGCAACTGCTGTGGAAATATTAAATGTCGATGCCCCATCTCCGCCGGTTCCGCAGGTATCGATTACTGCAGGCGCAGTAGCACTTGCTTTTGGGGTGACTGGTTGTAAGGATTGCGAGTGCAATACCTGAACCATGCCCACCAATTCTTCTGCAGAGACACCTTTTGCCTCGATCGCCGCTAGAATTGCGCCTGACAAAACCGGAGGAATCGCCTCGTGCAGCCAACCCTGCATGAGGTCCGCAGCCTGAGGAACCGAGAGGGATTGACGCTCTAACAGTTGTTGCAGTAACGTAGTCCAATCTGGGGAATCGGGTGTTGAGGAAAAATTGTCAGTTGGGACTTGAGTTTTCACCATTAGTCATTAGTCATTGGTCATTAGTCATTGGTCATTAGTCATTGGTCATTAGTAACCAACAGTCAAACCTTATAAGCGCGATTCACGCTTGGACTAGGGACAAGTTAGCCATTAGTCGTTGGTCATTAGTAAAGTTTGATGAGCGTCAGTTCTAAGGACTACGGGCTGATGACTAAGGACTGTTACCAAGCGACTGTTAACCAGGATTCAACCGCTTCGCCGCAGTTTGTACGTCTTTGTCACCCCGCCCCGAACAGTTAATTACAATGCGAGGACTACCCGTGAGTTGCGGACAGAGGGTTTCTAAGTAGGCGATCGCATGGGCTGTTTCCAAGGCTGGTATAATCCCTTCCAGTCGAGAGCAGCGCTCAAATGCTGCTAAGGCTTGCTCGTCCGTAACGTTATAATACTCTGCACGCTGGGATTCTTTCAGATAACTATGCTCAGGCCCCACGCCGGGATAATCCAGTCCAGCACTAATCGAATGCGCTTCCACAATCTGACCTTCCTCATCCTGGAGTAAATAGCTCATCGCGCCGTGGAGAATGCCTACTTCTCCCCCCGTCAGGGTGGCAGCGTGCTTGGGAGAGTCAATCCCTTCTCCCCCTGCTTCCACGCCAATCAGCCGCACGCTCGGTTCATCGACAAATTCGTGGAAAATGCCCATTGCGTTGGAACCACCGCCCACACAACCCATAATGATATCGGGCAGTCCTCCCCACTTTTGTTGAGCTTGAGTGCGAGTTTCTTCTCCAATCACTGCGTGGAAATCGCGCACCAGCATGGGATAGGGATGGGGTCCTGCAACCGAACCGAGGATATAGTGGGTATTTTCCACATTCGTTACCCAGTCTCGAATCGACTCGGAAGTGGCATCCTTGAGCGTTCCATTTCCGGCTTCGACTGGAATCACCTCTGCCCCCATCAACCTCATGCGGAAGACGTTGAGCGCTTGGCGATCCATGTCATGAACCCCCATGTAGATGACGCACTTTACTCCGAAACGAGCGCAGGCTGTCGCTGTTGCCACACCATGCTGCCCAGCTCCCGTCTCGGCAATAATGCGCTGCTTGCCCATGCGCCTAGCCAATAGTACCTGAGCGATCGCGTTGTTGATTTTGTGAGCGCCAGTATGGTTTAAATCCTCGCGCTTGAGATAAATCTGGGGACCAGAACCATCCGCTTTGGCATAGCGAGCTGTAAGACGCTCTGCCAAATATAGGGGAGTGGGTCTTCCCACATACTCCCGCAACAGCTCTTGCAGTTCTGCTTGGAAACCGGAATCGTCGCGGTACTGCCTAAACGCAGTTTCTAATTCACTCAGCGCGGGCATCAGCGTTTCCGGCACGTACTTGCCCCCGAACTGCCCAAATCGACCTAGGGCATCGGGTTGCTCGGTCGTCGGTGGTGATGAGCTTTGGAAATCTTTTGCGCTTACCATTGTGTAATTTCGTGATCAGTGATTTCAAAATGATCGGAATTTGAGGAAGCGACCGCCCAATGGATCTTCTTAGGTCAATAATGATTTGGGAGGGAATTTGGGGAAGCGACCACCCGATGGGTACCTTAGGTCAATTCTAGTTTCTGAAGCAATTGTTATGTGGAAATTCTCTGTTTAACTTCTGTATAACTAATTGCTGTTTTGAGTTCTTGACAAAGTTCCTCGATGGCTTGTATTCCTTCACTACCATTTGCCAAACGCTTCACGAAGGCACTGCCCACAATCACCGCATCTGCTCCCCAATCGGCGACCTGACGTGCTTGTTCACCACTAGAGATGCCAAAGCCAATTCCGACGGGTTGATCTGTTACGCTTCGTATTTTGCCCAATAATCCCTGAACATGTCCTTCCACCTGCGATCGCGCTCCTGTCACGCCGGTCACACTCACCAAGTAAATAAATCCTTGGGACTTTTGAGCGATCGCTCTCATGCGCTCTTGGGAACTGGTTGGTGCTACCAGTAAAGTTACCTCAATTCCCTTCTCTGCGGCAGGCTGAAGCAGATCCTCTGCCTCTTCCACTGGCAAGTCAGGCACGATCAAGCCTCCCACCCCAGCGCGGGCAACTTGTTCGAGATACGTCTCGATGCCTCTTCTCAAAATCTGATTGTAGTAAGTGAATAGAATCAGCGGCGCTTGTAAGTTGGGACTTACCTGCTGGGCGACTTCTAGGACTTGCTCCAAGCGGGTTCCCCGTTTTAGGGAACGGGTGGCTGCTGCTTGAATTACGGGTCCATCTGCCAAGGGATCTGAGTAGGGAACGCCTAACTCAATTAGGTCAGCACCACTGCGGTCTAACACTCCTAATGCCTCGGCTGTGGTCTCTAAATCCGGGTCTCCTGCGGTAATAAAGGGAATTAGGGCGCACTGCTGGCGATCGCGTAAAGACTGAAAACAATCGGAGATGGAAGTCATGATTGTGATTTACCTAAAAACTAATGAGACAAGAATTACCAATTAATCAGACTACTTACAGCTTGCTCTAAATCGGTTTGTTTAACTAAAGACTCTCCAATCAGAACTGTTCTGGCTCCTGCCTCTGCTACCAAGGCGAGATCAGCGGGGGTATATAAACCAGACTCACTCACCAGGGTTATGTCCAAGTTGTGCAACTGTTCTCGCCGCTCTGTCAGTAGTTGCTGTGTGGTTCCAAGATCGACAGTAAAATCCTCCAGGTTGCGATTGTTGACCCCCACCAAGCGCACGCCTGAAAGTGCTAGCACCCGGTCGAGTTCGGCTAGTGTGTGTACTTCCACTAGCGCGTTCATCCCCAAATTCTGGATAACTTGCAAAAACTCTTGGAGTTGTTGATCTGAGAGAATGGCTGCGATGAGCAGCACAGCATCCGCCCCCGCTACTCGGGCGAGATAAATTTGGTAGGGGTCAATGATAAACTCTTTGCACAATAGGGGTAGTTCCACACGCTGCCGAATCGCCACCAGATTGTCAAAACTGCCCTGGAAAAATTTGCGATCAGTCAGGACAGAGAGGCAGGCGGCTCTGCCTCGCTCATATGCCTGTGCAATTTCAACTGGATCGAAATCTGCTCGAATGATACCTTTACTGGGTGAGGCTTTCTTCACCTCTGCAATCAAGCTAGGTTGGCTGGAACTCTGCTGTAGGGCAAGTGGGAAATCTCGCGGGGAAGGAGCATTACTTACCCTGTCTTGCAGTTCTGCCAGAGGCAAATTCCGGTGCATCTGCGTGATTTCTTGCTGCTTGTGCCACACAATCTTTTCTAGAATGTGGCGCGGACTCGTCTCGGGTTCTGCCACCTGAGCGCTCTGTTCGAGGGTAGCAAAGGAGAGGTTTGGTGAGCGGAGATTGCTTTGCATAGCGAAGTTTAAGTAAGAATAATTCACCGAGCCTAATTCGTCGATGCTCGAGATCAAAGATGTCTGCGCGTCGGTTGATAATTGTAAGTCGTAGTTATCCCATATAAAGCTAGGGGAACCTTAGATATAGATAAGAATCAACATTTTTTCCCTTCCTAAGACTTAAATAATTACGAGTACGGGCGAGCCGCCGGGTCGCTCCTACGAATTACTAAATTCCGACTGGCGTAGGTATCAAGCACATTTTTAATGATGGCAATACCAACTTCTCCGGAAAGGCTCATGATTGATTCTGGGTGGAATTGTACGGCAGCAATGGGAAGGGTTGGATGCTCGATCCCCATGATTACCTCATCTTGCGAGATTGCTGTCACCTTCAGTGGTTGAGGCATTTTCTCAGCCAGAGCAAACAAAGAATGATATCGACCCACTTCAAACGAGTTTGGTACATCTTTAAACATGGGGGACTCGGAATCGGTAACAAAAACGCGAGATGGTTTCCCATGTTGAGGATGGTTGAGAACGCCTAGTTTGCCCCCAAAGGCTTCCACTATTCCCTGTAATCCTAAACAAACGCCGAATATGGGGATTTCTTTGTTCGTGCAGGCTAGCACCGTCTCTGCAACGCGGAAGTCACTGGGTTTGCCAGGACCAGGAGATAAAACCACCAAGTCTGGGAGTTCTGTCTCGAGAATTGACTCCGAGAAGCCGTGGCGCAGTGTAGTTACAGTGGCACCGCTTTGGCGAATATAGTTGGCAAGAGTATGAACAAAAGAGTCTTCGTAGTCAACGAGTAAGACGCGCTTAGGCTCCTCCGCATCAGCGCTAACCGATTGAGAGTCACTAGAGAGCATTTCGCTACTGCTTTGGCGAGCGCGGCGGATGGTTTGGAAGAGGGCGGCGGCTTTGGTGAGAGTTTCTTGTTCTTCTGCTTCTGGAGCGGAGTCGTAAAGCACAGTTGCGCCCGCTCGCACTTCTGCAATTGAGTCTTGCACTCGCATTGTTCGCAGAATCAGCCCAGTGTTCAGATTGCCGTTGAAGGTTAACCATCCCATTGCGCCACCATACCAACGACGGGCACTATTTTCATGCTGTTCGATAAAATGCATTGCTGAGAGTTTGGGCGCTCCCGTTACTGTGACTGCCCAGGTATGGGTAAGAAAAGCGTCCAAAGCATCAAACTCGGGTCTCAGTAAGCCCTCCACGTGGTCAACCGAATGGATGAGGTGAGAGTACATTTCAATCTGGCGACGACCAATCACTCGCACTGACCCAGGCTCGCAGATGCGGGATTTATCGTTGCGGTCCACATCTGTACACATAGTCAGCTCCGATTCATCCTTGCGCGAGTTGAGAAGCTCACGAATCTGGGCAGCATCTTCAATTGCATTCTGTCCACGCTTGATGGTTCCGCTAATCGGGCAAGTCTCAACGCGCTTTCCTTCCACGCGCACAAACATTTCTGGAGAGGAGCCGATGAGATATTCCCCACCTAAGTTGAAGATAAATCCGTAAGGACTAGGATTAATCTGCTGTAGGGTTCTAAATACCTTGGTGGGGGGTTCATCGCAGGGTTCAAAAAAGCTTTGAGAGGGGACGACTTCAAATAAATCACCTCGGCGGAAGTATTCAAGGGCGGTGCGAACCTTCTCGGCGTACTCGCCCCTTTGATGATCTGAGGCTTGGGCAGGAGAATGGTGCTTACCTCGGTAATCAATTGCCTCTCCCGTACGAGCTAGCCCGTCCGTGCTGCCAAACTTGGTATCGAAGTCGTATTGAAGGCGAAAGGCGCTTTGAAGGTAGTAATCCACAATTACCAGTTCATCGGGCAAATACAGCACCAAGTCCTGCTGGTCTAGAGGACGTTTGCAAAATTTGGGAATGGACTCGAACTGGTAGACCAAGTCATAGCCAAACGCACCGTACAGTCCCAGGTGTTCATCTTCGCTGCTAGAAAAGACATTTTTGAGGGCGCGAATGATGGTAAACACGGAGGGTTGCTTACTGCGCTCTTCTTCTGCAAATGATTCTTCTGTGGAGCGCACGGAACCAGTGATGCGATTGTCTTCTCGCTGGAGCGCTTGAAGCTGGGGTTGTTCCTCTAGGCACTCCGCTAGATAAGAAAGTAGCACAATGCCTCGCTCGTTATGTGCTGTGAGGGTGAAGGAATTCTCGCGGGTAGCAAGTTCCAGGGGGGGATTAATGAATCCAATTGCCCACCGTTTGTATCGCCCTGGGTATTCGTAGCTGCTTGCGAGCAAACCGCCGCGCTCTCGGTCGAGGTGTGCCAAGATTTCTTCAACGGCAGTTTTTATGGAAATCTCGGCAGCGGAGCGAGAGACAGAAATGCCGCCTCTGGTGGTATAGCAGTGGGAATTAAAAATCATCTCGCATACCCCTTGTGTCTCCACGCAACCATAATGGAAGCTGTCTTTTTTTTATCTGTATAAATAAGCTCAAATAAAGTGCAGTGGTTCCAAGCCAAACCTTTCTATTGACTGGGAACCACTGAATTAAACATTTTCGAGGACAAATACAGCAGTTTGCATCTTAAGGAAATACGGGGTTTTCCTTTGTGGGGGAAAGTTTAAGGGTTAAAGGAATTTCCCCCTTTCCCGATTTCACACCCTGGTGTACCTCAGGTCGTCGAAAACTACTGTAATGGCACGCTAGTAAGCCATTGACTTAGTAGCGTTGCGTTGCCTCAGCTACGGCTTGCAAGCTTTTGACGCAAGCGTCTTTTCACTATGACCGCAGCACCCCCAATTCCGAGCAAGGCTGTACCTAACACCGAGGAGGGTTCGGGGACCTTGTCAGCTACTACAACGCGATTGTTGAAGAAATCAGAGGTGTAGAGCTTGCCATTTTCGTATTTTGCGCCGACTGTCCAGAAATAACCGGGTGGATCGGCAGGAAACTCTTTAAATTGGGTGATGTAATTTCCCTGAGAATCGAATGCCTGAATGCGGTTGTTGAGCGTGTCGGCTACGTAGACGTTGTTATCTTCGTCTAGGGTAAGATCTACTGGACCGGAAAGGTCTCCTGGTCCGATATCTGCTGGGACAGGCTGAGATGAGGACGGTCTTACTGGTCGGAAGCGAGATTCACCAAACGTGCGGATCGACTCGCCTTCGGGATTGAGTACCTGAATGCGGCTATTGAGCTGTTCGCTGACATAGAGGTTTCCACTCTCAGAAACGTCTATAGCTGCTGGTCCGTATAACTGCCCAGCTTCATCACCACGCACGCCAATACTATCAAGTTGTTCGCCAGTCTCGGGGTCAAATTTTAAAATCTCATCCCCAGCATAATTGGCGGCATATAAGGTTTCGCTGTCAGGAGTGAAAGCCATTCCCGCAGGACCTTCAAAAGGTCTTTCCGTGCCGACAGTAAATTCGCCAAAGGAGCGATCATAAGTTCCATCCGGATTGAAGACATCGATTTCGTTACCACCCACGTCACCGACAAAAAGTTGTCCTGTTTCGTCATTAAAGGTGAGGGGGGCTGGCTCATCGCCTATCTGGTCTTGACCAAAGTCAGATTGAAATTCACCTTGCTGATTAAAGACGGCGATGCGGTCTTTTTCTGAATCAGCAACATAGATATTCTCGCTCCCTTCCTGGATGTCTACGCCCTGCGGAAGAGCGAGTTGCCCTGGTTCTCCGCTCTGAGATCCAATCGTTTTGTCCAAGGTGAGCTCGAATGACTGGGCTTCGCCTGCTGCTGCCAACACCATAAATCCGGTGCCAGTCAGGGCGAGGGACATTTTTTTGCCTAATTCCATCGTTAATCTCCTGGTTTGGGAATTTGAACCCTACTAATCCCACAGATTTGCTCAGTAGGAAGTAGGTAGAAAGTTAGTAGGAAGTGGGGAAAGGGGATTCAAGCGTGACATGAACCCCCTCGATTTCAGCGGATGCTCTAGTTAGAGGAGTCTTGAGGAAGCTGTTTCCGCTTGCGCTTCAGCCACAAGCCAGCGCCAAAGACACCAAATGCTAATGTGCCTGCTACAGAAGAAGGTTCTGGGATAGTCGCCGCATTGTTAACCCTCAAAACTTCCCCTTCTGGAAAAGCGCTTCTGTTGGAGATATAGAGATCCTCATCATTCGGACCCATTGCGAGGGCACCCGAAGCGAATAGACCATTCCCCTTGATGGAACTGCGAGTCCCATCTGGGGCAACTTTGACTAATCTACTGGTGAAATCACCCTCAAATTGAGGCTCAGTGGCGTACTCGAGGGCATACAGATTGCCTTGGTCGTCGAAAGCTACGTCAGTAAGTTGTGTAAAGCCCTCGGCATAGACAGTTCTTTCCCCATCAGCTCCGATGCGATAGATTTTTGCTTCATTGTTGGGGTAGGGAAAACCCGTTAACTCGCTGACATACAAAGCACCATCAGGACCGACTGTGCTTCCTGTGGGGACGGATTGAACATCAAACTGCTCAGGTGGCCCTTCCCCCTGTGCAACAGGAGGTAGATTGCTCGTGTCCTCGGGAAATTGTGGGTCTTCTATGGTCTGTTCCGGATACACTGTTTCCAGATTGATATTACCTTCGTCCAGTCCCACGTTTAACTGGTCGTTGGCACCGGCATCAGTGACCCTGGCAGTCCCATTCTCAATTACCAAGCTATAGGGGTTGCTAATGACATCGCCACCATCGGGATTATTTTGCAACTCATATTGAGCCAAATCGGCAATCTCGGTGTAAGAATTGTCTTCAAAATCAACACTGCCGAGTGTTCCTAGCTCTCCAGCTCGGGGTTGGTCAGGGATATCTAGTTCGGTATTGCGTACCTGGGGATTACCAGCATATCCCATCAGAAGATAAGGATTTCCCTCGGAATCAAATTGGAGATCCTGAGGACCGGCACCATAAGTTTGGTTAGTTTGTGCTAGCGACGGGTAATCGGTAAGTACGCGCTCTTTTTCGCCATTCTCAATTTTGGTCACAGCACCAGAGGTGCCATATTGTAAAGATTGACCTGCCGCACTAGGTGATGCCACGCTTGTCCCATCTCCCCCAGAACCTTTTTCGGTGACATAAAGGTCACCTTCGGGACCGAAAGTAATATCGGATGGGTTATTCAGTCCATCGGCAACAGTACTAATTGATGCCGCTTCTACAACTTTGGGTCCAGAGACAAGGGCTAGACAAAATGTTAAAAATGTGAGAGAAAAGTGATGAAGTTTCATTCGCTTGTAAGATGCTGTGGTAAACTTTGTTGTGGACTATACTTCCTCACTCCTGGGTCTAGGCACCCAGTTTTTTTTTTCAACCTCCACTGCAAGGCATTAGCTAGGAGTGCGCAGAGATATAGCTCATCCCACGGGCAAACGTTTCGAGATTGCCCGCCTTGGCTTCGAGTAGCCTTTTAATGTTCATGCTTTCGGCACCGTAGTCCTCGATTTGTTGTTTGCCGTGGCGGGGGGTCTCACCAGGTTTCCAAAAAGTGATTCGGTGCTGGATAAATCCACCGGCAGAGGAGTTGCCGAAAGCGTAGGAACAGGGAATGAGCAGAACAGGAGAGCGCTGGTATAATCCGTAGTCGGGATAGTAGTAGTCCTGTTCGATGAGGTAGTAGCTGCTGAGAGCATGTTTGCGGTACCTGGCTTTGACCGTTTGGTCGTATTCGTCGAGAAACTCGCCCGAAGTGGAGGAGACATCCCCGCGCGATCGCAGTAGATGTGCCCATTCATCAGTGTTTCGCAGGTCTGCTATATATTCAGCTCCTAGTTCGAGGGGAGCATCAATGTAGATGGTGTCGGTGGCAATGGTGTAGCGTCCTGCGGCTGGTTCAGTGTGACCCTCATTGCGTTCCAGAATCCCCTTAAGAGAACGGCATTCGGAAGTATGCACAGTCTCGATTCCCTGCATAATCATGGGGGTGCGTCGGTCGGGGTCAACAAAACTGAGCCAGTGGAAGTAAACTCCCGCCTCGTCTGAGTCAGGTTCGATATAGCTAGCAGGAAAGACGAAAACGGGATAAACCTGGAAGTAATGGTTGTACTCGAACCCGCAGTGCCACTCCACGCCATAGAAGGGTTGATTCTCAATCTTCCTAACGTGATAGTAGAGATTTCTTTGATAGCCCGATGCAGTTCCGAGCCAGGTGTTTTCATCTACCTGCTCTTTCATACGGCTAAAGAGCGTCCACTCGTTGAGGTTTTCTAAATGACAGAGGTAGTCGAAAGCCGTCTCTGGCGAAGTGGCGATATAAGCGGAGGTGGCAAAGGTATTTTCTTCGGTGGGCATAGGGTATTCCTTGTCACTTTTTTCACTTGCGGATTTTTTTAAGCTTTTACCTTAGTTTTATGGGCTTTCATAATGCGCTCTTTCGCAAGGTTATTAGCTGCATCGTGAGTGGTAGTTTGTTTCTTTTGGGCCCTTCTAAAGATACTAATCAGAGTGTCACAAATTTGATTGGTATTCTCTAATACTTTTTCTCTTTCATAGCCAATCATGTCGTGGTAAACGTCAATTATTCCGCCAGCATTAATGACATAATCTGGACAATAAAGAATTCCCCGCGATTCTAGGAGCCTACTGTGAATCTGCTCGTCTTCAAGCTGGTTGTTGGCAGCACCAGCAACGACGGGAGCTTGAATATGAGGAATAGTTGAGCTATTAAGAATTCCCCCTAAAGCACAAGGTGAAAAAACATCAACATCAAGGGAGTGAATTTGATCTTGAGGTACAACTGTTGCTCCATAAAAGCGTTTAATTTCTTGTGTTTTTTTCTGGCTTATGTCGCTAACAAATAGTTCTGCTCCCTGTTCATATAAAAGTTTACAGACATTTTGGCCGACATTACCAGCTCCCTGAACGGCGACTTTCAGTCCCTCTAATCTTGGTTTCTGTAAACGAAACTCGACAGCCGCTTTTATTCCTAGTAAAACGCCTAAAGCTGTGGTGGAAGCTGAACATCCCGCATTCACCCCAACTACATAATTGGTTTCGCGATTAATTTGACAAATATTTTGATGAGCAAGATTGACATCTTGACCTGTGATAAAGTGTCCCTTCAGGCTCTCAACAAAACGTCCGTATGCCCTGAACAGTTGTTCTGTTTTGTTGGTCGGGTCGGCAATAATGACTGCTTTTCCGCCACCAGCAGGAATGTTCGCGCAAGCTGCCTTGTAGGTCATACCGCGACTGAGACGAAGAACGTCTTGCAAAGCAGCTTCCTCTTCTGCGTAGGGCAACAGGCGTGTTGCTCCCATGGCAGGTCCCAAACTCGTGTCATGGATGGCGATAATTGCTTTTAAATCCGACTCTTCGTCACGGCAGAAAAGAACTTGCTCGTGACCCATCTGCTCGGTAGTTTCAAACAGCTTCACGGGACTCTCCTTGTCAGGGTGTGTAGTTAGACTAGGGGGAATGATTTTTGATTATCGGAAGAATTGGAGATGGTTTCTTCTTGCGATCGCAAGCTTTGATTGCGTCCTTGCGAGGGTGCAGCTCGAGTGGACTCGATTAGGATATCGACAACAAACGGAACACTCGATACCATTGCTTTCTCCAGCGCTGCCTGGAGGTCGGACTCGTTTTCAACGCGAATCCCATCTGCTCCCATTCCGCGAGCAATAGCTCCGAAATCTGCCTGGGGAATTCCTGCATCGGCTACATTTTGCATTCCTAGAGCAGCCATTCCCTGGTCGCACATGTTGTAGCGTGCGTCGTTGAGGACAATCCAGACAGCGGGAATTTGGTATTTGGCCGCTGTGCTGACCTCGTTGTTCATCAGCATGGCTCCATCCCCAGTAATGGCGACGGCTTTGCCATTTCGCGCTGGGGCAGCACCTACAACGCCAGTAACGGTATGACCCATAGAGCCCACACCAGTGCTAACCCGATAACGTGGCTTGCTAAATCGCAGTAGGTGAGTTGCCCAAGTAAACGAGTTACCCGACTCTGCCAGGACAACTGCATCGCTTCGGTCAACGACTACCTGTTGAATCGCATCCATGAGTGCTTCGGGTCGCACTGGGCTTTGCGAACCAGAATCAACTGTCTCCGGCTGGGGATGAGGTAGTACCGTGGATGGATTTTGTGCAGAGGCAACATCTCGCTTGAGCAGCGCCCTCAGGAAAACTCCCACATCAGACTGGATGGGAAATGTTTCGGCGAAGGAATACGCTACCCCTGGTACTTCCGGGTCAATGTCGACATGTACGAATCCTTTCGAGGGAACCATGGCATCACTCCAGAAGGAAGTAGGCTCGCCTAGACGCGTTCCCAGGACTAGCGTCCGTAAAGGGGGTTGCTCCTGCATGTATTTCATCACCGAGCTATGCCCGCCCAACCCGGTGACACCCACAAACTGGGGATGGTCTTCGGGGAAGATGCCCTTGCCACGCGGCGAGCACATCACAGCCGCTCCCGTTTTTTCGGCAAGCTGGCGAATTTCGGCTTCCGCACCCCGCGCACCGAAACCTACCCAGATGGCAAATGACCCTTCGGATAACAACTGGGCAGATTTCGAGACTGTTTCCTCACTGGGAGTTGTCCAAGGATAGGAGAGGTCTAGCCGGGGCAAGGGAGTATCGAGGGAACTGCTCTGGATGTCTGCGGGAATATTCAAGTGGGCAACGAAGCCACCCGGCTGTGCCATACCTTGGGCAAGCCTTCGAGATATTTGGGGGAGTTGCTCGGCGCTTTCGATGGCGATCGCATCATTAAATAGCACCCCCGGCGTAAAAATTCCCGCGCTAGGCACTGTGTACTTGCTGGTTTCCTGAATTCCCCACCGTCCCCGCTTCGGTGCTGAGGTGGAAGCCGACACCAGAATTACTTTTGCTCCCTCGCCACGAGCTGCCAACAGACCAGTTAGCGCATTGGTAATGCCTGGTCCGGTTGTCGTGAACACCACCACCGGGCGATTACTAGCAAAGTGTGCCTCAGTAGCAGCAAAGGCTGCTCCTCCCTCATGGCGGCAGTGAAGCACCTGGAGCTGTTGGCTATTCGATAGGGCAGCCCAAAGGGATGCCATTGCGCCCCCAGAGACGCCAAAAGCTTGACGTACTCCCACATCTTCTAGCATCTTGACCACCGCCTCGGCGACTGAGAGCGATGCGGATGCATTACTGAACTCAATAGTTGTTGGAGAGATTAGTTGATTAGAGGTTTCAGTCATTAGCTTTTCGTAGTTTTAGAAACTTGAAGGCATTACCGTGGGTTCTTCGAGAGAGTTGCCTGGTTAGCTACTTTAAAACTTTGCTTTGTCCCAAGAAGATTTCCTAGCAATTTTTGTTACACTATCAGGGGTGGCTCTTATTTTTATAGAGCTTCTCTACTTCCACACATTCTTGATCCAAGTACCTTTCTATCTATGGAAATAGCAGATTAACAGCCCAACACGACCTCTCCTATCTTTAATTAATAGTGGAGAAAATTATAGTTGAGAAGTCGCAGTTTGGGTTTAAAAACCGAACTTTTTTTAAGTTTTGCATCTGGCAGCTTTCGTTGGGTACAAGCAAAGATTTAACTCTGTATATTTTGTGTTTAAGTTAGGTATAACTTCTTTTCAGATGGTTGAGAACATACAGATTTTTGTTTTTTAACAAGATAAAAACTTAATATATAGCGGTTCTTAGACCCATAAGGTAGAAATTCAGAATGCGATTACTAGTCAGAGTGGAGTTCAGGTATACTCCACTTAAGTGAGAACTGCTATAAGTAAGTGTTTGCTGCTCTTGCTGCCCTAAGTCTTAGCGAGTAGCACAATACAGAGGAAATTGAACCCAGCAAGTACAGCAGCAGTAGAACGTGGCTATCAAACACCGAGATCTAAGTAGCCCAGTTCACCTGCTGCTGAATACTGCACTATGCGAGAATTTCAGTTTGAACGAAGGAAGGAATTTCGCCGGCACTCATGGGACTGTCACTATCGTATAGCTGCGTGTCGTCATCACTGGGACTATCGTCGCTACTTAGATACCAGTTGCCTTGCTCATCGTTGACCAAGTTTTCGCCATACGCTGGGACAGAGATTTCGTTTCCTTCGAGAATAGGATTGCCGCCAGAGGATGCCTCACTGGATTGCGGAACTTCCTCATCGCTGGCTTTCTTCTCGGAGTCGCTACTGGCAAAGGGATTGTTGCCAAAGGAGAACTCACCGGGTTGGAACGTACCCTCGTCACTTGCTATGTCAGAGGGAATGTCAGCACCACCGGTGGGATTGTCACTATCATATAGTTGCGTGTCATCCCCGCCGGGGCTTTCGTCGCTACTTAGGTAAAAGTTGTTATCAGCATCTTTGACTAAGTAATCGTCGTACACTGGAACAGCGAATTCTTCGCCGTCGAGGGGATAGCTGCCGCCAAAGGGATTTGCGCCCATTGCGCTGGAGTTACTATTGTTTTCTGCCATTGCTGCTTTCTCCTATTTCTAGAAACTTGTCGAAAGTGCTAAATCGCTAACTTAGCGATAATCACATCGTCATTTCTCCGCCGCCGCTGCCTGCGAAGGGGTTGTCACCACCACCCATGTCAGCGTCTTCGAAGATGTCTTGCATGCTGTCAATACCGGGAAGTCCAATCAGTTTAGAGAAGGGGTTGCGCATCTGCTGACCACTACCGCTGCCCATGGAGCCACTGCCTCCCGACGAACTACCGCTAATGCTCGAGTAATCGTATTCGTCTTGGGAGCTAGCGCCACCCATAGAGCTGCCGCCGCCCCCGAAGGGACTACCGCCGCCTTGAGAGCCACCACTCATGGAGCTGGGGCCACCCTGGGAGCCGCCCCCGAAGGGACTACCGCCACCTTGGGAGCCACCACTCATGGAGCTGGGGCCACCCTGGGAGCCGCCCCCGAAGGGACTACCGCCCTGGGAACCGCCACCTCCGAAGGAGCTAGCGCCACCCATAGAGCTGCCGCCGCCCCCGAAGGGACTACCGCCGCCTTGGGAGCCACCACTCATGGAGCTGCTTCCTCCAGCTTCTTCGCCACTGCCCGAATTTTGGTCGTATTCGTAGTTACCGTAGTTTTCTGCCATTGAGTATTTCTGGATTGCTTTTCACTACAACTAGAAAGTTGTCGAAGGAATCGTATGCTTTCTCAAATTACTGACAATTACATCGCCATTTCCCCGCCATCAGAAGCGGGATTGCTAACACCCTCAAAGGGATTGCCACCCTCAATAGGAAGGTCATTCTCATCGACCTTGTCGTCTTGGCTTACGTACCAGTTGCCGTTGTTGTCGCTGACAAAGTACCCGCTGTCATTACCGATCACGCCTTCCTCACCACTGGGAAGGGAATCGAAGGAGCTGCTGCCACTTGCCATCTCAGGTGCATCGTCACCCATGGAGGCTTGTTCACCAGCAGAAGTGGAAGCGCCACCGGAGAAGTTGCTGCCACTCGTAGCGCCTCCCTCGCCAGAAGGAATGGACTCGCCAACACCCTCAAAGGGATTGCCACCCTCAATAGGAAGGTCATTCTCATCGACCTTGTCGTCTTGGCTTACGTACCAGTTGCCGTTGTTATCGCTGACAAAGTACCCGCTGTCATTACCGATCGCGCCTTCCTCGCCAGTGGGAAAGGAATCGTAGGAGCTGCTGCCGCTTGCAGGACCGGAGGAATTATCACCCATAGCGGCTCCCCCACCAGTAGAAGTGGAAGTGCCACCGGAGGAATTATCTCCCTCGCTGAAGGGATTGCCATCTTCGACGGGATCCCAACCTGCCCAGGGGTTGCCACCATATGGTTGGTCGCCACTCCCACCTTGGGAGCCGCCGCCCATGGAGCTGCCGCCAGCACCGTCGCCAAACGAGCTACTGCCCATGGAGCTACCGCCAGCGCCGCCGCCACCGGGGAAGATGTCCTCATAGCTATCGATACCAGAATTAGGAATGTCTAGCAGGGCATCAAATCCTGACAAACCCATTCCGCCGGTGCTACCCCCAGAGCCTTGAGAGCTAGCGTTGCCTTGCATAGAACTGCTGTTGTTCTCTGCCATTACTTTTTATACCTCCAGAATGCAGTCGAGTTTGCAGTTGGCAAATTACCGAAATTACATCGTCATTTCTTCGCCACCACCGGAGGAAGCACTTTGTTCAGCCCCGGTTAAGTCGTATTCATAGTTCTCGGAACTACCGTCATCGCTGAGGGGGGAGATGTTGTTTCCAAGGTATGGAACCGAGCCATCTTCGCCCATGGATAACTGCTCGCCTTCAACTTCGCCATCACCAGAGACATTGAGGGTGATATTCGTTCCTACGATCGCGGGTTCTTCACCGCCACCGCCCATGGAGCCGCCGCCCATGGAGCCACCGCCCATGGAGCCGCCGCCCATGGAGCCACCGCCCATGGAGCCGCCGCCCATGGAACCGCCGCCTCCGAAGGGATTGCCACCCTGGGGGCCGCCACCCATAGAGCCGTTACCTTGGGACTCGCTTCCTTCTATATCCCATTCGTATTCACCTTCACCGCTAGCTGAGCCGCTGCCCATAGAGCCGCCACCTTGGGAGCCACTGCTGCCTTCTATCGGGCTGCCGCTGGCTGCAAAAGCGGGACTACCTTGGGAGGCACTGCCTTGGGAGCTACCGCCCATGGAGCCACCGCCCATGGAGCCACCGCCCATGGAGCCACCGCCCATGGAGCCACTACCTTGAGTGCTAGCGCTGCCTCCTGTCGGGCTGGTGCTACCTCCTCCGAAGTCGGGAATGCCACCACCAGCGAAGGGGTTGGTGGGGGTATCGCTGCCTCCGGAGTTACCGCCACTCATGGGAGCCTGATTAGAAGCGTTGTTATTTTCTTCTGCCATTGTTCTTCGAGATCTCCAGTAGAATTGTCAACAGTGAATGGTGCGATCGCGGTGGTTACTAACGATCACATCATCATTGCGTCGCCGCCGCCTCCGAAGGGACTGCCACCCCCAGAGGAGCTATCTCCACCGCCCATGGCGCTGGAAGCATCGAAAGGAATTTCGTTCCCACTGGCAGATGCTTCACCCTCACCAGAAGAGCTACCAACTACGCCACTGTAGTCGGATTCGCTATACATCGAGGGAGTGGCTTCTTCGTCGCTAACCAGGGTCATGTTGCCGCTGCCGTCCATCTCGAAGAAGCGATCGCCATTACCATAGATGGTTTTGCCATCCTCGGTTGTAGCGACGCGGTTGCCAGTAATGCTGTTGTCATCACCACTGGGTCTATTACCGTTACCAGTTATGTCGTTGCCACTGCCGCTCGGTCTATTGGCATTGCCAGTGGTAGCATTATCGCTACCGAGGTACCAGTTGCCATTGCCTGTGGTTTCGTTGCCACTAGCGAAGTACCAGTTGCCGTTACCTTCGGTTTGGTTTTCCCCGGCTAGGTACCAATTGCCATTGCCATTGGTTTCGTTGTTAATCCCACCGGCACTATCAGTTGATGGGGCTTCGCCAATGAAGGACGGAGTACCGTCACCAGCTAGGGCTGGAATGTTACCGCCAACGGAACTGCCACCACTGGGACCGCCAACGGAGCTGCCACCACCGGAACCGCCAATGGAGCTGCCACCACTGGAGCCGTTTCCTTCTGCGAATGGGTTACTGTTTTCTTGGCTTTCTGCCATTGCTCTAACACCTCTAAAAAACTGTCGAGATTGCTACTGTGTTTGCTAAATTAAGAAGTTTTTCTGCCACCAAATGGAGAACGCAAAGCGCAGTTAAGCAATCAAAATAATTGCATTGTCGCGCCTATAATATTCTCCTGTGGGGCTTGCACCCGACTATTGTTCGCGTCTTGCGTTGCAAAAAGCGAAATGTATAACAGTCAGTGCTTTTTAAAAACTTCTACTTTTGGGTGATGCGATTTTTTTACTCAGTCACCTTTAGCAAACTGGAACTTGACCGCAAAAACTGAGCTTAATTTCCTGGGTTGATTCTCATCAGTTACTACCTCAAATCCTGAGAACTCAACTTAATCATTCTGTTTCAGGATTTCTGAATTTAGTAACTAGGATTCCATCCTGTAACTAACATTTCCAAGCTTGGCATCCACACGCTTTGGCTGGGTGTAAGTAAAGATTTATATATGTGTATATTATGTTTAATTTAGGTGTGATTTTTTAGAAGCGGGAAAACGTAGCGAACAGCCAAGAGCCTGGAAGTGTCTAAAACGACGACTAGCTCAACCCAAAAGTTTCAACAGTTATGCAGCGGTTTCTACTGAAAGCGAGGCTGCCCGAAGCGATCACTCGCCTCAGCGAGGATTCCTGGTAGGCTGATAGCAGAAGAAGTTGCAACTCAAAGCAGATATGGAACTTGATCGGCGGACTTTTCTGCAAAAGGCTGGGGTAGTGCTGCTGGCACTAGGGGGAAGCGAAACAGTGCTATCAATTTTAGGTATCGACCGCGCTACAGCAGTTGAGGTGAAACGCTATGCCCAGACACTAGCACAACCCCACCCTAGAAAATTGGCGCTACTGGTAGGAATCAATCAGTATCCTCAAAGCGCTAATCTCAAAGGTTGCATTACAGATGTGGAACGTCAGCGGGAACTGCTAATTTATCGCTTTGGGTTTCATTCCCACGATGTATACACAATAACAGACGCTTCCGCAACGCGAGAGAAAATTGAGACGGCTTTTGTAGAACATCTGATCAAACAGGCGGGAGAAGAGGATGTGGTGGTTTTTCACTACAGTGGCTATGGTAGCCGTATCAAAATTCCGCACTCATCCCATGCTGCTCAGTCCAGCGAGACAGAAACTGGCAACTATCGCCTAACAAACAGCTTAGTTCCAGTTGATGGTATTAGCGAAGCCAAGAATGAGGTGTCTGAGGAAACACTGATGTTACTGGCGCGATCGCTTGCCACTGACAAAGTGACAATGGTGCTAGATACAAGCCACACCAGGACAGGTCAAATCCTCCAAGGCAATCTGCAAGTGCGCTCCTGCCCCAAGTCTCCCGCAGAACTACCAGCAAGCGAGGAACGGGCTTCTCAAGAGGCACTTTTGCAGCGCATTCATACTTCACAGAAACACAATAAGCAAATTCCGGGTACGGTACTGGCAGCCGCAGGAGAAGATCAACCCGCAACAGAAGTGCAGTGGCGTGGCTTTAGCGCGGGCTTATTCACCTACGCTCTCACTCAATCTCTTTGGGAAACCACCCCAGCTAGCACTGTGCAAATCAGCCTCATGCAAACCTCACAGGCAATTGAGCATTTCATGGGGACACAGCAGCAACCCCAGTTGCAAGGGGAAAGCAATGGTAAACAACCTCTGTTCACCTATCACCTAATGCCTCACAATCCAGGAGCAGATGGGGTAGTGACAGCAGTGGAAGAAAATAGCAAAACAGTGGAACTCAAGCTAACGGGACTACCCGCAACGGTTCTGGAGTATTACGGAGACAATTCCCGCTTTACCCTATTCTCGGAAAAATCGGGCAGTGTGGGGGAGCAGAGAAGCGCAGGAGTGGAGGAGAAAGATGACGCGGGGACGCGGGGACGCGGGGACGCGGGGAGCAGAAGAGTGAAGGGGACTAAGCTACGAATTGCCTCACGCAAGGGACTGACAGCAAAAGCACAACTGGCTGAGCAGACAGCTAGTGAGGATTTTCAACTGCATCCAGGACAACTAGTACAAGAATCAATCCGGGTACTTCCTCGCAATCCCGGTTTAGTTGTGGCTCTCGATGCTAGTTTGGGGAAGATCGAGCGGGTAGATGCGACTAGTGCTTTCTCCAATAGTGCTGCTGTCTCATCCGTGGTTTCGGCGGGGAAGCAATCGGCGGATTGTTTGTTTGGCAAAGTGAAAGAAGTTCAAGCGGCATCTGTAGCTGCCAATCTCCAGCCTGATACCTCCAGTTCACAGAAGAGCAAGCTCCCCTCACCAGAAGGTTATGGACTGTTTTCAGTCGGGAGCGTTCCCATTCCCAGTACGGCAGTAGCCAATGGTGAAGCAGTCAAGTCAGCCGTAGAGCGATTAGTTCCAGAACTAACCACGATGCTGGCAGCGAAGCTGTGGCGCTTGACTGAAAATGAAGGCTCGTCTTGCCTGGGCATGAGAGCCACTCTGGAGACAGTGGCACCGCAATACAAAGAAACCATTCGGCGAGAAACACTGCGCGCGCTCCCTGATAATTCTTTTGATCGCATTCAGTTGCCACTCTCCCATTTCTATGAGCAAGTTCCCAGGGTTTCGGTTGGGAGTCAGATTCGATATAGACTAGAGAACTATAGCGCGCGCCCACTTTATGTAATGTTACTTGGGATTGACTCTGGTGGTAATGCGATCACTCTCTATTCTCCTCGTACGGCAAGTAAATCAAACACTTCCACCGGCACGGCTACACAGCAAGATACCAGGATTGCCCCAGGGGAAACGCGGCTTTTTCCCGATCCCTCTACTTCGTTTGACTGGATTGTTCCTGGTCCTGCGGGAATAGCAGAAATCTATCTCTTCGGCAGCACTGCTCCTTTTACTAAGACACTGAAGGCATTATCTGCTGCTCCTCAACCCAAAGGAGAAGGAGAGCGAGTTGTCGATCTAGTCAGTCCTCTGAAAGTCGCGCAAGCATTGCAGAAAGATTTGCAAGCAGCCCATGCCATTTCTTCCGACACGATAGATTCGGGTTCCGATGCAGTTGTCCTCGATGTCAATACCTGGGCAACGCTAGGGTTTGTTTATCAGGTGGTCTAGATAAGGAGGAAACAGGAAGGATGGATTAGGAAGGACACCGGAATTGGCGGACCAGGAGACACCGAGGAGAATTTCTCCCACTCCTTTTCATCCCTCATCACTCATCCTTCATCCTTGCAGCTAAAACTCAGGCTGAGGCATTAACTGAAGCATTCCCATTCCTAACGCTTCTGCTGAGAGGGCTTCCGCCTCAAATAATGCCATTATGTCGCGCAGTTTGGGCTGACCCCGAGATGACCCCTTTAGCCCTCTGGCAATAATCAAGCCGCAGTAACCGTTAGTTTGTTGACAACGCCTATCCCATTGCTGACGTGCTTGAAGATGAGCTGGGGCATCGCCACTAAATTCACCAAACAAGTATAGATCTTCGTTGCCTGTTTGGAGAATTCCCAGATCGTAGCTGCTTTCGGAAAAGGGATCTTCCCCTGGATTAAAGCAAATTCCTTTCAAGTTCCCGGCAGCCTGAAGATTTTCAATCAGTGCTTGTGCCTTAGGGCGGGAGGTTTGAATTAAAACCACCGGCATCTCATCTCCAGACGGGCTAGCGCCCTGAGACTGATAGTATTTGTCATTACTTTCACTCAGCACTTCTACCCATTCCCAAGGCACCATGCCCAGACTGAGCAAAGAATCTTCTGGGATCAAGTCTTCTCGCAGAGGCAAAGACGTTTCTGGGGTTGGTTCCCCACTCTCTGATGCAGTTGATTCTGCTTGCTCTAGCATCTCAGACAGCTCAGTGGCTAAATCGGGCATGGTGGAAACGGTAACTGCTACCGTTTTTGGAAAGCCATCCGCTTCGGGCAACGAAATGCGATGGTGCTTGACAATTGAGCTTAACGTTTCGGCTTCTAAGTCCCGTTTGGATTGGCGCAAAAAGCGCTGGAGGGCTTTGAGGGCGACATAAACCGTGATTGCTTCCTCCTCTCCCAGGAAAGGTCGGATTCCCTCGTAGGGATGCACGCTACCAAAATTGGGATGGATGGCTGAACTGGGAAGTGTTGCTAAATTAAGTTCATCTTCTTGCTCAGAATGCTCAGCCTGCTCGAAACTCAAAAACCAGCAATCTTGCTGCAGAAAAGCATTTTCTAGCTTCTCTATGGAATTGTCTGTCACTGCGGCTTCCCGAAATTGCTTCAGGGACTCGATTGAGCGGTACAGCAGCACACCATACTCCTCCCCCAACATTCCCATCGCGGAGGCATAGAGCGTCCCCACTTCCAATTTGCTAATTTCTATGGAGAGGATATCGTGGTCAGCCAGGCATTCCCAAGGTGCCTCATTCCAGACTTCGTAAGCGGTTTTCTCTAGTAGGTTGCTATATTGAGGCGGAAGCGTTGGGGGTCGAGTGTTGCTTACTTCCTCAAAGCCACGAAAAACTTCCTCAATGAGAGGCAAATTTGGGGCATAATCAACTTCAATTTCTAGGTTTTGCAAGGCTCCCCTCAAGAAAAACTGAATTTCTCGGTCTCGGACAATTACTTTCTGGGGTCTTGCTGGTGTTGCCTGACTGTGAGGATTTTCAATTGCTCGCAGCAGGGTACGAACAATCGCTTCTGAACCCATCTCGGGTGAAACCACATCCATTGCCCTCACCATGCCCTCTGTGCCATCTACCCAAAGAATACAATCCCCATCACTTGGTGCATCTGTATCTAAATTTTGGGCTTCCCCCGAGGTGGGACGGCGATCGCCTTCCCAAACACTGGGGGTTTGGGGAATTTTTCTAAGGCGATGCTGTGTGGTCAAAGGGAGAGCAGTCATGGAGATCGTGTTCCTAAAATAGAAATACTTGCTGAGTTTTAGCGAATCTAGCGTTACTCTAACTTAAGCCTAATACTTTTGAATCCTAGGTGTGATCGCTTCGCTAGTTGGAAGCAACTGAGTGAAACTCGCGCTAGGGCAGCCATGAAGCCAGAGTGACACTCACTAAAGTTGAAACAGCGAAAGCGATCACTGACAAGTAGCATTAGAAGGGCATCAGAGCAAAAACAGAGCAAAGATGCGAGGATAGACTTGTTAAGATTAGATGTTCAGATGGATGTAATTTGTCCATAATATAAAAAAGATAGGAGCCGCGCCTAACATATGACAGAAGTAACTCAGCAACAACAAAGTGGAATTCAACTCTCAGAAGTCGCTCTCGGGCATCTCCTCGCCCTGCGCGAGCAACAGGGAGAAGACCTCTGCCTGCGAGTCGGGGTTCGCAATGGCGGTTGTTCTGGGATGTCCTACATGATGGACTTTGAAGACCCCAGCAAAGTTCGTGAAGACGATGAGGTGTTTGACTACGAGGGCTTTAAAATCGTCAGCGATCCCAAAAGCCTTCTTTATATCTATGGTCTAACCTTAGACTACAGCAATGCTCTCATTGGTGGAGGCTTCCAGTTCACTAACCCCAATGCTAGCCAAACCTGTGGCTGTGGTAAGTCTTTTGGTGTATAAGCAGCAGAAGGCAGAAAGCGAAGAATAGGTATTAGTTGTTTGGTCGTATAGGTTTCCTACACTACAGATTGCTATAGTTGAGCATAAACTATAGGGAGGGCATAGTGTCTCCTCACCCTCCCCTATACGACTAATGCCTAAACTTCTCCACTCAAGACAATCGCCCAGATGGAATCTAACAAGACAAATTTAGTTGGTCTCAAAGCAAACGAGTTTCGCCATCCCCTGGATTTAGAAGCTACCGAAGCCCTAAAGCAACTGCCGGGGCTAGATATAGCAGTGCGAAGTTTACTCGGTCCAGTAGCAGAGCAGTTTTTCTACCTGAACAATATCGCCTCAAGCGTGCTGGTGAGTGAAAAACAGCTACCCCACCTGCACAAGCTGCTAATTGAAGCCTGTCAAAGGTTGGATTTAGAACCCCCTCAACTCTACGTGCAGCAGCATCCGGCACCGAATGCCTATACGTTTGCCATGCGGGGAAAGCAGCCATTTTTGGTTCTGCACACCTCCTTAATTGAGATGTTGACACCAGAGGAAATCCAGTCAGTGATTGCCCACGAATTGGGTCATCTCAAATGCGAACATGGCGTTTACTTAACTCTAGCTAACTTAGTGGTTTTAGGTGCGGGTTTACTCCCCAGTTGGGGAGCAGTGCTTGCTGAATCTTTGCGATCGCAAATGCTAGCATGGGTTCGCTGTGCAGAGTTCACTTGTGATCGCGCCGCACTACTAGCTGTCCAAGATTCCCAGGTGATGATGTCGGTGCTGATGAAACTAGCTGGCGGTTCACCTACTCTCGCCCCACAGTTGAACTTGGATGCTTTTATAGACCAAGCCCGAGCTTACGACGCAGTTAGCGAAACACAACTGGGCGAAATGTTAAAATCTGCTCAGACTGAGCAATTATCTCATCCCGTCCCGGTTCTGCGAGCAAGAGAAATTGATCGCTGGGCGAGTTCTCAAGACTATCAAACCTTGTTTCAGCGCCATCAAACAGGTTATAATAGCGAAACTAATTCTAAGGGCAAGTGGCGGAATTGGTAGACGCACCACACTCAAAATGTGGCGACCTCTGGTCATGAGAGTTCGAGTCTCTCCTTGCCCATATCACTAAGTATCGGGAGTCGTTTGGTCGTTTAGATAGGGGTCTGAGCAGTTAACTGTCTCCTACGAAACCTAATTTCTAATATTTTCTTAAATTAGGGGAAAAGATCATGCTCTTCTCTTAATTTTGTTGTTAGAGAATAATAGAGGTTAGGCACGATGGAAATCGACGGCTGACGACAAAATTATGTCATTTGCAATTCAACCGCTTCCCCCAGACGTAGTGAGTCGGATTGCTGCCGCAGAGGTGATTGATTCGGTGGCGGCAGTGGTACGGGAATTGGTAGAAAATTCGCTTGATGCAGGGGCAACGCGAATCGTTATTTCTCTGTACCCAAACTTGTGGCGCGTGCAAGTCGCCGACAATGGCAGCGGCATGGATTTGCATAACCTGCAAGTTTGTGCTAAGGCACACAGTACCAGCAAAATCCACAACAGTGAAGATTTGGAGCAGATTACCAGTTTAGGATTTCGTGGGGAAGCACTGCACAGTTTGGCACAACTGGCTGATGTAGAGGTTTTGAGCCGACAAGCGGAAAGTCAAGGGTGGCGCGTCGTTTTTAACCAACAAGGACAAGGGTGCAGGGAAGAAACAGTGGCGATCGCGCCTGGAACAATTGTGACGGTTTCCAATCTTTTTGGCAACTGGCTTGTGCGTCGTCGGGGCTTACCGAGTATGGCAAAACAGCTCAAACTCGTGCAGGGAACCATTCAGCAGATTGCCCTTTGTCATCCCGGCGTAACTTGGCAAGTGCGGCAAAACGAGCGGCTATGGTTTAGTATCAGCCCCGGTTCTACGGCAAAACAGATTCTACCCCAAATTCTCCGACAGGTGCGCTCAAGTGATTTGCAATTGCTAAATTTGGAAGTGCCTACACCTCAGGGGGGAGACACCGAGACCCGGGGGCACGGAGACGCGGGGACACCAAGAGCAGATGAGCAGGGGAGCACAGGAGCAGGGAAGCAGAGGAAGCAGGAGAAGAACCTTCATCCCTCATCCCTGATCACTCCTCACTCATCACCTCCACCTGCAAAATACCACATAGAACTAGTGGTAGGATTACCGGATCGCTGCCATCGGCGACGAGCAGATTGGGTGCGGGTAGCAGTCAATGGACGCTTGGTGCGATCACCCGCATTAGAGCAAACCATTCAGGAAGCCTTCACAAAAACTTTACCACGCGATCGCTATCCGATTTGCTTTGTTCACCTGCGGACTTGCCCCAGTCAAATTGACTGGAACCGTAATCCTGCAAAAACAGAAATATATCTCCACTCCCTCCCCTTCTGGCAAGAACAAGTAACCCACGCAATTGAGCAAGCTTTACAGATTAGTTCCTCTAACTTTCCTGCTGCCCAAAATCAGCGCGTGGGGAAACTCCTCAAAGCCTCAGAAGCAAAAGGAAGCTACCATCTCACTCGTAATCTGCAACCCACAGAAACCGCAGCGGAGGCAACTGAAGCCAGTGATATCGGCTGGAGGGAATTGCAGGCAGTTGCCCAAGTTCGCAACACCTACATCCTTGCCGAACATCCTTCTGGAGTATGGTTGGTGGAGCAGCACATTGCCCACGAGCGAGTTTTATACGAACAACTGCTCGATCACTGGCAGCTCGTGCCCCTCGAACCCCCGGTGATTCTCTCCCAGCTTACACCAGCACAAGTTGAACAACTCCAGCGCTTAAACTTGGATGTCGAGCCATTTGGCGAGCAACTCTGGGCAATACGCACCGCTCCGGCTATGCTGCAACAGCGAGATGATTGCGCTGATGCGCTGGTAGAACTAAGTTGGGGGGGAGATGTGCAAGAAGCACAAGTTGCCACCGCCTGCCGCAGTGCGATTCGCAACGGTACTTCCCTAAATCTGCCAGAAATGCAAACCCTGCTAGACGAATGGAGACAAACTCGCCATCCGCGCACCTGCCCTCATGGACGCCCCATTTATCTTCCCTTAGAAGAGTCCGCCCTCTCCCGCTTCTTCCGCCGTCATTGGGTGATTGGCAAGAGCCACGGGATTTAAATTAGTCAGTGAATGGGTAGAAGTAGAAAAGGAGAGGGTGAGGGGGAGACCAGGGGATGGGGAGAGGTTGAACCTGTCAGAATTTCCCCTTGTCCCCTTCCGTGTCCTTTCTCTTTCCACTTAAATCAATGTCAAATAGCCAGATTAAACCATCAATTTTAATCATTACTGGAATGCATCGTTCTGGTACATCTTTGACAGCATCTTTACTTCAGAGTGCCGGATTAGATATTGGTCAAAGACTGATAGAACCTGGTCATGGTAATGTTAGAGGTTTCTTTGAAAATCGGGATTTTCTGGAATTTCACGAAATGGTTTTGCGATCGCAAGGTTTAAATGATGGTGGGTGGACTTTGCAAGAAAATATTAAAGTTGAGCAGCAGTATGTTGAAAAAGCAAAAGAGCTTATTTCTAAAAATGCATCGAGTCCGATGTGGGGATGGAAAGAGCCACGCACCACTCTTTTCCTCGATTTTTGGAGTAAATTCCTTCCCGATGCCAACTTTTTATTAATTTATCGCTCGCCTTGGGAAGTCGTTGATTCCCTCTACCGTCGAGGCGACAAAACTTTTATTAACCAACCCGATTTAGCTGTCAAAATTTGGATGCGCTACAACCAAAATATTTTAGATTTTTACAATAAGTTTACTGAACGTTGTCTTCTAGTTAGTGCTTACAGTGTCGTTAATCGTACACAAGATTTAATTGAAGCAATTAAGGCCAAATTCAAAATGAATTTAGCAGCTCCGGCACCAAAAATTTACGAGCCGTCCCTATTTTGTAATCAAGTTTCGGATACCGAGAGAGCCACCTTGATTCGTTTTTACTTTCCAGAAGCTTTGACAACCTATCAAAAATTAAATCAAAGGGAAGATTTATTTAGTGAGGCTGATAAAGTCTCGTGGTTCGAGAAAGTCCCAACCTTTCCTGATAAAAGTACGGCTTTTCAAGATTGGCTAAATACTCGTCATTTGGAACTACAACTTAAAAGCCTGCGCTCTGAACTAGAGCAGGCACGATACCAGCTCAAACAAACTCAGGCAGAATTAGCAGCTCAGTCAAATAATGCCAACACAGACAGGGAGAGTGAATAAAAACGGGCACTGGTTTCTTAGCAGGTGATGCAATGAACCCCTGGCTTTGTGAGGAGCTCATGGATGGAGATAGGGCGATTGCAGTATCCCATAGCCATCGCTGGCGTGGTCTGACTTCCCAGTCCCCCATGCGGTCGTGTCCAGTTATGAATCAAGCGTTGAACATCCAAGGCCCGTTGCAAGCTTTCTAAGCATTGGGCGTACAGATTTTGCCGTCGTCGGTAGGCACTGGCTCCTGGTCGCAAGGCGCTGTTTTGAGCTTCATGATGATGGGCATGCACCTCACTGACGGGGCTGATGGCAGTGAAGGGATGTTCCGTGTTGACCCACTCGAGGCGGCGCTGCCCTTGTGACCCGCAAGATCTTCATGGGGACTTCTAACCCCTGACGCCACACTTGACGCCGTCTGTACTGGGCAGGGGTCTCTGCGGCTGACAAGGCTAGCGAGTTTCCATAAGGCTTGGCCGTAGCGCCGTTCACCATCGGTGAACCATGGGATCAACCGGGCTGGGTTTGCCCATGTCCATACTGTTACGACGCCGTGCTCGAATAACGCCTCTTGTTTGGGTCCCGCTAGGGCTTCGACCCAGTAGCGAGTTTCT
>PXPT01000093.1 GCA_003021505.1 Cyanobacteria bacterium QS_4_48_99 | reverse complement strand
AAGGGCATAGTTCCAGACCTTACGACTGGTCTCTAGCCAATCACTCATAGTCTGGCTCTGTGCCTTAGTGGGCTCAAGCTTGTATTGGTACGTAAGGTTAATCATACTTCTATGAGAACTTAACTTTTACGTACAGTCTAGTTAAATCGCGTTAGCTAAAGCTAACCACGCTACATCCCACGTCTAAAGAGCGTGGGTTTTGCTTAAATAAATATAAGTCTCGCCCAAATCATCGAAGTGAGTAACGAGGTTAATGGGAAGTTCCGCTGATGCCAGTTGCGCGTATGCCTTCTGGAAATGCTCTCTTAGATTAGAAGCCTCACTCATTACCAAGGCTGGTTCGTGAAGCTGAACTTCTGCAACACCTAATCCTTGCAATTCGGTTAACAGGGAACTGTAAAGCGGCAGGAGTTTTGCCAAAATCTCATCAAAATCGGTTTCTAGGCGACTCAAACGCAGTAGGGTAATGGGACCCAGCACAATGGGGACTGCTCGTTCGCCCAGTTGCTCTCGGGCAAGCTTAACCGTTTCGAGAAAACTACCAAAATTCGCTTGCAGGTTGACATCTGAAGTATTTTTTGGTGAACGATAATGATAGTTGGTATCGAACTACTTTGTCATCTCTAGAGCAGGGATTTCCTTCTTACCCCGGGCCATGGCAAAGTAGCGCTCTAACCCTTCTATAGCAGCGAGCAGCAAAGTATTTACCATGTTTGAAAAGCCGCCTCGGCAGCTTGAGGAACATGAAAGTTGTATGTAGGTAGCTCTTTTCTAATTCCAGTCTTAATTTTCTGCCACCAAGGCTCGATGGGATGGAACTAGGCGAGAGTATTTAGTGAAATACCTTCACAGCCTGGGTGTTCCCTTAATTGTCGCATTCTTGGAGAGTGATGAAATGGAGCATGATCCATAACTCTTACTTGAGCTGGTTGCAGTAATGGCAATCAACCATCTTGTAGCCATGTTTCGATTAATCAAGCTTGGCAATCTCGTTGAGCTACCATGGGTGCGAGGAATTGCTTTCCACAGACTCCTCCTATTATACTCAGTCTCCATAGTTAGGGAAATAGCACTTTCGCTGCCTTTCACCTCAGCGGAAACAACGAGTGTCTAGGCAGCTTTGCGGTCAAAGCCTCGGATAACATCGACGCGGTAGAGGGAACAGATGGAATTGATATTGCCAATGTGCCCTTGAGCAAGCAGTTTACCTCTGGCTTGTTAGTGGTTCAGGATGGTTCCAATGAGACGGCAGTCGTTTCCCCAGATCCAGAAGATAAGGAAATATAGAATTTCAACACCAACTTTAAGTATGTGGGCTTAGAGGAGGTTGCCGAAGCTTTGCCTAAGGCTGCCGGGGAGGAACCGACAGGTTTAACTCCCCTGTTCCCATCGAGGTTCCCAACTCAGAACTCTCTTTGGCAAGCCTAGGGATAAATAATATCCTAGTGCAGGCGAAAAAATTGGATTTGAGTACCAAAGGATAAGCCTACTTCTGGGAATGCTGCTGGGTGAGCGCATCTCTCAGTAGCCTTCGTTCTCTATTTACCTTTTGAATACAGTAATTTTCATTTAGGCGAGCTACACTCCCTTTATTCAGGACAAGGGAAATATTCATACTCCAGTTACTGGGAATTTTCTCCCCCTCACACGAACTGTATTGACCCAACCCAGAACTGCCATATGATCGTTTAAGTAATCGCATCTGAGTTTCCCTGTAAGTGTGATATAGTAGCAAGTCGTAGTCGGTTCTAATGGGGAGCAGCCATTAGACGCGAGGGGGAAAATTCGGTGCAAGTCCGATGCTGTCCCGCAACTGTAATGAGACTGCAAGCAAGTCTCTGAGTCAGAATGCCCGCCGACTAGGTAGAGCAACAACGAATTAGCACATCTGCGAGGTACGGATGAAGTTAGATCAACAATTACAGCAATTTAGAAACTACTCAACGCCACGGTTGCAATTAGAGTTACTTGGCAAGTTGAGCTTTTGCACATAGCTTATCTGTTCGCTACGGAAGTCTATTTTGGAAATAGCTTCGAGAATTTGTGCAGTTATTCAGTGTATCGCTACGGGTTAATTCTGGGAACTTGCTAGGCGTGTGTGATCGCTTTTTCTATTAACTCTAGCCACATATTTCCCCTTAATCCTGTCATTATCACATTGGAATTGATGAAAATACCGATGCAAAAACTTCACTCACGCGAGTCTTCTAACCACAGATGGTGGAAACTGGGTGCGATCGCTATCCTTGCTATATTAGGACTATTGGGCTTTGCTCCAGCAGCGATCGCGCATCACCCCTATGGCGGACAAACCCCTGATAATTTTTGGGCTGGCTTTCTCTCTGGACTCGCTCACCCCGTCATTGCATTAGACCACCTAGCATTTATCGTAGTCAGTGGCTTGATTGCTGCGGGAGTGGCACGAGGGATATTGATTCCAGCAGCATTTGTCTTGACGGCAATGGTAGGAACTGGAATTCACCTGCTAGGATTTAGCCTAGCAGCAGCAGAAGTAGGGATTGCTGTGTCGGTGGTGGTTTTCGGTGGGCTTTTGGCAACTAGAAACAGTAAAGCACAGCCACCTGTCTATGTCCTAGCAGCCCTGGCAGCCATTGCTGGCATTTTTCACGGTTATGCTTACGCAGAAGCAATCGTGGGTGCGCAAATGATGCCATTGCTTGCATACTTGGCAGGATTTCATGCAATTCAATTAGCGATCGCTTCGGCAGCCTTCGCCGCTGGTAACGATATTCTCCAGAAGAAACCCTTCTCAGTGACGCGATTTGTGGGTTTAGCTATCAGCGCAGTAGGGATAGTTTTCTTTACCACTTCCCTGGTTGGGTAAAATGCGTATTTCTAGCTTACTGGCATTTACCCTAAGTGCGAGCAGCATCTTGGGAGTTACGGCACACTCAATCCAGGCGATTCAGGCTCCCGATGGTACGGTTTCCTTTGAGAAGCCGCCGCGCTTACTCGCTGCTAATACCACCTATAAAGCTGTCAATGCCTGGGGTGCAAAATATTACTTCACCCTACCCTCACGCTGCCAGAAAATGCAGGCAAACCTCTCAAACAGGTGACAATTCGACAGGTTGAGGGAGGTAAAGACATCGATTTCCAAGACGAGGTTCTTGCCTTTGAAGGTGTTCCTAGAAACAAAGAAAAAGAGCTAGCTGTGGAAGCTGTTACTCAAGATGAAGAAGCCGAAACCGTTTCAATTATCTTGGAGTCCCCTGTCTCACCAGGAAAAACATTTACTCTTGGTCTTCAGCCAGGGCGAAACCCCAAAACTCCCGGAGTTTATCTTTTCCGTGTCACTGCTTTCCCAGCCGGAGAAAACCCCTATAGTTTAGACCTCGGTGTGGGACGTTTGCACTTTTACCGGAATGGAATTTCTCTGCTGTATTAAAGCATATTTTATAAACCGCCAAGGCACGAAGAGCGCGAAGCTAGAGTAGCCTCCCTTTCTCCCCTCCGCGTACTTTGCGTCCTCTGCGGTGATCTATCCGACACGCTTAAAAAAGAATTAAAAATGGCTGCAAAAATTCCCGTTACTGTTGTCACTGGATTTCTCGGTGCTGGCAAAACTAGTCTCATTCGCCACCTCTTGCAAAACAACCAAGGACGCAAAATTGCTGTTCTGGTTAATGAATTTGGTGAAGTTGGTATTGATGGTGAATTGTTGCGTTCCTGCCAAATTTGTGATGATGAAGAAAATCCTGACAGCAATATCGTAGAACTCACGAACGGTTGTCTTTGCTGCACGGTTCAAGAAGAATTTTTTCCCACCATGAAAGAACTCTTGGTGCGGCGAGAGCAGATTGATTGTATGGTTGTGGAAACTTCGGGGTTGGCATTGCCCAAGCCGCTGGTGCAAGCCTTCCGTTGGCTCGAAATTCGCAACAGCGCCACAGTGGATGGGGTGATTACCGTGGTGGACTGTCAGGCACTCGCCGCAGGTACACTGGCTGGTGATATCGATGCTTTGGAAGCACAGCGAGAAGCTGACCCGAATTTAGAACATGAAACTCCCATTGAGGAACTATTTGAAGACCAATTGGCTTGCGCGGATTTAGTCTTACTCACCAAGGCAGATTTGGTGAATGAGGCGACTCGTGCCAAGGCGATAAAGTGGTTACAAACGCAGTTGCCCCAGCGGGTAAAAATTGTTCCTTGCTACGAGGGGCAAATTAATTCGGAAATTTTGCTTGGTTTTAATGCGGCGGTGGAAGATCATTTAGGTAGTCGTCCTAGTCATCATGAGGAGGAGGAGGAACACGAACATGATGATGATATTAACTCGGTACAATGTGTTTTTAACCAAGAATTTGAACCGAAAGCGCTGATTGGTAAGCTCAAACAACTGCTACAGCAACACGAGATTTATCGGATTAAAGGCTTTGTAGATGTGCCGCAGAAACCGATGCGAATGGTACTGCAAGGCGTGGGCGATCGCATAGAATCATTTTATGATAGACCTTGGGCTAATACGGAATCTCGTCACACGAGTCTGGTGTTAATTGGGCGCAATCTTAATCAGGCGCAAATTGAGGCGGCGATTCGGAATTAGGTTACAGGTTGCAGGTTCCAGGTTGCAGGTTATGACCAACTTTCAACCTTTAACTTACCTACGGGAACGGCTGCGCCGAACAACTTGTAACCCATACATATGTTCAACATCCAACCACTGAGGATTAGGGAGTAAGTATGTTTAGTTCCACTTTAGGATATCCCCGCATTGGGAAAATGCGAGAGCTTTAAAAAGCCCTAGAAGGGTTTTGGCACGGTATAGTGCGGCAGGATGACCTCTTAGGGTCTGTCATCAATTAGGTAAGCTGGGGCAGGCAAACTGGAGTGGAAGTAAGCGACGGGAAAAGATGACTCCACCTTACGCCCTACGTGATCACCAGTGGGAGCGGATTAAAGATTTGCTGCCACGGCAGGAAGGGAAAGTGGGAGTAACGGCTAAAGAGAATCGATCATTTGTCGAAGCGGTACTCTATCCCTACCGGGCAGGAATTCCCAGCAGAGAGTTGCCGGGGCGATGGGGAGATTTGGGAGTGATTCACACTCGATGAAGCCCTTGGTCAAAAACAGGTGTATGGGAGCGGGTATTTGGGCACTTGGCGGATGAGGCTGACAAGGAAGATGCCATGATTGACTCGACAATTGTCCGCGCCCATCAGCAGAGTTGGGGTGCAAAGGGGGAAGTGATCGCAGGAAGCGATGGGACCCAGTAAGGGCCGATTCAGCACCAAGATTCATGTAACTATGGATGCCTCGGGTAATCCCCTGAGCTTTTACCTACCCCCGCAGAAGCCCACCACCTAGATGGAGCCGACAAACTCTTGGCTGAGCTGGTTGCTGACACCGTGCTGGCGGAGAAGGCATACCATGCACAGGAGCGAGTAATCGAGCAGGAAGAGGGCAACACAGCGCAGCAGTGATTCCGCCCAGGCGCAACCCCACTACCCTTGGTAATTACAACCGACAGTTGTA
>PXPT01000092.1 GCA_003021505.1 Cyanobacteria bacterium QS_4_48_99 | reverse complement strand
GCTTGGAGCTGTTTAATCTCTTCGTCAGTCATAAGTGGGGTTTTTCTTGCTTCACCTAGTTGTCTCACTTCTTTCTTTGTTCGTGCAAGAGGTCTATTGATCGTTCTTTTGTAAGCGATTTGGTGGTAACTTAGAGGATGCAGTGATTACGACTGCGATTATTTCTCTAGCTCAAAATCTCCGCTTGGGCGTGATTGCTGAAGGTGTAGAAACGCGATAACAAATGGAATATCTTAGGGCAAACGGCTGCTTAAAAGCACAAGGCTATTATTATGGCGCTCCCGTTCCAGCAGATACCCTAACCTCACTTCTGGAAAAGCAAGCACTGTAGTATTAAGTCCGGTTAAACAACCATAGTTAGGACAGACACGGAGACAAATAATCAAAAATTAGTTAGTCATTAGTCCACAGTCCGTAGTCATCAGTAAAGTTATATAAACGTTAGTACTAATGACTAATGACTAATAACATGCGTGAATTGGAGCAAAGCGACATGACTCCTCTACCTCACAAACAGTTTGCTCAACACTGGCTACGCAGTGAGAAGGTACTTAATAAGATTGTTACAGCAGCAGCATTGCACAAGCGCGATCGCATCCTAGAAATTGGTTCTGGTACAGGTGTCCTTACTAGCCGTCTTTTATGGGAATCTGAAGCTGTTGTTGCTGTTGAAATTGACCGGGATTTGTGCCAAAACCTCGCCCAAAGAATAGCAAGGGAAGATAATTGCTTACTCCTGCAAAATGACATTCTTTCCCTCGATTTAAATACTCAACTTGCTGCCTCCGAAACTCGCTTCCAAAATCCCAACAAAGTTATTGCTAATATTCCTTATAACATCACAGGTCCCATTCTGGAAAAAATTTTGGGAACAATTGCCCAGCCAGCGGCAGCGTATGAGTTGATTGTGCTGTTAGTGCAAAAGGAAATTGCTGAGCGTTTGTGTACTCCGCCTGGGTCAAAAACCTTTGGAGCACTGTCTGTGCGGGTACAATATTTGGCCGAATGTGAGTTTATCTCTGCCGTACCTGCTAAAGCCTTCTTCCCTCCTCCGAAAGTAGACTCAGCCATCGTGCGCTTGCGTCCGCGAGCTTTTGAACTGGCTGCTGAAGATCCCAAGCTTTTAGAGAGTATCGTGAAAATGGGCTTTTCTAATAAGCGTAAAATGTTACGAAATAATTTAAAAGGGGTGATCGAGAGTAACCAAATTACACAATTCCTGGAACAATTAGAAATTAATCCCCAAGCCCGTGCCGAGGATTTGAATGTACGAGATTGGGTGGCTCTCAGTAATAAGTTAGCTTAATTTATAATTCCTAATGCGCTCCTATTCTCTACTTGCGCCAGCTAAAATTAATCTATACCTCGAAATTGTTGGCGATCGCCCCGATGGTTATCACGAACTAGTGATGATTTTACAAACCATTAGCCTCTGTGATCGCATCAATTTACTCGCTAACTGCACAGATGCCATTCGCATCCACTGCGATCACCCCCAACTCCCTCCTGCCCAACACAATCTTGCCTATAAAGCTGCTCAATTGATGGTAAAGCAATTCCCAGATGCCTTCGCTCAGTACGGGGGAGTTGAAATTACGATTGATAAACAAATTCCCGTCGCAGCAGGGCTAGCCGGAGGGTCGACTGATGCAGCTGCGGTTTTGGTGGGAATGAGCAAGATGTGGCAGTTGGGGTTAACCCTGCCGGAATTACAAACTCTGGCAACGAAGCTTGGTTCCGATGTTCCCTTTTGCGTTACGGGTGGAACCGCGATTGCGACTGGGCGAGGGGAACAGTTGGATTTTCTTAATGGTTTAGATAATCTTGCCGTTGTGCTAGCCAAGCACCGCCACCTAGAGATTTCCACAGCTTGGGCATACCAAACCTATCGGCAGCAGTTCGGCAGCGAGTCTATTTCTAAGGCTGAGAATGGGCAATCTGGCACTGCTCAGATACACTCTGAACCACTGGTAAAGGCAATTACCCAAGAAAATGGAATACAAATTGGTCAACTGCTGCACAATGATTTACAGAAAGTAGTTTTACCTGCATTGCCTGAAGTTGCCCAACTGCGAAAAGCTTTTCAGCGTGAGGGCATATTGGGCACAATGATGTCTGGGAGTGGTTCCACAGTATTTGCCCTCTGTGACTCACAACTTCAGGCACAGCAAATTAAACAAGACGTGAAAGCAGAGATGAATGACCCAGATTTATACTTCTGGATTGCCCAGTTTTCGAGTGCTGGCATCCAAGTGCTGGCTTAACAGGAATGGTATAATATCTCTTTTGTTTATTGTTCAGCAACTATCCCCGCGTCCCCGCGTAACCGCGTCTTTTTCTGTCTCCACCATTCACTCTTTTCTTCCAACTCATCATGAGTAAGCAGACTACTGCCTTCCCATCTGAGAATCAATCGGCAAAGACAAGCACGAAGCCTGTAACCCCCTGGAATTGTCTGCTGGGTGCCCTAATTTCGGGAGGAATCGCGTTCCCGCTTTATCTTCTCACCACTTCCATTATCGAAAGCTTTGCCGACAATCCCATTCCTTCAAACAATCCCACTGCTGTCAGCATTTCTGTTGCCGTTCGCACCCTTTTTATGGGCGTTAGCGCCTTAATAACTGGCGTTTTTGGGCTGGTTGCGGTTGGTTTAGTTGCACTGGCGATCCAAGTTTTAGTGCAACGCCGGCAGGGATCTAGTTCCGAATAGACTTCGCTTGCGGCTAGTTTCCTCCCAACCACTTTTCCGCATTCAAGCGTTGCATGGTGTACATTACTAACAAATCTAGCGACACCTTGCGCTCATCACTCATGAAAGGTTCAAGTGTGCTGGGTTGAGCGCCATTAGTTGCCCAAGAAAAGGCTTTTTTTCCTTTGATATCTTCATCTAGGAAATAGAGGTTGAACCAGCGCCTTTCATTTTTCCAGCTACCGACTACTTGCCAGTACTGAGTATCTTCGCCCAAGCCAGGGACAGGAACCTGGGGTGAATCTTGGGTAAAAGTTAGGTCAATGTCTTCGATGCCCTGTTTAGCCAAAGCCTCTTTCAGAGAGGGGATAAAGTCCTGTGGAATAAATTCGGTAAAGGGCTTGTCTTCGACTGCTGGTTCTTTCTCTTTTTTCGATTTTCCAGACTGGGATTTCCCAGCGCCGGATTTGGCTTTGTCTCCCTGAGCAGACTTTTCTTTGTTTTCTGATTTGCCTGCCTTGTTTTTAGTAGTCTCTTCAGCAGACGAAGCTTCCGATTTTTCCGCTGCTTTCTGCTGTTGCTCTGATTTAGAGTTGGTTTCTTCTGCCATGGTATGCGATCGCCGGTGGTGGATTAATTTGCCCGTTATCTATATTTAAGCAAATAACCTTAGTCATCGGTCATTGGTCATTAGTCATTAGTAAAATTTGGTATGCGTTAGCCACTAAGGACTCATGACGCGTGGACTAATGACTGTCCCCGAAGGAGACTAGCCACCAGCAACCGCTGGCACAATACTAACCTCATCCCCATCTTGAAGTGAGGTTTGCGCTCCTTCTAAAAAGCGAATGTCCTCGTTGTTGACATAGAGATTCAAAAATCGACGCGGCTTTCCCTCTTCGTCCCGTAAGCGTCCTTTGACTCCAGGGCAGCTTTTTTCTATGGAATCGAGTAGCTCGTTAATATTACTACCACTACTTTCTAGGACGGATTGATTATCCGTGTATTTTTGCAGAACTGTGGGAATTAGAACTTTAACAGCCATAGTTACTCATGGGTGATTGGTCATTAGTCGGTAGCCAGTAGTCCTTTAATGACTACTATACAAGCACTTGCTGCCAATCAAGGCGATCCAGAGTGCGAGAGCGCTCCAAGGCTTGCTCAAAACTATCGAGATTGGCGTTAATTTTTAGTGGTTCGCCGATGTAACCTTGTACAGATTCAGACGTTTTCAGTCCGTTGCCAGTGATGTAAGCAACGGTGCTTTCATCAGGATCTATTTTTCCGGCTTCTGCGAGTTTCTTCAACACGGCAATGGTGGTTCCGCCTGCTGTTTCGGTGAAGATGCCCTCGGTTTCTGCCAGCAGCTTCATACCTTCAATAATTTCGGCATCGGTGACAGATTCAATCGTGCCGCCTGTGTTTCTAGCAGTATCAAGCGCATAAGCACCATCTGCGGGATTACCAATGGCAATGGATTTGGCAATCGTGTTGGGCTTTGCTGGGGTCACGAAATCGCGCCCCTCTTTGAAAGCTTGAGCAATGGGAGAACAACCTTCTGCTTGTGCACCACTGAAGCGGACGCTTTTATCTTCAACCAAGCCGGTTTGAACGAATTCCTGAAAGCCTTTGTAGATTTTCGTGTAGAGAGAACCTGATGCCAGCGGAGAGACAATGTGGTCAGGGAGTTGCCAGCCGAGTTGTTCGGCGACTTCAAAGCCCAGGGTTTTTGAGCCTTCCGAGTAGTAGGGACGGAGGTTGATATTCACAAATCCCCAGCCGTGGGTGTTAGCCACTTCACTACAGAGGCGGTTAACTTGGTCGTAGTTGCCCTTAACCGCCATTAGGGTGGGATTGTAAATTAGTGTCCCGAGGACTTTTCCGGCTTCTAAGTCAGCAGGAATAAACACGCAACAATCCAAACCAGCATGAGAAGCGATCGCTGCTGTAGAATTAGCTAAGTTCCCGGTACTAGCGCAGGCTACCGTAGAAAAGCCAAATTCCCGAGCCCGGCTCAGTGCAACTGACACCACTCGGTCTTTGAAGCTAAGAGTGGGCACGTTGACACCATCATTTTTAATGTAGAGATTTTTTATACCCAGGCGTTGCGCCAAGCGCTTCGATCTCACCAATGGTGTCATGCCTGTCCCCACATCAATGGGGTTATTTGTGGCAACTGGCAAGAAATCACGATAGCGCCAAATTGAGTTTGGTCCTGCCTCAATGCTTTCACGACTGACTTGCTGACGGATAGCGTCATGGTCATAAGCCACTTCCAGCGGAGCAAAGGTTTCTTCGCAAACGTGGAGAGGCAGAAGGTCGTATTCTGTACCGCCTTCTTTGGAAACTAGCTTGGTAAACGTGGCAGGTTTTTGGGATGTCTGAGCTTGAGTTGCCTGGGTCATGTTGAGTAAATTCTCTACGAACTGCGGTCGATAGTAGCACATGCCACCAACCCGAGCAATCATATCCGACTATTTTAGTCGGGTTTAAATAACAAAGCAGAAGGCAGAATTTTCTTAAACCACCCCTTCTACCTCCTTCCTTAATCCTCCTTAATGAACTACAGCTAGCCGCTTCGCTGTGATGGCTGTTTCTGCGCTTCTTTGCCCCTAGTTTTTTTCATACTTCCGCATGAAACAGAGCTAGACGGCTCTACGTCTGAAGAGGACAGTTCCTGCCCCTCGCCCCAATCAAAATTGCTTGGGCAGCGTTGATGTCTCTGTCTTCGCTATGACCGCAACCTTGGCAGTGGTGGACGCGATCAGACCAAGTTTTAGGTTTAGTCTCCCAACGTTTAGCACAAGGTGGTGTTGGCTTTAATTGTCGGGTAGGAGTCTCCAAGTAGACCCCGTTAGCCTCCTCAACTTTGTACTTAATCCCATCTTTAGTTTTACCGATAGCGACATCAACAATAGAACGATTGAGTCCCGTCTTTTGTCTCTTCCCCTTGCGAGTCATGCCCTTAAGGTTTAGCTTTTCCGTAGCAACCAAGCGATTACTGCTGACCATTTGTGCTGCTACTTGATGACTCCAATCGCATCTACGATTAGCCTCAATTCGCTTCACCCTACGGATTTTGCCTTGGTATTTTTTCCAGCGTCGGGAAGCTTGAGACTTTCCTTTGACTGGTTGTTGTTTCCGACCTAACTTTTTAGAAAGCAGATTGACTTTCTCTTGCGCCTGAGTTTGAAACCTAGGAGCTTTCACAAATCCGCCGTTAGATGTAGCAATTGCAGTTTTACCACCAAAATCAAGTCCTAGAGCGTTGTTTCCGGTTTGACGCTCTGGTACACAATCGACAGTGATCGAAGCATACCAATCTTTACCATCCCAAACAATCTTGCAACCCTTAGGAATACCCCACGTTTTAGCTTTTCCACGAATACGTACAGACACGCCCTAGATCTTTTCACTCTAACTTGCCATTAACGCCGCCCCTGGTGTGAACTTTCCATCCTGATTTACAAGGATAAGTCCACCCTCTATAACGTCTTTTCCCTTTCAAGGATATTTACTCCATCCTTGGAAAAATCGCTGATAGGCAAAATCTACTCGCTGAAGAGTATTTTGAAGGCTATGACAAGCTAGCTCTGCATATTCTGGTAACTCTTTCTTTAACTCAGTCAAGCTTCTCTGCTGGTCAAAATAGCTAATCGAGATAACCCAGCGTTGATACTGATTTTCACGGTTGCGTAGGGATGAATTGTAGAGATCACAGTGCATCTTACGCGCCCCATGGAGAGTATCAGTAGCTTGGACACCCGGATATAGCTTATATGTGATTGTTCCAGTTACCATCAATCTTGTCTAGCACATGGGGGGAGTTATGCCACCGTAAGGAGAGGCTCGCATAGCGTTTTTAGTGTGCAGTTGCACCTTTGTTTGTCACTCCTTATAGAAGGAAAGCAATAACGCCGGAAATGTTGGAACGACTGAGAGGTATGTTTTGGCAAGTCTGTAGGAAAATGGACTGCTACCTAGTAGAGTTTTCCGGTGAGGCTGATCATGTACACCTATTAATTGAGTTCCATCCTAAAAACTCTATTTCTGCTGTAGTAGGAAGCCTCAAAGCATCCACCGCTCGAATGGTTAAGAAAGGGTTTCCAGGGCAATACTCGAAACACTACAGGGGAAAATCTTTTTGGTCTGGCTCTTACTACGTTGCTTCTAGCGGCGGCGCTCCCATTGAGAAACTCAAAGAGTACATTAATGAACAACACCAGCCAACACATTGAAAGTTTCCCGGATATCGAACCCTGGAAACTTTCGCGCTATTGTTGAGTGCCTGTCGCTTCGGGTTTCCCCAAGCGTTTATCAGGCACCTCCCCTAATTCGCTTCGCTGAAATTAGGGACTGCCGCGCCATTGTTCATCAGTGATTAGCCACCACTGACAGGAGGAATCAGCACGACTTCATCACCATCTCGCAGTAGGGTGTCCGGTTCCACAAATTGCAGATTAATGCCAAAGCGGGTAAGTTCGCGCCACTGCTCAAGTTCTGGATGTTCGGCAAGCAGTTGCTTTAGGACAGCGATAACGGGAGTTTGTGGAGGAAATTCCCGCTTGAGTTCAGCAGTGCCATAGGCTTCTTGATAGGCAGCAAAAAGCTTGACGGTAACGGTAATGGAAGGCTGAGACATCGGTTTAAAAAAAATGCACCCTACATACTCTACTAATGGGAAAGTACGTAAGGTGCTATTTATGGCAGTGGTTGTCGAGACAGACTAAATAATCTAGGTGGCTTTTTCCTCAATCACGCGGTCAATGAGTCCGTATTCTTTTGCTTCCTCGGCAGACATGAAAAAGTCGCGGTCTGTATCCTTCTCAATCTTTTCGAGGGTCTGACCGGTTTGTTTTGCCAGAATCTCATTCAGTGAGCCGCGAATCCGCAGGATTTCGTTGGCTTCAATTTCGATATCGGAAGCTTGCCTGCTTCCTGGTGTTCCTCCCATGGGTTGGTGAATCATAATGCGGGAATGGGGCAGAGCCAAGCGTTTTCCTGGATTTCCGGCGGAGAGCAGGAAGGCTCCCATGGAGGCAGCGATTCCCACGCAAATCGTCACGACTTCTGATTTGACGTGCTGGATGGTGTCGTAAATTGCCATGCCGGCGCTGACCGAACCACCAGGAGAATTAATGTAGAGATAGATGGGCTTGCCTGGGTCTTCTGAATCGAGATAGAGCATGACAGCAATGACTTGGTTTGCCAGACCATCATTGATTCCGCGACCTAGGAAAATAATCCGCTCCCGATAGAGGCGGTCATAAATGCTGACCCAGTCGCTATAGGGTTGACCGGGAAGACGGTAAGGGACTCTGGGAACACCAATAGGCATAAGACTTTTCCTGTTGTCAATGTCAGTTTTCTATTCTTACCACTAGGCAATGGGGAGAACTGCCTAGTTCTAAAGGCAAGCTAGCCGCGCCAAGTTAGCTAGGAACGCCTGCTGATGAGGGGAGTTCTTTGCTGCTTTCTAACACTTTGTCGATGAGACCGTACTCTTGGGCTTGCTGGGGACTCATGTAGAACATCCGGTCTGTATCCTTTTCTATCTGCTCTACGGATTTACCCGTATTTTGGGCAAGAATCTCCAGCGTCATTTGCTTATTGTTCAGGACTTCTTGAGCCCTGATTTCAATGTCTGTGGCTTGTCCTTGTGCCCCCTGTCGGGGTTGGTGAAGAACGAGCGTGGCGTGAGGGAGACTGGCTCGATAGCCCTTGGTTCCTGCCGAGAGAATCATTGCTGCTGTTCCCATTGCCTGACCGATGCAGATGGTATTCACCGGGGGCTTAATGTAGTTAAGGGTGTCGCAGATGGCAAAGGCCTCCGTTTCAAACCCAATTGCCTCGCCGCCGTACCAAGAGGTGCCAGTGGAGTTGATGTACATGTAAATGGGTTTTTCCCGGTCCTCGAATTGCAAATAAAGCAGTTGAGCAATAATTAACTCGGTGACATCAATGCCAATTTGCTCTTTGTACTCATCGGGTGAAACCAGAGGCAGTCCCAGGTAAACAATGCGCTCTTTTAACAACAAAGAGGGCAAGTCTGGCGGTGGGGTGCGAGTGAAACCATCTCCCTGGTAAGGAGCTTGAGCAGCCCTGATAGGTGAATTCATAGTGTTTTTGAGTGCTGCAATTTTGGCGCTGTTTTTGCTGTTTTGGGGAATTTTACCGTGTTCGTTCCCTTGGTAGGGTCACATATTAATGTTAGCTTAATTGCTCCGATGGCTTCTACGGAGTTAGGCAGGGAGCAGGGGAGCAGAGGGGCTCTCGGGGAATAGAGGAACTCCAGGAGCTCCAGGAGCCAACTATCTCCTCGGTGCCTCCGCACCTCCTCAACCTTCAACCCCACTCCTTAGAGCTGGCATCAAATACTGCGACAAGGTAAAGGCATCTACCCCCAACTCGGTGCGCTCTTGGGCAGCTAAGATTCCGGCTTGGGCGTGCCACCAAGCCGCAGTGGCAACCGTTGCTTCTAGGGGTGGCTGAGGGGGCAACTGTTGTGCCATTAACCCCCCAATTAAGCCAGTAAGAACATCTCCACTGCCTCCCCTAGCGAGGGCAGGGGTACTTTCAGGCAGTAGCCAAACAGCGCCTCCGGGATGGGCGATCGCGCTTCTAGCTCCTTTGAGAAGCACTACTGCACCACTCTGTCGGGATGCGGCTTGGACGGCACTGATTTGGTCTTTGGTAGAGCTTGGTAGATCGGGGAACAACCGCTTGAACTCGCCGGGATGGGGAGTTAGCACAGTGGCAGCTTCTCGTCTCCCTTCTTTCGCACCCATTTGAGCAAGGATATTTAAACCGTCGGCATCTAAAACCAGGGGTGTATCAACTTCCAGCAAAGTTTTCACCAGGGGGTGGGCATCGCGGGTTAAGCCGGGTCCGCAGGTGATCGCGCTGAATTGACTCAAATCGGATGCTTCTGGGGGAAGTTGGGCAATCGCGCCTGTCTCTGTTTCGGGACAGCCCACAATTAACGCTTCGGGAAGCTGGGTGACAAGAATTGACCTGAGCGATTCTGGCACAGCGACCGAGAGCATCCCCGCCCCACTCGCCCTGGCTCCCAATCCGGTAACAATCACCCCACCAGCATAGCGGCGAGAGCCACCCACCACCAGCAGATGTCCCTGCTTGTATTTATGCGTTACCTTCGGGCGAGGCAGGGGCAGATACTCCCGTGCTGCGGTTGCTGTAATCTGCTGAATTTGGGGAGGATGAGAGATAATCGACCAGATATCCCAGGGCGGAATGCCGAAATCGATCAGTTCTGCTTCGCCCAGATAAGGCAAAGCCTGGTCTTGGAAAAAGGCAAGTTTCCACAAGCCTAAGCAAAAAGTGCGAGTTGCCTGAATTGCTGTCCCCAAAACCTCCCCTGTATCAGTTTGGATGCCAGAAGGAAGGTCAATACTCACCACGGGTTGTGACCACTGATTGAGCTGATTCACCGCCTCAGCAAGGTTTCCAGAGAGCGATCGCGTTTGCCCAAACCCAAATAACCCATCAATCACTAACTCACAGTGACGCAGCGACTGAATATCCTCATGAAAGGGCATCCCTAAGCTAGCCGCATAGTTTGCGTGACTGGATGTTAGTTCCTTAAGCTTGTCAATAGGACGATAAAGCGATACCTGATAGCCGCGTAAATGTAGCTCCCGCGCCACCACCAAGGCATCACCCCCATTATGACCAGGACCAACAATTACCCCCACCCGCGAGCGTTCCGAGTGGGGATAAAGCGCGATCATCCGCGTGGCAATTAACCCTGCCACTTTTTCCATCAACGCCGCCACAGGTATTCCCGCCGCAAAAATCCGCTCCTCTATTTGGCGCATCTGCTCAGCGTTGACAACGACTGGCTCAATCTGTTCTCGTCGATTAGTCATGACTCCTTCTCTGGTTTAGGAGAAGACTCCCTTTTTCTCTTAATTTTTTCTTGACTCCTGAGTTCCAGCTTACCTAGACAGAAGATCTTTTGGTATCAATTGCCGCCTGTTCTGCGAAGCTGCACTAGTTCTCACAGAAATACATAAAAATAGATATCGAGATTCCTACCTAGGATAGATTGAATCCCTAATCAAAAGTGAAAGAATTGGCTGGATTGGCAGAAGCGGTTCACAAACTGTTACTCCTGCCCATACTATTATCACCAGAAATATCGGTGGTATAGCAGTCCTACATGAGATGTGAAACTGCCTCCGCGCAGGCAAGGGCTTTCAGCGCCTTGGCGTTTACAAATCAAATCGGATTGCTATAGATCGTCCTTGAGAAGGGGGCTGAGATTATTTCAGGTGACCACCATAGTAAGCGAATCCCCTAGTTAGCTAGGTATTTATGAGTTCCCCAACTAGACAACAATTTGCCACCACTTTTCGCAGAACGACTCGAATTAGCTTCTGGGTACAGCTAGCGCTAACTGCTGTTTCTGGCATCGCTTTATTATTTGCCCTCTTTAGTCGGACAATCGCTGCCCAAAGCAAGAGTACAGCGATGGGAATCAGTTTATTTTTAGCTGTGGGTGTAATGTTGGCGTTGTGCTTTCGTATCTATTTGGCTTTCCGCTACACTCGTTTAGCCAAACGCTTACAAACCTCCAACCCTCAACTCTATCCTAATAAAAAAGATACAGTTCGCATCATACGAACCGGATTGATAGTAAGCTTGGTAGGTATATTATTAGGTTTTGTGGGATCGGAAATTAGTGTGGTCGCAACGCTAGCCAAAGCGCTGGCACAACCCCAAGGCAGAATGATTTACGAACCGGAAACAATCATTCAAACCCTGGATGTGTTGATAATTTTGGTGAACACGAATATTACTGGGGCACACTTAGTCGGAGGCATTACTTCGCTTTTTCTGCTCAGTTCTGTCAAACAAAATTAGCCCTGGGTTGGTTTTAGCCACTACTTTTCGACTACTAAAAATTACGGAGGAATTAGCATTTTGACTGCGGGGCAGTGGTTTGGCTTAGTCGTTCTAGTTATTTCCATCTACATTTTTTGGCAAATCCGGCAGGCTCTCTTGCTGGCATTCACGGCTGTAGTAATTGCCACTGTTTTGAACCGAGTCGTGCGACGACTAGAGCGATCAGGCATGAAGCGAAGTCTTGCAGTCCCGCTCACCATGGTGGGTTTACTAGTAGTGCTCGCCCTCTTTATTGCGGTGATTGTGCCGCCTTTTGTCAACCAATTTCAACAGTTAATCGAACTTTTACCTCAAGGGATAGAGGAGTTTCGTGGTTGGCTCAATCGGCTGCAAAATTTTGTTCCAGTTTCGGTGCTAGAGCGTCTCCGGGGAACGGGTGGGCTGATTCCCCAAATCCAAGACCTTGTAGGTCGGCTATTTGACAACTTTCTTGCTTTATTTGCCAACACGCTTAGTGTTGTCCTCAGTGCTTTGCTGGTTACAGTTTTGACAATCATGCTACTGGCAGAACCGTCCAAGTACCGATGGGCGTTTATGCAGCTATTCCCCTCTTCCCGTCGCCTTCGCATCAGTGAAGTGCTCGATAAATGTGATGAGGCGCTCAGCGGCTGGGCAATTGGCATTCTCTTTAACATGACCGTTATTGCTGTTTTCAGTGGGATGGGTTTGTGGATTTTGGGAGTGCGCCTACCGCTGGCAAATGGTTTACTGGCAGGCTTATTAACGTACATTCCCAATATTGGACCCACCTTGAGTGTCATTCCACCTGCGGTACTTGCCTTACTTGATGCACCCTGGAAAGCATTGGCAGTGTTGGTTTTGTATATCGCCATTCAGCAGATAGAAAGCAATATTCTGACTCCTTTAGTTATGCAGAGGCAGGTATCTATGCTGCCAGCGATTACCTTACTGTCCTTGGTTGTTTTTGGCATTTTCTTTGGGATACTGGGTTTGATCTTGGCACTGCCGATAGCAGTTGTTGCTGAAGTTTTGCTAAAAGAGCTTCTGATTAAAGACTTTCTAAATCAGCGCTAAGAAGCATGAAAAACATTAAACTAAGTCAGAGATCACTCCGCCTCAAAGCGGAGGACGCGGGGGGCGAATTACCTCACCCCCTTCATACGTCCGTAACGGAGCCTGCTCTGACCGTTGGTCAAGTTGGGAACTCGCTGAGCTACAGCTATTGGTTTATACCAACTCTGATGACAGTGATCGCTGCTGGGTTGGCGTTTGCGACACTGACTCTGGATCGGATAGTTGAGTTCAACTCGACTGGCTCGCTGAGCTTGCTCTACGCGGGAGAAGCACAGAGTGCGCGTACGCTGCTTTCTACCATCGCTGGTACGGCGATCAGCGTTGCCGCCACCACTTTCTCGATTGTGATTGTTGCCCTCACTCTGACTTCCTCCCAGTTCGGTCCGCGACTGCTGCGTAACTTCATGCGGGACACCGGCAATAAGGTCGTGCTGGGCACATTCGCAGCTAGATTCCTCTACTGCTTGCTTATACTGCAAACCATCCAGGGAGGAAAACAAAACGTATTTTTGCCCAAATCTCAGCCACTGTGGGCATCCTACTGGCGATCACTAGCATCGGCTTGCTAATTTACTTCATCCAACACGCAGTAAGCTCAATTCAGGCGGGCAACATTATCGATGATGTTGGCACAGATCTCGATAAAAACATCACTCTCCTCTTTCCTAAGAAGGCTAGGTATAATCAAACAGCTTCGCGGGGAGTGGAGGAAATCCCCTCAGAGCAGGAATCATCGCCTATCCTGGCGAGTGGCAGCGCTTATATCGAGGAAATTGATATCAACCGATTGCTCAAAATTGCCACCTCCTCTGACCTCCTTTTGCGCCTCAAACATCGCCCCGGCAGGTTTATTGTGCAGGGAGATGAGCTGGCAATGGTTTGCTATAAAGAAGGAGTGAATAATAAGCTCACCAGGCAGATTAACAACCAGTTCATCCTGAGCAAACAACGGGATGCACAGCAGGATATAGAGTTCCAGATCAACCAGTTAGTCGAAATTGCCATTTGTGCCATATCTCCCCCCTCCAATCCCTTCACGGTGATCCGGTGTATGGATCAGCTCAGTGTAGGGCTCTGTCACCTGGCTGAAAGGGAGATCCCATCCTCCAACTACTACGATGACAACCACAAACTCCGCCTGATTGTAAATCAGGTGACGTTTGCAGGAGTAACTGACAACGCCTTCGACGTAATTCGTAAATATGGGCGATTGCACGCATCGGTTGATCATTCGCTTGCTAGAGATAATTGCTAATGTTGCTCAACGCACCCGCCACCAAAAGCAGCGCACGGTACTTCTGGATCATGTCCAGGCGATCGAGTGCGACAGCCGTGAGATTGCCTTCGATCAGCGAGATCAAAAAAAGATTGAGGGGCGATATCAGGCAGCAGTGAAGGCATTAGAGCAGTAAATTATGAAAAATATTAAGCTGAAAAAAATCCTGGAAACGCTTCTCTACAACTACTTGCTTTTGCCGACGCTGGTAGGAGTCATCGGCATTGGGCTGGCATTTGGGACACTTGCCTTTGACCGGATGATTCAGTTCGAGCCGAGCTGGCTCTACGCGAGTGGACCGAAGGCTGCGCGCAGCTTACTTTCTACCATCGCTAGTTCCATAGTCAGCATCGCCGCCACCACTTTCTCGGTCATCGTGGTTCTGCTCAATCTGACCTCCTCCCAGTTCGGTCCGCGACTGGTGATTAACTTCATGCGGGACACCAGCAATAAAGTTGTGCTGGGCACATTCATAGCTACGTTCCTCCACTGTTTGCTCGTCCTAAGAGCTGTCCAGGAAAAGCCCAGCGTATTTGTGCCGCATATTTCCATAACAGTGGGCATCCTACTGGCGATCACCAGCGTTGTTATGCTGATCTACTTTGTCCAACACGCAGCAAAGTCGATTCAGTCTTGGGAAATTATCCAGAATACTAGTAGCGATTTGGACAGTAGCATCAACACTCTGCTTTCCCGGAAGTTCGGGCAGGGTAGAGCAGCCTCGCGGGGAGTAGAGGAAATCCCCTCAGATAAGGAAGCCTCGCCCATCTTGGCGACTGGTGGTGGTTATATCCAGGGAGTTGATGACGAGGCGTTAGTGAAGATTGCTAGCTCGTTTGACATCCTTGTGCGCGTCAAACACCGCCCCGGCAACTATATTGTGGAGGGAGATGAGCTGGCAAGGATCTCGCCTGGAAAACTAGCGAATAATCAGCTCACTAGGCAGATTAATGATGCGTTGATTCTAGGGAAGCAACGCTCTGCCATACAGGATGTCGAGTTCTCAGTCAACCGCCTAGTCGAAATTGCCATTCGCGCTATTTCTCCCAGCATCAACGATCCCTTTACGGCGCTCCAGTGCATTAACAAGCTCACCGCCGGGCTTTGCCGCCTGGCTGAGAGTGAGATTCCGTCTCCCTATCGCTACGACAACAACAATAAACTCCGCCTGATTAGAAACCAGGCAACGTTTGCGGAGCTAACTGACAGCGCCTTCGACCCCATTCGCCAATACGGGCGCTCGGACGCGATGGTCGCTATCGGCTTGCTAGAAGCGATCGCTACTGTTGCTCAACGCACCCGCCACCAAAGGCAGCGCGCGGTACTTCTGGATCATGCCCAGGCGATCGAGCGCGACAGCCGTGAGGTGGCGTTCGATCAGCGAGATCGAAAAAAAATTGAGGAGGGATATCAGACAGCAGTGAAGGTGCTAGAGCAGTAAATTATGAACCTGAAAAAAACTTTGGGAAACGCTTCTCTACAACTACTTCTTTTTACCCACACTGATGGCAGTCATCGGCATGGGACCGGCATTGGGGATGCTGACCCTTGATCGGGCACCCCCGTCCGAGCCGTGGGGTCTTTGGGCTGGGTTTACACGGGTGGACCGAATGGGGCGCGCGCCTTGCTTTCCACCGTTGCTGGTTCCACGATTTCTGTCGCCGGTACTGTTTTCTCGATTGTAATTGTTGCCTTCACGTTGACTTCCTCCCAGTTCGGTCCGCGACAGCTCATTAACCTCATGCGAAACACCGGCAATAAGGTTGTGCTGGGCACTTTTGCAGCTACATTCCTCTACTGTTTGCTCTTACTGGGAACAATTCGTGGCGCGGAAGACAGTGTATTTGTGCCGCATATTTCTGTCACAGTCGGCATTGTGCTGGCGATCGCAAGTGTCGGCGTGCTAATCTACTTTATCCAACACTCAGTACGCTCGATTCAGTCTTGGCAAATTCTCCAGGAGACTGGCAGGGATTTGGACAGCTTCGTTGAAAGGGAGATTCCCTCCCCCTACCGCTACTATAGCAACCACAAACTCCGCTTGATTGTCGATCCAGTGACGTTTGCGGGGTTAACTGATAGCGCCTTAGATCCCATTCGCCCATACGGACGTGGTGGTGACACTCCGCTTGCTAGAAGCGATCACCACTATTGCTAAATATATTCAAAAAAAAAGGATCGCGCGTCACTTCTGCATCATGCCAACATGATTGAGCGCGACAGCCAAGCGGTGGTGTTAGAAGAGTGGGATCGCAAAAAAATTGAGGAGCGATATCAGGCAGCAGTCACTTCGCTTCGCTCCAATCCAATTAAAAATTAAAAATGCAAAATTAAATTGGTCATTGGTCATCAGTAGCATTCTAAAAACTTAAGGAGTGAGGACTAATTACAATTTTTAATTTAATATGCTTGAATTTTTAATTGTCTGAGATGCCCGCGATCGCGTAACAGAGTTTGATAATAAAAATAATTGCCTTCCTCTGAAAACCATTCTCGATCAGGAAGGGCTTCGGGGATACAATGAATTTTACGATGGAACTAGACCGAGAAGAAGACGGGGATGGATTGCTGAAGTCCCCGAAATTTTAGGGGTTAAGGTATATGGAACCAGCCGAGAAGATGCAATTAATAAAGTTCAAGCTCTAGCTTTCCGAGTTCTGGCAGAACGTCTCGAACACGGGGAAGGCACGCCAGGCAATCTGATGGGTATCGCTTTTGTCGCTGCTGCGTAATGAGTCAATGCTCTTCGGCAAAGGCAAGGCATGTTTTGAAAGCCCTACAAAAAAGCTGGACAAAAAAGCTGGCAAAAATTGCCAAAAAGACAGGACTCAAACCGGAGGAGTTGTAGCTTCGGACGAGAAACAGTCAATGTACTACTAAGCTTGCCCCTGGTTGGTGCGAACCTGAGCAAAAGCCACCCCGTTTGCACAGCCATATTCCAGTTTAAGCAAGCCTTCGCTAAAATCTAACTTGAGAATTCAGGTTTTTGCCAAGCAATATGTCTTTCGTCGGTTTACACATTCACAGTGATTATAGCCTTCTTGATGGTGCCTCTCAGCTTCCCGCATTAGTGGATCAAGCGGTGGAGTTAGGTATGCCCGCGATCGCACTTACCGATCATGGCGTTCTCTACGGCGCGATCGAACTAATTAAACTCTGCCGTAGTAAAGGGATTAAGCCCATTATTGGCAACGAGATGTATGTCATTAATGCCGATGACATCGAGACGAAGGGACGTTACCGCAAATATCACCAAGTTGTTTTAGCAAAAAATACCCAAGGGTATCAAAATCTCGTCAAGCTTACCACTCTTTCTCACCTTAATGGAATGCAAGGAAAAGGTATTTTTGCCCGTCCTTGCGTTAACAAACAATTACTCCAGCAATATCACGAAGGTTTAATTGTCACTAGTGCTTGCCTCGGTGGTGAAGTGCCCCAGGCAATTCTGGCAGGAGATTTAAAACGTGCCCGCGAAGTGGCGAAATGGTATCAAGAAATATTTGGCGAAGACTACTATTTAGAAATTCAAGACCACGGTTCTCCAGAAGACCGCGTTGTTAATATAGAAATTGTCAAAATTGCACGCGAGTTAGGGATAAAAATTGTTGCGACTAACGATTCTCACTTCATATCTTGCAATGACGTGGAAGCACACGATGCACTCATTTGCATACAAACTGGCAAGCTGATTACCGAAGATAAGCGCTTACGCTACAGCGGCACAGAGTATCTCAAATCTGGCGAAGAGATGGCGCAGTTGTTTCGCGATCACCTGCCGGATGAAGTGATTGAGGGCGCGATCGCTACTACCCTGGAAGTTGCCGAAAAAGTGCAGCCCTATAAGGTTATGGGCGAACCGCGCATTCCCAATTACCCCGTGCCTTCGGGTCACACTGCCGATAGCTATCTCGAAGAACTGGCTTGGCAAGGACTCTTAGAACGGCTGCGATGCCGCACTCCCTCAGAAATCGATCCCACCTATAAACAACGCTTGCAACACGAGTTGAAACTCATGCAGCAGAGGGGGTTCTCAACCTACTTTTTAGTCGTGTGGGACTACATCAAATATGCCAGAGATAATAATATTCCCGTTGGTCCGGGAAGAGGTTCTTCCGCAGGCTCTCTCGTTGCTTATGCCTTAAAAATCACCAACATTGACCCTGTTCATCACGGACTTTTATTTGAGCGTTTTCTCAATCCCGAACGGAAATCAATGCCAGATATTGATACCGATTTCTGCATTGAAAGGCGGGATGAAGTGATTGACTATGTTACCGAAACATACGGCGAAGATCGCGTCGCCCAAATCATTACTTTTAACCGCATGACCTCAAAAGCGGTTTTAAAAGATGTTGCCCGCGTGTTAGATATTTCCTACGCAGAATCTGACCGCATGGCAAAGCTAATTCCGGTGACACGAGGCAAGCCCACTCCCCTGGAAGTAATGATTTCCGAGAATACGCCAGAACCGGAATTTAAACAAAAATACGAAAATGACCCGAAAGTCCATCGTTGGGTGGATATGGCAATCCGCATTGAAGGGACTAACAAAACTTATGGGGTTCATGCTGCTGGCGTGGTGATTTCTGCACAACCTCTAGATGAGATTGTGCCGCTGCAAAAAAATAACGACGGCACAGTGATCACCCAGTATTTTATGGACGATTTGGAATCTCTGGGACTCCTGAAAATGGATTTCCTAGGATTGAAAAATCTAACCACAATTCAAAGAACGGCTGACTTAATTAAGCAAAACAAAAACAAGGAATTAAATTTAGATAACTTACCGCTTGAAGAAAGAAAAGCAAGACAAATTCTTGCCAAAGGTGAACTTAAAAACGCCCAACCGAGGGATATAAAGGAGACTTATCAACTTATACAAGAGGGAAAGTTAGAAGGAGTTTTTCAGCTAGAATCTTCTGGAATGCTGAAGGTAGCGCAAGACTTGAAACCCTCCAGCATTGAAGATATTTCCTCAATTAGTGCTCTCTACCGACCAGGACCTCTAGATGCTGGTCTTATTCCTAAGTTTATTGACCGCAAACATGGCCGAGAGCAAATTCACTACGAGCATTCTTCGCTAGAACCCATCCTCGAAGAGACTTATGCAGTCATGGTCTATCAGGAGCAAATTATGAAAATTGCTCAGGATTTGGCGGGCTACTCTTTGGGGCAAGCTGACTTATTACGTCGGGCGATGGGCAAAAAGAAAGTCAAAGAAATGGAGAAGCATCGAGAGCTTTTTATTGATGGTGCAACGAAAAACGGGATTGACAAAAGTATTGCGGAAGATTTATTCGAGCAAATGATATTGTTTGCCGAATATTGTCTAAGTTACGATACGGAAATTCTGACAGTTGAATATGGCGCAATTCCCATTGGCAGAATTGTTGAGGAAGAAATTAACTGTACAGTTTATAGCGTCGATAAAAATGGTTACGTCTATACGCAACCACTTGCCCAGTGGCACAATCGCGGTCAACAAGAAGTGTTTGAATATTGTTTAGAAGATGGCTCCACCATTCGAGCAACAAAAGACCACCAATTTATGACCACGGATGGTCAAATGTTGCCGATTGATGAAATTTTCGAGAGGGGATTAGAACTTAAGGCGATCAAAGCGTCGCAAAGCCTCAGCCTAGCTCAAGTTTGACACAATCTGGATGCTGAGTGGAGTAGAGGAGAAAGAGGAAGCGGGGGATTGCAGGACAAAGGAGACACCTAGGACAAGGAAATAACCTTTAACCTGCAACTTGTAACCTGCAACCTGTGTTCACCCCTCACTTCTCACTCCCTCACCTCTTCTTACTCATCCAGCTAAACATTCCTCTTAAATCCTTGCCGACTTCCTCGATGGAATGTTCGCTCTCCTTACGCCGCATTGCCGAGAGGACAGGTCTGCCGGATTGATTCTCCAAGACGAACTCGCCGGCGAATTTACCCGATTGAATTTCTTCGAGGATTTGACGCATCTCTTGTCGGGTTTGTTCGGTGACAATGCGAGACCCACGAGTGTAGTCTCCATACTCTGCCGTATTGGAGATGCTGTGGTGCATATTGCTCAAACCACCCTCAACGATGAGGTCAACAATCAGTTTCACCTCATGGAGGCACTCAAAATAAGCCAACTCTGGCTGATAGCCTGCTTCTACCAGGGTTTCAAACCCAGCTTTAATCAAGGCAGTTATGCCGCCGCACAAAACTACTTGCTCGCCAAAGAGGTCAGTTTCGGTTTCTTCTCGGAAGCTGGTTTCCAAGATTCCAGCGCGAGTACCCCCAATCCCTTTAGCATAAGCCATGGCGCGATCGCGTGCTTGCCCGGTCCCATCTTGAAACACGGCAAACAGGCAGGGAACCCCCTCCCCTTGCTCATACGTGCGTCGCACCAAATGCCCTGGTCCTTTGGGGGCAATCATAATTACATCCGTCGAGGATGGGGGCACAATTTGGCTGAAGTTAATATTAAAGCCGTGGGCAAAAGCAAGCATTTTCCCATCACTTAGATAAGGCTCAATTTCGTGCTTATAAACCGTTTTCTGCACCTCATCCGGCAGCAGAATCATAATCACCTCAGCCGCTTGGGCGGCTTCAGCGACAGTGTGGACTTTTAAGCCAGCCGCCTCCGCTTTTTGAATAGACTTACTGCCCGGATACAGTCCAATAATGACATTGACGCCGCTATCTTTTAAATTCAGAGCATGGGCGTGACCCTGAGAACCATAACCGATAATCGCCACAGTTTTACCAGTGAGTAAGTCTAAATTCGCATCTTCGTCGTAGTACATCCGAGCCATAGGGGGTCTCCTTTGCCAGGCAGATTATGGTAGTGCAAGCTTATTATCTTACCGCAAAATCTGTTTCCTAGGAATTAGTGCAGGGGCGCGATATGCCGGAGGCATGACGCGACCGACATCTCTTGCGGGGCGAAACGGGGTTCTTCTGCGCGCGTATCGCGCCTAGGCTTGGTTAACATGAATAAAAATTACAAGCGCAGGTGTGCCATGAAAAATGCGATCGCTAAAGTTCCTACTGATACCTGGGTAGTAGCGACTTGGGAAGAGTACATCGAGGCAATTGCGAGTCCTGCCTACAAACAAGCGAGGGGCTACTATCACGATGGACGGATGCGAATTGAAATGGCTCCTATTGGCTACGACCATTCTTGCGATCACACAATTATTCTCTTTGCTGTCAATTTGTTTTGTAGTATCAAAGGCATTCCTATCACCGGATTGACTGGCTGTAGCTTTCGCAAACCGGGGTTAAAGGAGTGTCAGCCAGACGTGGCTTATTATATCGGGGAAAGTGCCCAAGTCGTTCCCAGAGGAACTAAGATTGTTAGCCTAGACAGCTATCCCCCGCCCGATTTAGCAATAGAAGTTGGTGACACGACCCTCTCGGACGAGTTGGGGAATAAGCGGATACTCTATGAAGAATTATCAGTAGCTGAATATTGGGTAGTGGATGTGCAAAAAGCCCAATTGAAAGCGTTTGCCGTTGCTGATGGAGGCAGTCGTCGCATTAGCGAGTCGCAAGTGTTGCCAGGATTGGCGATGAGTTTCCTCGAAGAGGCGCTGCGGCGTAGTCGAGAAGCGAATCAAGCTCAAGTGGGGGCTTGGTTGTTGCAGACCTTTCAATCCTCAGACTACACACTGGACAACTAAAGTGAGTGCCTGAATCAGCGTGTTGATTTGAAAAATGTAGAGAGTGTGACAAAAATTTGCCTGTTTCGGTGATAATAAAGTACCGTGCTTTTTATAAATAAAGACAAATAGAAGAATTCACAAAAGGAGTGGAACGCTTGAAGAAGGTAGAAGCAATTATCCGGCCCTTTAAACTCGATGAAGTCAAAATCGCGCTAGTTAATGCTGGAGTCGTGGGCATGACGGTTTCTGAAGTCCGAGGATTTGGACGCCAGAAAGGTCAGACAGAGCGCTATCGCGGTTCCGAGTACACAGTAGAGTTTTTGCAGAAGCTCAAAATTGAAATCGTGATCGAAGAGAACCAGGTTGATATGGTAGTAGACAAAATCGTCACTGCTGCCCGAACTGGAGAAATTGGTGACGGTAAAATCTTTATCTCCCCGGTTGACCAAATTGTTCGGATTCGCACTGGGGAAAAGAATTTAGAAGCAGTTTAAAAGGACAAGGGGACAAGGGGACAAGGGGACAAGGAGATAACCTTTAACCTGCAACCTGCAACCTTCATTCCTCACCCCTCATCCCCCCATTTCCCCCTCCCCCACTCCTTTTCTTTGTTCATCCCTCATCTTTCATCCCTCGATTGACCGTATTTGGGGGAGTAAAGCCTGGAATGCCTGACCTCGATGGCTAATTTTGTGCTTGAGTTCTGGCTGCATCTGGGCGAAGGTTTGCTGCCATTGAGGGACGTAAAAAACTGGGTCATAGCCAAAGCCGCTTGTACCCCGGGGAGAGTTGAGAATTTCTCCGCGACAGGTTCCTTCGCTGTGTAAAGCAATGGAGCCATCTGGACATGCAACTGCCACAGCACAGACAAACTGTGCCTGCCGATTGGCGGTGTCTCCTAGTTCCTTCAGGAGTCGCTCTATCCGTTCGCTGTCGGTTTTCTCGTAACGAGCAGAATAGATGCCAGGGGCACCACCCAAGGCATTAACTGCCAAGCCAGAATCGTCTGCGATCGCCCACTTTCCCATCGCTTGAGCCACTTGCGATGCCTTAAGGCAGGCATTCGCCATGAAGGTTTCCCCAGTTTCTTCGATCTCTAGCGCTTTAGGCTTCAACTGTAAGTCCCAGTCCAAGCCCGTTAAATACTCCTGCATCTCCCGGAGTTTGCCGGGATTGCCACTAGCAACAATTAGCGTTTTCATCTTGATATAGAGTTGAGGGTTGAAAGTTGAATGTATGTATGGGTGACAAGTTGTTCGGCGTTCGCCGCAGGCGTTCTCGGAGAGTAGCCGTTCCCGTAGGGTAGATTATTCCTAACCTGCAACCTGCAACCTGTAACCTGTAACCTGCAACCTTCAAACCGAACTTGCCCAATCCTTTGCCCATGCCAGGATTTGATGCACCTGTGCTTGGGTAGGGGCTTCGCAGTAGAGTCGCAACAGCGGTTCTGTCCCGCTAAAGCGAATTAGCAACCAACTGCCATCTGCCAAGCGGAATTTATAGCCATCAATGGTGAGGCGATCGCGGACTGGCTGTTGGGCAATCTCTTGGAGGGGCTGAGTTTGGAGGCGTTCTAATAGTTTTCCTTTGGCTGAGTGATTCGCCAGGGGCAAATCGAGGCGATTGTAGGCGAAGTAAAAGTCAGCTTTTTGCTGGATTTGGGCATAGAGGGCGCTCAAATCTTGACCAGAGTCCACGATTGCTTCTAATAGATAGAGAGCGGATAGTAGGGCATCCCGTTCCGGGATATGGGTGCCGTAGCCAATGCCTCCCGATTCTTCCCCGCCAATTAACACCTGCGTAGTCAACATCCGATCAGCGATGTGTTTGTAACCAATGGGCGTTTCATGAACTAGCAGTTGAGAGAGTTCCGCAAGACGAGGAATCAAATCCGAGCCACTCACGGTTTTAACCACTTCCCCGGTTAAGCCTCGCCGATTGGCGAGGTGGTCAATCAAAATGGGAATAAGGACTTGAGAGCTAAGGAAATTTCCCTTCCCATCAACCGCGGCAATGCGATCACTATCCCCATCAAACACCAACCCCACTCTCAATCCTTCTGGTTGGGTGCGGGCTTCTGTGCGAATGGTGCGGCACAACTGCGAAAGATGCTGGGGTAGGGGTTCGGGAGCATTGCCGCTAAATAAGGGATCGCGCGCGCTACGGATTTCGGTTACTTCGCTTCCCAGCAATCGAGATAACCCACTGGCAGCAGCGCCGTGCATCACATCTGCGTAAACCGTTAGTTTTCCTGAGGCGATCGCTTCGGTAATCGAGGCAATTTTTACCTGAGAGCGCAACCCTTCACAGTAACTCAGCCAAGGGTCAAACGTTTCCCAACTTCCACTATGATCCCGTTGCGAAGGCGTGGTCTCCCCAGAATCGGGCAATAACGCTTCAATCTGCTTGGTCAATTCTGGAGAAACTGACCCTCCAAACCCTCCCTTAACCTTCAATCCCAAATACTGCGCCGGATTATGACTTGCCGTGATTACTAACGCCCCCAACGCCTTCTGATCCTTCGCTGCCCAGCTAAACGCAGGGGTGGGGGCATAATTCTGAGCCAGCCGCACATCAAACCCAGCCGCCTGCACAGCTTCTGCTGCCACTTGGGCGAACTCTTCTGCCATGAAGCGGCGATCATAGCCCACTATTACCAGGGGGCCGTCCGCAATTGTACCATAATGATCTGCTAAAATCTTAGCTGCTAGTGGCGCGATCGCGCTTAGGCGCTCAAACGTAAAATCGGCGGCAATCACACCTCGCCAGCCATCTGTACCAAACTCGATTGGGTTTACAGTAACGGGCATAAGATACTCAGGAGTTGCGACGCTCCTATATTTCCCGGCATCTTGGGTATACTTGGCACGTGTTTGCTTTTTGTATTCTCCAGGAGATGCCAACGAACAGCGCCATGTTATCACAATTTAATTGCGACTCCTCCTAGCTGATGCTCCTACCTAGCTCAGCTTTTGGGTAACTCGTTGAAGTTGCTTCTGGTGAATAAGTGGAAAGACGACGCAAGATTGTACAATACTTAGCAGGAGTGTAACAAAAGCCTTTCCCATATCTATGAGGAACGAGGGGCAAAACCTAAGTTAACGGAATTAAAGGTTAGACTTGCGTGGCTCTCAGTAGCATGAGATTGGGCAAATGTATTGATCTCCCTCGCAAACTGAGCGTAGCTAACTCGATTCTAACCATTAAGCACTCAGTTTTCTTACTGCTACAGCAGAGATTTTTGAACTAGAGATAGACAAAGCGAGATAAATCATGAAGTATCGTGCATTCATCGCTGCTTTCCTAGCTTTATGCCTAGGAGCACTAACAGCTTGCAGTCAAGGTCCTGCAACTGCCGCTAATAAAAAGCAATTGACCTATGACCAGGTTTTGGGCACTGGACTAGCAAATAAATGCCCGCGACTAGAAGAAACCAGTCGCGGCTCTGTTGCCATCTCGCCTGACAAATCCTATGCGGTGCGCGACATGTGCATCCAGCCTACGGATTATTTTGTCAAGGAAGAGCCGCTTAATAAACGCAGAGAAGCAGAATTTATTCGCGGAAAATTACTGACCCGAAACACTTCCAGCCTTGATCAAATTAGGGGAAAACTTCTACTAGACCAAGAAGGGAAGCTAACTTTGATTGAAGAAGGTGGCATCGACTTCCAGCCTATTACAGTGAAGCTGCCAGGGGGAGAAGAAGTGCCCTTCAATTTCACTGTTAAAGGCTTAGTCGCCCAAGCACAAGCAGGAACTGACAAGATTAACACTACCACTGACTTTGAGGGAGGCTTCCGGGTTCCTTCCTATCGCGGCGGTGGTTTCCTCGATACCAGAGGACGCGGTGCTGCTGCGGGTTACGACAGTGCCGTGGGCGTTTATGCTGGAGCATATAGCGAAGAGTACGCCAAAGAAAATGTCAAGCGTATTGAAAGCAGCGAAGGGGAAATCTCCTTTCTAGTAGCAAAGGTTAATAGTGACACCGGTGAAATTGCTGGAACCTTCGAGAGCAATCAGCCCTCTCACACCGACATGGGGGCTGTGGAGCCTGAGGAGGTAAAAGTTCGCGGCATTTTCTACGCTGTGATTGAACCAGAAGCATAATGAGCTAGCTAGCCAAGCTAACTAATAATTTGATCAGGGGCTTACCGCCCCTTTTTTGTTGCAGCGACGGTCAAATAATAGGGCAAAGGAAGAAAAAATACTTCTGCACGTCACGCCTCCTGCCCTCTGCCGATCCTTGGCGGAAGCCTTGGTGAAGTCCCCTCCATTCTTAGTAACGCCTCAAAAGCTAAACCAAATTACTCAGTGAAATTGCGTAAATAGAAAAATTTTTCCTGGGGTAGATAAGCGTAGAAATACTGTTGTATTTGACTGCGAGGCAAGATTAGGATTCAGAAACAATCTGGAAACTTTGCTAGCAATTTCGGTTAGTCGCGAAATTTTAGGCATTTTTTTCAGTATTTTCTCTGGTTAATAAGTTGACAACAGTAACCACTAAATTTACCTGGCAGCTCTACCGAAGGAATACTATTATGCCGACTCTAGCCACTGAGGAACTAAAAGTCACTGAGGAACTGAAGCGTCGGAGCTTGCGATTGTTGAGAGAATACCAGCAATCTCAGGATGCTGAACTACGCAATCAACTCGTAAAACTCAACTTCGGATTGGTTAGGAAAGAGGCACACCACTGGGTCAATCAGTGTAGAGAAAGCTACGATGACTTGTTGCAAGTGGGCTGTCTTGGCTTAATCCGAGCAATTGAACGATTCGATCTGTCCAAAGGATACGCTTTTAGTTCTTTTGCCATTCCCTATATTCGCGGTGAAATTCAACACTATTTACGCGATCGCGGTGCGAGCGTCCGAATTCCGCGACGCTGGCTAGAACTCCGACAACAAGCCAGAGGAGTGACGCGGAACTTACGAGAGGAGTTAAACCGACAACCAACTGATGCAGAGATAGCAGCAGCATTAAAGATTTCTTTGAGAGAATGGCAAGATATCAAGCTAGCTGCTCAAAATCAGGAACCTTTGAGCCTGGACATGCCTATGGGGAGTGAACAGGAAAGTACCACTAGCTTGGGAGAACTTGTCCCTGATCCTCGATATCGCACTTTTCAGTTGGCTCAAGAAGACCAACTTCGCCTGCAACAAGCGCTGATTGAGCTTGAAGACCGGACACGCAGTGTTCTGGAATTTGTTTTCTTGCAAGATCTTACCCAAAAAGAAGTCGCTGAACTTTTAGGCATTAGTGTCGTGACTGTATCGCGCCGTCTAAAAAAAGGATTGGACTTGCTGAAGCGGTCAATGGCTACCGAAAGCTAATTTTAGAAAGGGGAAATTGCTTACTTGTTATCGAAATTTACCGCGCCTAATGCCATGTTCGGTGTAATATTAAAAGTTGGTGTTTGCTTCGACCCAAGTGGAAGAAACTGGTCATGCAGAAAATTTCACTAATGCCATTTTTAGGAGCGATCGCTCTTTTGATGGGAAGCTGTTCACTCCTACCATTTAATGACGCTGAGGAAACACAAGGCACGAGCGAGCAAACTCCAACTGATTCTAAGGCATCTCCTAGTGCCTCTAAAAAGAGTCAGCCTCCTTCTGAGCAACCGTCAGCCCAGCAGAAGCCGCAACCGCCTCAAAAAGTTGCTGGCTTAAAAAAATCTGCTAATCCTGATGAGATCTTACAAGACCTAGAAGATCGAGGTGATCTTTCAACGCAGGAGCAAGAAGATCCTTTTTCCCTATTTTCAGTCCCCCCGAAGAGTAAGAAGCTAGCACCGCCACCACCACCTTCTCCTGAACCGTCTCAGAAGAAGCCAACGCCGTCACCACCACCTTCTCCTGAACCGTCTCAGAAGAAGCCAGCTTCATCAGAATCCCCCAAGCGCTCTGATGAAGGTGGTCTCCCTGGTGGAGATTATGGTCCCAAACTGACTCCAGAACCACCGGACCCTTTTGAACCGGAGCTAGCGAAAGCAGTAGAAGTGACCGGAGTTGTGGAGGTAGCAGATGTGGCGTATGCAATTGTTAAGCCTCCCAATGAAGAATCGAGTCGCTACGTCCAAGTGGGTCTGTATTTATCCGAGCAACGACAAGTGCTATTCAAGCGGATTGAAAGGAATCAAGATGCCGCTCTAACTGTCGTTCTAGAGCAGGAGGGAATGGAAGTCTCCAAACAAGTCGGGTCAGGGTTGGGAATCGCTCAATCCGAGTCCTCATCTAGGGTGTCTATTCCCATTTCCTTACCAAAAAGCAGGGATTTGAGGTAAGAAATAGCTGGTGCTGGTATTAGTTATGGAGGGATTGAAAGCATGCAGCAGAAGTCAGCCGAAGGAGGGCAGGAGAAAATTTGCTTTCCTGAGTTACCCCTAGCAATGTATCGGGAGATTGCAGCTCACTTGCGGCAGGTGGGAGGAGTAGAAATCGCTGAGATTCCCCAGCAGTCACAGCAGTTTAGTTACAAACAAAGCCAAATAGAAGGTTTGTGGATACAGTATGCTGCCGATGGGGATGCTAGTAGCAAGCAGCGCATTGAGGAGATTCTAGAATATTACGCTCAGCAGTATGGTTGTTGGCAACGCGAGTCTCTCGATTCTTCGAGGAGTGGAGGTTAGTCGCTAGTGCGATCGCTCCCTCAGTTATAGCAATTTGCATCTTGATGAAGTACAGCGTTTCACTCAGAGGGTAAGGGTTAAACGCTTCGCGTTAGGGGAAAGGGGAGGGAATTTACCTGTACGGAAAGCAATCTTATCAAGCTACTTTGCGAGTAGAAATTCTCACTCATCAGTACGGGCAACCCGTTGGGTTGCCCCTCCCATCACTCATCTCCTATTTTGCGCTGCGTCTCTCCACAGTTTTGCGTCTCAGTGCGACAATAGTTCTCTGTCTCTGTATTTTGCCATCCCTTTTTGATGAGTTTAGATTGGATTACCCCAGCCGAACGCCTCAGTGCCCTGCCGCCTTATGTTTTTGCCCGCCTAGATGAACTGAAAGCCCGTGCCAGAGAACAAGGGCTGGATTTAATTGATTTGGGGATGGGCAATCCCGATGGCGCAACGCCTCAGCCTGTAGTTGATGCCGCAGCAGAAGCAATGCGAAATTCAAGCAATCACGGTTATCCTCCCTTTGAAGGGACTGCTAATTTCCGTCGCGCGATCGCCAATTGGTATCAACGCCGCTACGCAGTGCAACTCGATGCCGATAGCGAAGCCCTGCCGCTGATTGGTTCTAAAGAAGGGCTGACTCACCTTGCCCTTGCCTATGTCAATCCTGGGGACTTGGTTCTCGTCCCTAGTCCCGCTTATCCTGCCCATTTTCGTGGACCTTTAATCGCTGGGGGCAAGATTCACAATCTCATTCTCAAACCCGAACAAGACTGGCTGATTGATTTAACTGCGATTCCCGATGAGGTGGCAAAGCAGGCAAAAATACTCTATTTCAACTATCCTAGTAATCCCACCACTGCTACTGCCCCGCGGGAATTCTTTGAAGAGATTGTCGCCTTCGCCCGCCGTCACGAAATCCTACTGGTTCACGATTTGTGTTACGCTGAACTCGCTTTTGATGGCTATCAACCCACTAGCTTATTAGAGATTCCAGGGGCAAAGGAGATCAGCGTAGAGTTTCACACCCTATCCAAAACGTATAACATGGCAGGCTGGCGCGTTGGTTTTGTAGTGGGCAACTCGAAGATTATTCAAGGGCTACGCACTCTGAAAACAAATATGGATTACGGCATTTTTGCCGCAGTTCAAGCCGCAGCGCAAACCGCCCTAGAATTGCCGGATAGCTACGTGCAGCAGGTGCAGGAACGGTATCGCCAACGCCGCGATTTTCTCATTCAAGGCTTGGCAGAACTGGGTTGGGAGATTCCCAAATCGAAGGCAACCATGTATCTCTGGGTACAGTGTCCGCCTGGGGTAAATTCAACTGATTTCGCCCTCGATACGTTACAAAAAACTGGAGTGGTGGTGACACCAGGGAATGCTTTTGGTGTCGCGGGTGAAGGCTATGTGCGGATTAGTTTGATTGCCGAGTGCGATCGCTTAGGAGAGGCACTTCGTCGCCTCAAACAAGCAGGAATTTGTTATCAGCCAGACTCACTTGCTTCTTAAGGTTTTTAGCTAGGGTGATCGCTCCTTTTTTCTATTAGCAATTATTCCCTGCCTCCTAAAAAATACACGCCTCGAGCGCAACTTAGTATAAATATTTTGATAAGTTTTATTACTTAGTCTCGACAAATGTAGGAGTTCAGATTAAGGTGATTTCTTTAAAATAGCTGCCGCTGGGCTAGGTTAGGAAATCAATGAAGGTAAAAGGCTAGAGGCGCGAAAGGGGAAAACAAAGTAGTAAGCGTTAATAAATGAGTGCCGTTTTCCTTTTGCATGCGCGCCTTATTGTTTACTTTTATCGCAATGCTATTCTGCCTTATTTGTTAATAATTAACTGCTAGATAGTTTTACCAATTTTTTACTTTTTTGGTTTTGAATAAAAGTCGTGGGCGAACAAAACTTCAGCGTATTGCTTAAAAAGTATCGCGTTTTACCATCCAAACTGAGTGAATGAACAACGAATATTCTAACGAACTATTACCTCCTCCATCAGGACTTTTTTTAATTCCTGATTTAATTCCTGTCCCATCTCACGCCGTCTATTTATCACTAGTAATTCCTACCTACAACGAAGGTAAAAATATCAATAAAATTATTAGAGTATTGAGTGATGTACTAGACGAGGTGATTCCAGAAAACTACGAACTGATTGTTGTCGATGATAATAGTCCAGATAGAACCTGGCAGATTGCACAGTCTCTAATGCCTCAATACCCACATTTACGAGTAATGCGCCGTCGGAATGAGCGAGGACTATCAACAGCCGTGCTTCGCGGTTGGCAAGTGGCAAATGGACAGATTTTAGGAGCGATTGATGGCGATTTACAGCATCCGCCCGAAATTCTATTGAAACTTTTAGTAGCAATAGACCGAGGCGCTGACTTAGCCGTTGCCAGCCGCCACGTTGAGCAGGGGGGTGTGAGTGACTGGAACTTGCTTCGGCGGAGTCTCTCGCGCGGGGCGCAGTTGTTGGGACTTGTTCTGCTGCCGGGGATATTCGGTCGCGTTTCTGACCCCATGAGTGGTTACTTTATGGTACGCCGCAATGCGATCACGGGTTGTACAATGAATCCTCTCGGTTACAAAATTCTCATCGAGGTACTAAGTAGAGGAAAAATTAGCCAGATTGCCGAAGTCGGTTATGTGTTTCAAGAACGTCAAGAAGGCAATAGCAAAGTAAGTTGGAAGCACTATATTGATTATCTGGGACACTTACTCCGATTACGCCTTTCTTTAGGACAATTTGGGCGTTTAATTCGTTTTGGTTTTGTTGGTCTCGGCGGGGTTTTTGTAGATATGGCTGTCCTTTATTTACTCCATGACACCTCAACCTTGAGCTTAGGATTAACTCGCAGTAAAATTCTCGCTGCTGAAGTGGCAATTATCAATAACTTTATCTGGAACGATACCTGGACTTTTAGCGATGTATCTAGCCAACAAAGCGGATGGAATCAACGCTTTAAGCGGTTGCTCAAATTTAATTTAGTTTGTTTAATGGGATTAATTCTAAATGTTTTGCTATTAAATTTACTATTTAATATTATAGGGCTTCATTATCTTTTAGCTAACCTGATTGCGATTGTATCAGTGACACTTTGGAATTTCTGGATTAACCTCAAGTTAAGCTGGCGTGCCACTTAAGAAAACAAATGCTTTAGCCTACTAACTTATGTGATAATTGGCATCTAGAAGAGGAACTGTTTTTTTTGGAAAGCGCTACTGAGCGATCGGATCTTGCAATTTATGTTCTCAAGTTTTCCCTTACCGAACTTTTGAATACTCTAATCACTCGACTCCATCCTTCAGTTTGACTTTGTTCAACATACTGGTTAACTATGTCAACAATTGGGATACTTGGGAAATTAGGACTATTACGAGACTGGATATAGCGTTTCTTAGACTCATGAGGTATACTCTGCCTCACTATCCATTTTACATAGTAAAAAAGAGAAAAATTCGTTGTACCTCACCAGTATGATAATTGCTATATATTGTCCTTTCTGCAATAGGTTAATCTGCAACCTTTGCCGAGTTAGCGCCAAAGTTCAGGAATTCCCAAAAGCTAATAATTTGCAAATTGCGTTCGATAAATAACATCAATTTCGACAGCTAAATCGGGGGATTGGATCGACCGTTAACTCTATTCTATCCTTGCCAATAATTGCTGCGTAATCATGAATATAAAAACAGGCATCAGGTTCTACTGCTTGAGTCATTTTTTCATTTTTGAACGTTGTCGAACCCAAAGGTTCAAAATCAACCAGGAACCCTTCTAAAATAATTTTTACTAAATCGCCAATGATTTCTTTATCTTTCTCAGGTTCTGGCAGAGGAACCATAATCTCTAGCCATCCGTTACTGTAAGAAAGTCTTCCTGCACGACTTTCTCCCCATTCATTTAAGATGGGCTCAAACTGTTGCCAGCTAATATCTTTTAGCAATAATTGCTGTCCTGGTGGAACGAGAATTTGTTCGAGGGTTAATTGCATTTTCTATCCCACATGGAAGGCTAGCGCCGACAACATGAATTTCCCCCCTGGTCCTTTGCTCCTCTGCGACCTTAAAATCCCATGAGCGTGCAATATCAATTGTCCTACTGCCCCTCAGTGATGGGAGAAGACGCAGTAGGCTCGGCTGTCCCTGGGAAACGCTTATACTTGAGAGAAAACCCTCCTACCATCAAAAGGGCAATTACAGCCGCACCAATCCCCAGAGGTTCGGGAAGCCAGAAAACAGCTTCAATCTTGTTAATTTGACCAGGCTGGAGTTTCCACACTAACTGACCTTGAGTTACTTCGGGGCTAATTGCTTCTGCTGCCTTCTCCACGCTGCGTGCCCCCCAAGGCGTATTGAGCCTAAATTCCAAGTTCGCTAGCGAACCCGAATCCACAACTACTCTACCTTCTGTAGAAAGAACACCCAAGGCACGTAAATCCACATCTAAATTTAGGCGATTGCGCTGCAACAGTAGCAAGTTGTTTTGATTCAGGCGCATTTGCGAACTGAGTGAAACTAAATCGGCATCTGTCTGAGCAGTCGTTTTGGGATTCGGATGAAAAAATTGATTGAACTTCGATGCAAGTTGTTCGCCATTGCTGAAGGGAATGGTGACAATAACCTCTTGTTGAGAAACTCGCTTTGCTTCCCCGTCTAGCTGCCTGGCTCGACGCTCGACGCTACGCAGCCATTGAGTTGCCTCGGAACCGCTAAAACTAGTTAGCTGCTCCCCTAATTGAACGTGCTGGACAAAAGTACCCTGGTGCAGTCCCTTGAAGTTCACCCCCATGTCGTAGCTGACACAGCCAGAAAGGAGCATTGCTACCAACAGAACCAGCGATAAGAAGAGTGAGCGGTAAGAACGTGAGGCGCGAGGTGCAAAACTCATTAATTCCAACTCCTAAAATCTAACTCAACCATACCAAGCCACCGAGGATAGCAAGGATAGCAAGCAGGGCAGCCCAGACAAACTGATTGTCTTTGGTATTAACCTGACTCCAATCGAGAGGTTCTGGCTCGGAGGTGGGGCGCTTTTTCTGGGAACTTTTAACTGTACCGCTGCCGCGGCGCTCTTTGGGATCGCTCTCTGGCATGGCTGAGAGGTCAGGAATTTTCGTCATCCATTCTTGCGGTCGTTTTAAGGGAGGCGCTTTAATAATGTAGAGTAGCTCTTTGCTCTGTTTGCGAATTTCCGCGTTAGAGTGTCGCTCAAGCTGTTGACAAAGCGCGATCGCTTCTTGAGTCTGGTTTGCTGCTTGATAGGCTGTAACCAGCCACATCCGGATTTCTCCCCCAAGGCGCGATTGACGAGCCACCAGGCTACAAGCTTTCTCCAATCGCTCCACGCTGGTGCGGTATTGACCTCGCTCAAAGGCAATTTTTCCCGCTTGATATTCCTGTTGGAATTCTTCTTGTTTCTGGGAACCCACTTTTTCGACCTGTCAATGCCACTCAACCCTTTAAATTTTAGCTAACGTTGCGAGACCCCTAAAGGTATAATCCTTGATTACCCTTGGGACAGGGTTTTAAGGTGCTGAATTTATTTCAGCACACAGCCTCTCATGAATCGCAGCTTTTATTTTATATAAATACCAGTGTTGTCAGTTGGTACCGAGCTAAAAAGCAAAAGCAACACTGCCGCTCTCATAGCGCTCGCCTGACTGCAATTGAAAGGCTGAAGCATACTCGTCTACAGCCACCGGAGCTGGGAGATAAAGTGGCGCGATCACATTATCCAGAAGGGCATTGGTCAAAGAACTCTAAAACGGGAGAAATTGCCTTTGCTACTAACTTAGCCCGCTTTAGTAGAGAGCAGGACATAGCTAAAACATCTTCTCTTCTAAGCAGTACCTACCTCGGGGAGGCATTTACAAAATTGGTGCAACTTTGAGCCAGAGCATGGGTAAACTTATCAGAAAGTCGCACAGAAAAATAACGTATATAAACTTTACTAAGAAGGAAAAATTATGGTTAAGAGCAAGCCGTAAGAGTATCTTGCCAGCTCAGTTATTGGTTTAGTGACTGGAGGACCTATCGGAGCTTTCCTCGCTCCTGGTGCTTTTGTACTGACTAGCAAAAACAGTAGCACTAGAAAAGGCAATTGGATTAAGTGGGTAACTGTAGGCATTATTGGCGCACCCCTCTCGTGGGCGATCACTGGAGCTATGCTTCCTGAAAGTGAAACCACTCAAGCTAATTCCCAGGCAGGTTCAGAGGTAGCAGAAGAAAGCCAACCTCAACAACAAGCAGAGCAGACTAAAGAGCTAGAGAAGCAGCTTGAAGAGAAGGAAGCAGCTAATTCTCAAGCAAGTGAGAAAGCCAAGATAGAACCTTAGAACGCCTAACAGAACTTCTGCAGGTGGTTGAACAGGATGAGCGCGCAGCCCAGCTTGAGAAAGGCTTGGTGCATATCAGCACGCCGCTCATCCCG
>PXPT01000091.1 GCA_003021505.1 Cyanobacteria bacterium QS_4_48_99 | reverse complement strand
CGAAGGAAGCGATTTGGTTTGCGAGTCAATTTGCTTGCCGGACTTTACAACTATGAGTTGAAATTAGCAGCTTAATGGGAATTCCGCAAGAGGTCTAATGCCTTTTACCTTCCGAGACTCTCCGCGTTTGCCATAACTATGGGTGTTCAACCAGACTTGAGTCAATTGCCTCAGCGCCTTTAATGTCATCTTCTGAGCTTCCGTTAACCCCATCGCACCAGTAATATTCATTTTTTCGTAAGGTCTCTCACCTCTCAATATCTTGAGACACTTTCCTGTCTCTATCTCCTAGAATCGGATGATTCGATCTTCACTACTGCTAGCAAGCACTGGGACTTGATTAGACGAGCCTTCTTAACACATAACTGTGAAAGCAACTGAGTAAACCACTTCGTATGCCCCTTCAACACTCTAAGGCATTCACCCGTTCTAGGGGCTGTTAACACTTTTGAGGGATTCGACAATTATGGCGAACCGGTGACTTCAGGAAACGTTACCGCGCTGGCGCGGCAGCAAAGCCTCGATCTGCTGGTCTGTTTCTTCTGCTAGTCTCAGATAGGCAGGATGGCAGATTTTGTGTTCACAGACCCTAAGGCAGGCTCTTTTACTCCGGTAAGTAGTTAGGGTTTAAAGTTTGCTCTACTGTGAAAGGCGACTCAACCGGAAAAATATCAATCTCCATGCCAGTTTAAATCGCTGCCCTTTGCCTCGCTTTGCTGTAGCATTGCTCAAAAATTTCTTGGGAATATGGCTTCAAGCTAGGGCTATCTCGGAAGGCTTTTTCCAATCTGTCCCTGTGTTCAAAGATGGTGTACTTCCAGCTATTAGAACGTTTCTCTGGTTGGTATTGATATTTCAGAAGGTGCATTAATAAAATCTCTACATTGTTCTCAACTGCCCGTTTCTCACGCTTTCCCATATCCTCTATTTCTTCAGCTAAATTGGGAAGGTCTAGCTCGTTAATTTGACAATTTCGCAGGAGTTGGGCTGTTTTTTTTCCAGCCAGAGAGAGTAATCGGTGTCATAAAGAGATTTAGTTGAACTCATAGTTTCTTTTATAAAATCCTGCATCCCGTTCACTTAGTGAAATGCCCAGTTGAAGTTTATCCTAAGCATAGTGGTTAACATCAGGGAAATCGAACCCCTTGAAACTATGGTTTTACTCGATCGCTTGCTCAGATACCCCTGTTTGCCCAACTAACTAACGAGCAGTTGCAATGGCTGTCCGAACAAGGTACAGAAATTCAGCTACAGCCAGGGGAGCAAATTGCCAAACAGGGTGATCTGCCGGATGGGTTTTACATCTTCTTAGAAGGCAAAACCGAGTGGACACAAGCAGTCAGTGGGCAGGAAGTTCATGCAGTCACTTTGGAAGGGGGATGTGTTTGCAGAACTGATTCTGCTGTTGGAGGAGCCTTATCCCACCAGTGGACGCGCCTTAACTGCGGTTCGTTTGTACAAGATCTGTCCCGATACGTTTTGGGAGATGATCTGTAAGAGTCGTTCTATTCTGCGTAAGGTTATGAAAATTTCCACGCAGCGATCGCAAATTCACGAAGCTGTCACACAACAGCAAGCGAAGCTTATTTCCTTAGCGACATTATCCGCTGGAGTTGCCCACGAGTTAAATAACCCTGCTGCCGCTGTCAGGCGAGGCGTAGACAACTTAGAAAAGGTATTACAAACGTTACCCTCTCTGGCGCTCAAGCTCCATCAGCAACCGCTAACCGAAGAACGCATCGCGTTTCTGTGCGATTTGTATCAGCAAGCCACCGAATCTGCCAAGGAGTCTTCCCGGCTTGATCCGCTCACGCAAAGTGAATTAGAAGACGCGGCGGTGGAGTGGTTAGACGCGCACGATATCCCTGAAAGCTGGAAACTTGCCCCTACGCTGGTTGCCGCTGGAGTGGACACCGAACGGCTAGATGAAGTTGCCTCTAACGTCGCGCCTGAGTGTCCCAGTGATGTGTTGAGTTAGCTGGAAGCAATGCTCACCGGAAGGGGATATTGTTAGACGCAGTAAAAGTCAGTTCTGAGCGAATCTCAGAGTTAGTCAAGGCGATGAACAATTACTCCTACATGGATCAAGCGCCGCTACAGGAGGAGGTGGATATCCATGAGGGTATTGAAAACACGCTAACCATTTTGAAAAATAAACTCAAATACGGTGTAGAGGTGAAGCGCGAATATGGTGATTTGCCACATATCTGTGCTTTTGGTTCTCAACTCAATCAAGTGTGGACAAATTTAATTGATAATGCGATTGATGGGATGAAGGGGAAGAGACATCTCTGGATTCGTAAATCTCAGGAAAGCGTTCGCATTTTAGTAGAAATTGCCGACGATGGTGCAGGTATTCCCTCAGAAATTCAACCCCGCATTTTCGAGCAGTTCTTTACGACTAAAGAGGTAGGCAAAGGTACAGGATTAGGACTAGACATCTCCCGTCGTATTGTCGTGGGACAGCACAAAGGCGAGATTCGCTTTGATTCCCAGCCAGGGGACACTAGCTTTCAAGTGCGATTGCCCATTAATTTGCAGTAACCTAATATTGAGTCTGGTTAGGGCAGACACGGAGATGGGGAGACGCGTGGACGCGGAGAGACTTTTGTTACTTGTAATTAAACCGATTTGATCTAACTCCAAATTGCTTGCAAATCCAGCATAAAATTAGGTAGTACACTTTCCCTATAAACAGATAAGGGCTGCTCCCAAACTTCTTTTTGTTGTCCTAGTTTATAGATTTCTACTTGTTTATTTTGAATATCAACTAACCACCCTAATCGTACATTATCGTACATTGTTGTCTACGTACTCTTGCATTTTCTCTTGCAGTGTTTTTAGTGAGTCACTACCTGAGCGTAATTCCATGACAAAATCAAGTGCTAGGGGTAAAAACTTGTCATGTTCGGGATTAATTGCCTCTCTCCGATCCCGTTTCACCGAAGCTGCATCAGGGGAGCGAACAGCACCATTGGGGAGTTTAAAGCCAGTAGAAGAGTCAAAAGAGAGCCCTAAATCGCTCTTGCCGCTCCATGCTCGGAATTGATAGGTTATTTTAGCATTGCGATCGCCACTCCCCCAACCTGTCGGTGGCATAATAATTATGTCTCCGATAGAATTGGGCTCTATTTTCAATTCTCGATTAGCTTGGCAAAACGCTACAAATTCCTCATCTGACCATTTAGCAGTTGGGGAATGTTTAAAGTTATTCCAGTCACGTCGGCAACTCTTCCGAATCTTAAATTGAAAATGTGAAACTGGCTTCCTGATTTTTGATTACCATATCTATAATATATAAATGCCAATTTCTATTTCATACTTACTTTCTTTGACAAGTGTTTAAACCAAGTAAAATATAGTCCAATTGATAGCCAAATAAACAGCACTAAAAGGAAGCTCAAATAATCCCATCTTTTCATTAGCAACATCATTCCCATTAGGAATAATACTAGCTGCCAGGAGACCGCAATAGGAGTAGCAATAATGTCCCGTCTGTTTTCGGCTTTAATTTTTGCCTGAATTTTTTCTGGATTTTGTTTGCGAATCGGTTCCCAAAACCCAAACGGTCGAGTAATTTGATAGAAATTCTCTAAAACATTTCGATCCGTAGGTGCGGTTAAGAAAGTTCCCAGCATACATCCCAGAAAAGAGCAACCACTAGGAATCATAAAGTTGGCATATTGCGGTACAGATATGCCGCTAAATTTAGTAATTATTGCTGCCATCATTCCCGCTAAAGTACCAATAGCGAAGCCATAGCCATTAAACCGCCACCAATACCATCGCAATAAAAGCGGGATAAGTAGTCCAGAAGTAAATCCGATTACAAGTAAACTCCAAATCTCATTGATATTTCCTACTGAAATACTAAAGAGCAATCCTAGCATCACAACAACAATTGAAGCAGCGCGACTTTGACGGATTAGTTGTTGACTAGAAGCACTCGGATTAAGGTAAGCTTGATAAATATCCCTAACCCAGTAAGCAGCGCTGGAATTAATAATTGAGTCAAACGTAGACATAGCGGCGGCGATAAAACAAGCCACTAATAACCCTTTTATTCCCATGGGAACGTATTCTTCTATCACCGTGGGCAACACAAGTTCTGGATCGGCAATCACCTCTTTAGTCATTCCGTAATGGATGCCCAGCATGGCAAATGCTGTCACTAGGGGCCAGCGAAATGAAAGTAAGATAATCCAGAAAAGAGAAAGTAAGCCGGCTTCGCGATCGCTTTTGGCAGCAAAGTACCGTTGACTTATATATCCACCCGCGCCACTTAACCCTCCCAGAGATGCTTTTAGAAGGTAGAAGAAAATGGTAATGCCAAACAAGTTATAAATTCCATATTGCCCTGGTAAATCCAGTTCCATTGGGGGAAATATATTACTCCAATCCGCTAGAGTAGTGGGAAATTCCTGAAAACTGCCATCTTCTAAAGGGAGAGAAACCGAAAAATTCTCGGGAAGCGTAACAATTTGCAAGGTAAGAACGCAGACATAAATAATGGCAAAAAAAACTAGCACTCCCTGAAAAACATCAGTCCAGATAACGCCATAGAAACCGCTAACTGCTGTGTAAACCATCGCCAAGACAATCATAAAAATGGCAGCGAAGCGCTCATTAATTCCCAGAAATGCTCCAAAAAATTTCCCTCCCCCAATGGCAAAGTAGCTAATAATTCCAATTGAAAGCACCAGATTGGCAATAGCACTAATTACTCGAGCAAGATTTCCCTCTCGTCCCGAACCGAAACGGAAGCGCATCCATTCCGCTAACGTCATCACCTGTGCCCGTCGCGTCCACTTGCCCATGAAAATCATGAAAAATGCCATCACCAGAACAATGTCACCCCGGATGCCGATAAAGAATCCCTTCGTTCCCAAAGCATAGATGAGGGCAGTAATTAACATCGTTCCGGCGATATCCGTGTTGGATGCCATGCCAGAGGCACCTAGCGCCCACCAAGGCAATTGGCGATTACCCAAAAAATAGGACTCAATCCCTCGCGCCGCCTTGCGTTGGAGAAAGAATCCCAAAGCAACAATTGCTAGCAGGTAAAGAACGACAACGAGATAATCAACTGGGTGCATAGCCACCCCCTCACACACATAAGGTATCGACCTATGCTAGCAGCGATCGCGTTTTGTATGATGCTACTTTTAGTACGAATACTTTTACTACTATTCAGTCCAATATGTCAGTGGAAAAATTATCCGTATCCCTACCTCACTCTCTCGTACAGTTGGTAGTTCTCAGGTCATTGAAGTGGCATTAGAGCGATTGCAGTCCCTAGAACTGGAGGATACTTATCCAGAGGCAGCCCAAGAAGTTAATTCGGATTGGGAGCTAACAGTTGCAGACGGGTTATCCGATGAAACGTGGTGAGATTTATTACGCTAATCTCAATCCTATTACTTTTCCACCTAAATAGATCACAATCAGAGGCCTGCATCTTGCACCTGGGGTAGCCAGAAGAAATGGCTTAACTTCTCCGGCCATTGCTGGAGTTGGTGCAGGTAAGCGCGCACCATTCGCTTGAGTCCGGCAAATGGTGAGGCCGCCGCTGGCGCCTGACATGAGCCTTGATGTCCTGGTTCAAGTACTCGTCCGGGTTCCGCTCGGGACTGTAGGGCGGCAGGTAAAACAACTCTAGCTGGTCCGCGTGCTGGGCACCCACTGCTGCACCTGGTGGGCTCGATGCACCGGATGGCGGTCCACAATCAGAAACACCTTGTGCTGGACCGAGCGCACCAAGCAGCGCAGAAAGTCCAAAAATACCTCGGTGGTGAAACTCCCCTCGAACACCTGAAAGCGCAGGGTGCCGTGGTTGGTCAGGCTGGATATGAGGTTGCAACCAAAGCGCTGCCCGGTGGTCTTCACGACCGGAGTCTGGCCCTTGGGCGCCCAGCAGGTGCCGGTCTGATGGTCCGAGCGCAGGCCCATCTCGTCGCCAAGGGTGAATTTGAGCCCCTTCCCGCTGAGCCTGCCGCTGCAGGGCTGAGTACTGGTGCTCCATCCAGCCTCGGACGGCGAAGCGGGCACTGCTCCCGAGCTCGCTTGGCCGGCTTTTGCGGCGATCGCCCCCAGGCGTGCAGGTAGTTGCTCACCGCCTGTCGGGATAGCTGCTGCCCACACTGCTGCCGGATGAGCTCAGCGACCGCTTCCAGCGTCCACAGCGGGTAGGGCAGCTGCAACTGCTCCGGGGCGCAGTCTCGAATAAGCTGGGTGAGCTGGGCGACCTGCGCCCGCTCCCAGTTGAGATGAGGCGGCCGTCCCTGCTTGCGGGCGGCTAGCGCTGGTTCCCCACGGGCGCGATCACGCTGCACCCAGCGCTTGACGGTGGCCCGCGCCACGCCCAACTCCCGAGCCACTTGTTGCTGGGTTCGGCCCTGCTCGACTACGGCGGCGACGGCTCGCTGGCGCAGGGCTT
>PXPT01000090.1:5696-9170 GCA_003021505.1 Cyanobacteria bacterium QS_4_48_99 | reverse complement strand
CCATGTTTCGCTTCCAGACAATTTTTGGGGGGACAACTCAGATGCAGGCACATAGATAATCAAGCGGCTCTCAACTGGATGAGTCACCTAGGAATGCCCGATAGCTATCTGGTTGAGAGTTGAAATTACCTACTCACCCTGGGTGGGGAATTTTCTTGTTCTATTCGTGCAACAAAGTCTTTCCGTTTTGCTCTTAACGCCTTTCTCTATTAAGTCTATTACATATAGCATTTCTTAGTTTGATGAGGCACACCTTTAACTTCTATAACTCCTTTCAAAAGATCGTCTGTTTACAAATTGCTGTACCTCATCTGGGTGGGAACTGCTATAAAAAGCAAAATGGTATCATTATTGACTCAATGCCCGTAAGAATCGTTGTAGGTTGGCGAGTAATCCCGTTTTTTTCGGGGCTGGGGTAGCTTCGGTTGTGGGCTCGTCTGTGCCAGTGGCTTGGGCGAGAATGAGCTGGAGGTGATCTCCTACAGGTTTTTGCGGTTCTTCAGCAATCAATTCGTAGTCATTGTCCTTCTCTAACCAGACTTGCCACTGGGAAGGGAAACGGCGTAGGATAGCAGCTCCCTCTAGCGGTTTAATGTGGTAGCTAGTTTCTAGGGTGCTGAGAAAGCGCTCCCGAATTTGTCGGGCAGCGTAGCCAATCCCAACGGTGGCGACATCCTCTAACTGAGGAATTAGCAAGACTACAGGGCGATCGCCTGCCAGGTTACACAGGGTTTCGACTTTCCCCACTTCCACCGCTGAGGGGCAAACCACTAAAAACGCCACATCCTCGGAGTCAACTTTCGTCTCTATCGAGGTATTCCGACTTCCTAAATCTGTCACTGTAAACGGTACTTCTCCCCAATCCCGGCGGGCGAGGGCAGCCGCTCCCGTGTCGGGAAATATGACTTTCAGCCCCTCTAGAAACTCCTGGAAAATCGCGGTAAATTCCCAGGCGATCGCTTGGGATTTGAGAGAAACTTCTGGAATCTCTAACTCCACTTGCACTCGTGTGTTGCCCGCTTCTATTGCCTCAACTGTGGCTTCTTGTGCCTGGGCGATCGCTTCTTCTAGGGTTTTGGGAAATTGAGTCACGTCGCTTCGCTCCGAATTCAAAATGCAAAATTCAAATTCCTTCTTGAATTTTTAATTTTTAACTTTTAATTTTTAATTTTTAATTTTTAATTTCACCTTTCCCCCTTTCCCTTTACCCAACTTCTGCTGCGAGTCTACTAAGGAGTTAAAACTAATGACGAATGACCAATCAAGCGTGCGAGAACTTGTTGCAGCACCATTGCTGTCCAGTCCACATCCGCTTCGGTGGTATCGCGCCCAAGTGTCAGGCGGATTCCTGCTAATGCTGCTGATTCGGGATAACCCATTGCTAGCAATACTGGGCTGGGATTGAGTTTACCACTACTACAGGCAGAACCAGCACTGATGGCGATGCCTGCGAGATTGAGTTGACGCACGAGTGTTTTACCTGTCACTCCCTCTTCGGTTTCTGGGGGATGGGTGACGCTGAAACTAACATGGTGGGGCAAGCGGTGTAGGCGATCTCCGGTGGGGGTGAGGTAAGGAGAATCGGCTAAGAGATCGAAGAGGCGATCGCGCAGTTCGATCAACCTAGGTGTCTCTGTTGCCATCTCCGCTGCTGCAAACTGTGCCGCCACACCAAACCCAGCAATGGCGGTCACTGGCTGAGTGCCAGAACGCAGCTTGGACTCTTGCCCGCCGCCTCCCAACAGTGGCACTAACTCTACTCCGTCGCGGATGTATAATGCTCCTACTCCCTGACAACCATACATTTTGTGGCTGGAGAGGGAAAGCAAATCCACTGGTAAATGCCCAACGTTGATGGGCAAACGTCCCGCTACTTGCACCGCATCCGTGTGAAATAGTGCGCCACTGGCGCGAGCAATTTCTCCTAACTCCTCAATCGGTTGCAGCGTCCCCACTTCACTTTGACCGTAAATGACTGAAACCAGTACTGTGTTGGGTTGCAAGGCTGCTTTCAAATCGAGGGGATTAACCCGTCCTTGGGCATTCACAGGCAACCGCGTGACTTGCCAGCCCCATTCCTCCAAAAGCTGTGCAGGCTGCTCGACTGCGGAATGCTCCACGCTGGAAATAATGAGATTTTGAGGCGTTTGGTACTGCCGCGCCACTCCCATTATCGCTAAGTTATCCGCTTCTGTGCCGCCGGAGGTGAAAATGATCGAGTCTGGGTTCGCAGCATTGATGAGGCTGGCAACCTGGATTCTTGCTTGTTCTGTGGCAGTTGCCGCGCGATGCCCCCAGGCATGTAAGCTGGAAGGATTCCCCCATTGTTGAGTCAGGGTAGTTTGCACAGCCGCGATCGCTTCTGCTCGTGGCGGAGTTGTGGCGCTATGGTCGAGATAAATTTGCATGAGTCTAGGCTTATCCGAATGCCTCTTTAGCAATCACTCTTTCTCTATCTTATTAGCCCCGTCTCACACTCCCTTAGACGATATCTCGCGCACCGACAATTTGCTTTCAGACGAGCAGGGGAGGCAAGGGAAGCAGGCGCAGGGAAGACGCGCAGACGCGGGGACGTGGGGACGCGGGGAAATAAGTCAGGACGTGAGAGCTGGGAAGTAAAAAAAAGCAGGGGAAGTAGGGGAAGTAAAAAAATATAACAGTGTAAGCGGGGCTACCGAGGTAATTTATATCATACATTAGCTAGTCATGCTGGTGTTACGCTCGCGTTTTGTCTAACACCAGCGATGTCAAGATTATTGGTTAGCCAATATCAGACAGAAGTAGAAAAAAATATTCAGTATGGCGGTTCTCGTAAGGAAACTTCAATTCGTGTCGCTTTTCAAAACTGGCTCTTTTAGAATAAGTATGCTAAATTAGCAAGAAAAGTTCCAATTTAACAGGACTCTTTTTCTAAAATTATTGAAATCAGTCAAACCAAAAGCTTTTCTTTTAATTAGCTTAGTTTTTTGATTAATGCCTTCCACAACTCCTTGGATAGTGCCATAATCATCGAACCTAGCCTAAAAAAATCTCAAGCCATCGGCGTATCTTTGGACAACTTTTTGGAAAAAAAAGTTTATATAATAATTCGAGCATCCCCTTAGTTTACACCAAGCTTAATCGGCTGTAATTTGGTTTTCCAACAAAGCTCTTAAGTCTTTTTTTTAAAGTTGATTCATTTGTTTGAGGTTGGGCCAGTTTATCTACCTAATTTGTCTTTTTTTCTGGTCATTTAATTTTTGTTTTTATTCAGCAACTTATACTTACCTGTTTTTTATTTCTTCAAGTTTTCTTTCTCTCTCCTTTTTATTTTTAACTTCTCAGCTTGTCTTTTCTCAGATTTTCTTTTTTGATATAACTATTCATTAACTTCTGTCATTACATGGAATCGGTCAGCTACTACTTTCGCATTTGGTAGTAATTGTTTGACGACACTTTGATAGGGTTTCCACAGGTAAATGCTCACTTCTTCGA
>PXPT01000090.1:0-5580 GCA_003021505.1 Cyanobacteria bacterium QS_4_48_99 | reverse complement strand
GTTTAGTATAGGTACTTGTTTTTTGACAAAACTCAGCTCTTCGGAAAATACTTTTTGACAAGTTCGACACCTGAATTGATGACGATTTACCTGAGATGTTGCTCCAAGCTACTGACGAAGATGGTAGCCAGTTGAGTGACCAAGAGTTGAGGGATGAGGTGATGACCTTGCTTTTGGCTGGTCATGAGACGACGGCAAATGCCTTGTCTTGGACGTTGATGCTGCTGTCCCAACATCCCAAAAGCGAAGCAAAGTTACTTCAGGAATTGCACTCAGTTTTGGGTGATTGTCCTCCCACAGTTACCGACTTAAACCAGTTGCCCTACCTACAGACTGTGATTAAAGAGTCCATGCAGCTTTACCCTCCGGTTTGGGCACTGAGCCGGGAAGTAGTTCGGGAGTGCCAGATTGGGGAGTATCGCTTGCCTCCAGGAACATTGGTTTACGTGAGCCCGTGGGTGATGCACCGAGACTCTCGCTTTTTTGAAGCCCCAGACCAGTTTCGACCAGAGCGCTGGGCAGATCACCTCGAACAAAGCTCGCCTCCAGGTGCATACCTCCCTTTTGGAGATGGTCCCAGGGTCTGCATTGATCAATCCTTTGCGATGATGGAGGTGAAGTTACTACTAGCTAGAATTGTCCAAACCTTCCATCTCACTCTAGTTTCAGACCATCCGATTGAACTGTTGCCCTCAATTACCCTGCCTCCCAAACAGGGGATAGGAGTAGTTCTCTCTCAGAGAAAGTCTGAGAAGTCAAAAACGTAACTAGAAAAGCTGCCTCTACCAAAAAAAATAGATGCAGGAGAAACTCGAGTATGGGGTTTGTTTCTTTTCAGAGAGCTCGGAGAACATTGAACTGCCATCGCCCCATCGCCAATCAAGTCCTCGAAATGCCGAACTCTGAAAGGAGCAAATTAACTTCCAAAGAGTTCAATCAAATTAGGCGGAGATACTAAAAACTTAGGCAGCAACTTCAATCTGCTAATCTCTCTTTTGTTACTTTGAGATAAAAAGTGAGAAACTAGCAGGCGATCGCGAACGACTTCTCTTGAGCATAAACTCTCTGAAAAAGCCGCTGACTATAAGCACGACTTCCTCGAAAAGAACGACCCCATAGGTGTGCCAAAGCTAGATTGAGCCCTGTTTCATCTAAAAAGAGAGGACAGGGGTGGCGAAGTAATTCGCCACCGTGAAATATCCGTACAAGTTGGAGGGTTCTATTTACTTCACTTGTTGCCAATATTGAACTCGAAGATTTTGAACTCTTTGTGGAGCTGCTTGAGTTGCTTTGGTGATTTTTTAAAGAGCTAACTGGCGTTTTTGAACAAAACTGCAGAGATTGCTAGAATCCAGCTTAATGTTTGCCCTTTTTTTTGGTCTCCAGTTTCATCAATACACAGGATGATTTCTGTTTCTCCTATAAATAGTTTTGTCAACCACAGTCTGGTTTCTTTAACTGCCTCTACCTCCCAAGCTGAGTCCCGAAGAAAGTGATGTAATGACTGGCTGTCTTTTAGTCCAGCTACAAAGTGCGATCGCGCTTTAGGGATTACCAGAAAAACCGCCTTAGCCCTAGTCAGAATCTCCCACTTGCCTGTAAATTGTTAGCGATTAGCAACTTGGTGAAAGAGGGGTATCCGTGGTAAAGCAATTTCCAACCGGATCGTCGGGATCGAGTCGCAGCCAGCAGTCTAAGAATTCCTTCCACTCACCAGGAAAAGAGACTCACTTAGGCAACACCAAGCGCGATTCCCGGCAGAGTAACTATGCTCGCGCCAGTCGCCGCGGGCAATCGATTCCTTCACGTTCCTCTCAGGTTCCCTCTAACCGAAAGTCAGCCGCAAAACCTGGCAAGAGAAAGACACCTTCTATTTTTCCGATTTCTCATTCGCGCACTCGCACCCAAAAAACGCGGCGAAATGGAAGAAATTCAGAAAATGCGCAGAAGAGAAGGCAGCCTGATGGGAATTCTAGAGAGTCTCCCGCGCGTCCCTTTCCGGTGTCGGCAAAGCCACCTCAAGCGAGAAAGCGAAGGGTAAAAAAGTCCACTCCTCCCAAGCGTTCCCGGCAGCCAGCAAAAAAACAACCCGCCCCTCCCCGAAAACTGTCCCACATTCTGACTTTGTGGGGCATTCGCCTACTAATTTTAGCATTTGGGATCAGCGCGATCGCTGGAACAATCTTATCCTTGGTTGCGCCTGCCGATTACCAGCCCTCGGCAGAGGAGTCCACTCAGCCACTTGCAATCCAACAAAATCAGCCGGAGAAGGATAACCTCTCTCCAACTAATGAAATCGTCCCCTGAAAGCGCTAATACAAGTGATCGCGCAAACATATCCCCAATTGCAGCCAGCGGTGTTTATTCGGAAGCTCGATACGGATGCTTCCGTCAATTGGCAAGGAGCAACCCCTTTTGCCGCTGCCAGCACTGTTAAGGTGCCCATTCTCGTTGCCTTTTTTCAGCAGGTATGCGGGTAATATCCGTCTCGATGAACCATTGAGCGGCGATTCTGGGCAAGAGTACACTGCTGTTGAAACTGTCACCGAAATGAGGAGAGTTGGTTTCACTGCGATCGCGCGATTGCCTGCTCAGTCTCCTTAGACAAGCTACAATGAGTGAGTTGCTGCCACGCGAGTTGGGCGAAAAAGTGGCGATCGCACGCCCAACGGCTAAGATTAGCGCTTTGGTAGCAGAGGTTGGTTTCATCGATCTGCCCACTGGAGGGCGCTACATCTCCGCATTTTGTGGTTAAACGCCCCTAATGACGCTGATGCCCAGGCGCTCATGCGCCCTTACTCCCGTGCTGCCTATCAAGATTTCAACAACCGTCAAACCAGTTCGCCATTTTTGGCAAATTGACAAAAGCAACCTGAAGAAGGCAGAAGGCAAGAGGCAAAAGTATTGGTTCTACCGAAATGCCCGCCTTCTTTTGACAAAACAGTTCCATCAAACCAGGACGACAAGAGGAAGAGTTGTTATAATCTGACGGGCTTTTACTTAATAATATGTAACAAGCAAGTAGCCAAATGTATCACAGAAGACTACATTCACCCACCCTAGATCAGCTAAATTATCTAAGTTCCACTTTAAGGCTCAGCTCCCCCCATTCCCATAACGGGTAAGGGAACTGGGAGAGCCTTAAATCAAAGCATTGCAGGTCTATAGCTTCATTGAATCAGTTTCTATGGCAAGTCTTGCTCAATCTTCCTACACCAACCAACAGATTGCCACTTGGCTACGTGGCTTGCTAACAATTGCCTGGGCAGATGGAGACTTTGGTTCACAAGAAAAGGAGTTGATTGCCCAGCTCACCCAAGATGAACTAGCACCAACCACAGATTTAGGCGATTTAGAGCAGATTTCCCCAGAAGAACTCGCCGCTGCTTTAGGTAAAGAAAAGGTAACGGCGGAAAACTTTCTCAGAACTGCTGTTATGGTGGCAGTTGCGGATGGAGTCTACTCGGACGCGGAAGCAGACATCCTGGCATCGTTTTGCCAAGCTTTAGGGCTAGAGGTACAAGCTTTAAAATCGCTAGAACACACCCTTTACAACTCCGAGGAGGGAAGACTGGGAGCGGCAGTCGATCCTGATACCGAAGAACCCGCAGAATCTCCCTATTCCCATTCCGATATCCTGCGCCCTGCCAGAGATTGGTTGGATGGAATGGACATTCAAGATCCTCGGGTGGCGCGATTTGTTTGTAAAATGGTGCCTTCTCAATGTCCGTTTGAGAGAGATGTCAAAGTTTTTGAGCGCAAATTAGTCCACCTCCCCCCTTTGTGTAAGCTCAATCCCCTCTACGAACAGTTAGTTGGTTTGCGCTTCCGCGCATTATCATATTTGGCGGATGAGTGTCAAGAAGATGTTTCCAGCTACATTTAGGTAATGACCTAACCGCCAATTCATGCAATTTATAGATCGCGCCGTAATTGAGGTAGAAGGTGGCAAAGGCGGCGACGGGATTGTTGCCTTTCGCCGGGAGAAGTATGTGCCTGCTGGAGGACCGGCAGGGGGTAGCGGCGGAGATGGCGGTTCGGTCATTTTAGAGGCAGTGGAAAGTCTGCAAACGTTGCTGGACTTTCAATATGCCCATCACATCAGCGCGAAAAAGGGTGATCGCGGGGGAACGAGTAACCGCACGGGGGCAGCCGGGAGCGATCGCCTCATCGAAGTCCCCTGCGGAACTGTCGTTTATGATGCCGAAACTGGAGAACCCCTAGGCGATTTAGTCGAACCAGGGCATAAGCTCTGTGTCGCGAAAGGAGGCAAAGGCGGCTTCGGAAATCGGCACTTCTTAAGCAATCGCAATCGCGCCCCCGAACAGGCACTTCCGGGAAAAACTGGGGAACAGCGACGCTTGCGCCTAGAGTTGAAACTCCTCGCGGAAGTGGGCATCATTGGGCTACCGAATGCCGGAAAGTCAACCCTGATTTCCGCCCTCTCTTCTGCCCGCCCTAAAGTCGCCGATTATCCTTTTACTACCTTAGTCCCTAACTTGGGAGTAGTGCGTAAGCCTACTGGCGATGGCACTGTGTTTGCCGACATTCCTGGGCTAATCGCAGGCGCCCACGCTGGCCTGGGTTTGGGGCAAGATTTCCTGCGCCACATCGAGCGCACTCGCGTGCTGATTCACCTCATTAATTTTACTGCTGCCGATCCCATCGCCGATTATCAAACCCTTCAGCAAGAGTTGCAAGCTTATGGGCGGGAACTGCCCACTCGTGCTCAAATTATCGCCCTCAACAAATGCGATGCCGTAGAATCACAAAGGCAAGACGCGATCGCTGCCCAATTTTCCCAGATTACTAATGCCCCCATATTCACCATTTCCGCAGTGACTCGCAGGGGACTAGAATCTCTTCTGCAAACAGTCTGGCAAACCCTCGATACCTCCCTCAGTTCTCAAGTTAGAAGCGGCGACAAGGACGAGGGACTTACAGGTTCGTCATCCCATTAACAGAGCGAGAGTATCTCACTTAAGCAGGAGAGAAACTTAGGGAGCTTCTCAGGCGTCAATGTTTCTAGCAATCCTCCCCGCGTCCTCTTCCTTCTGCCCCCTATCTTCTCTAATCAGGTGTGAACGCAAATCCGTTTGATTTACCTATAATCAAAATCTCTCCGCCCCTTCGGGGCAGTTATCAGTCGTTACTCGGTACTCATTAGTAACTAATACTTAAGCTCTGTAAACGTTAGCTACTAATGACTAGACCTCTTGCACGAACAAAGAAGCGTCTCAGTTGAAACGCTTGTGTGGTGTGAGACCAGAAACCTTAATGACATGGTCGCCCTTGCCAAACAAGCTTGATTACAGGCCGGACAACCAGCAGGACCACCGAAGCTGAGAGTAGAAGAGCAACTACTGATCGCTCTAGAAGACTGGCGCGAGTAGCGCAGCTCTTTCCAGATCAGTAACTCGTGGGGAGTTAATCGAGTGTTTGCCGACTGGTTCATCGCATGGATGGGGATTCGTTGGCAGCAGTTGCCCTCCCAGGCAAAAAAGAGCTCGCCTCGTCACAGCGAGACTGGGAAGTGCTGGTTGTGGATGTCAGTGAAAGTCCCCTCGAGGGTCCCAAACC
>PXPT01000089.1 GCA_003021505.1 Cyanobacteria bacterium QS_4_48_99 | reverse complement strand
AAGCGCGACGGTGGAGCAAAGATTACGAGCGCTTCCCCGAAACTAAAGAAGCTTTCATTTACTCAGCGAGGTTACGGTGTTTACTTCCGAAATTAGTATGATTCTATACTCTTTAGACATCCTCTTACTCCTTACTTAAACGAAAACTGCTGTGAGAGAGAATAGAAATAAATCGCAAGGTGAGTATTATGACAGCTATTTCTAATGAGACAACTCAGGTTCCCTCAAGTTCTACTTTCACCGAGATTGGCGGCGTTGTTCACGAATATGACTGGAATTGGCAAGGGCAGCCGCTAACTGTAGTTTATGAAACCCGAGGTGAGGGAACTCCCATATTACTGCTTCCCGCCTTTAGTACAGTCTCCACTCGCGCCGAAATGCGTGGACTGGCAGAACGCCTCTCTGCTCAGTTTGAAGTGTTCGCGCTAGATTGGATCGGATTTGGTCAATCGTCTCGTCCTTCGCTAGTTTACTGCCCGGAGTTGTACCAGCAGTTTCTACAAGACTTTGTGCGGGATCAGTTTGAGACAGCTATTCCCGTAGTTGCGGCGGGACACGCTGCTGGGTATGTGTTGCAATTAGCTCAAAATCACCCCTCGGTGTTGTCCAAAATGGTTTTGGTGGCTCCTACCTGGCAGAGTCCACTGCGGGTGATGAGCGGTGAGCCTCAAGGCTGGCATCGCGGCATTAGGGAGTTAGTGCGATCGCCCCTCCTTGGTCAAGCAATTTACCAACTCAATACCACCCCCGCCTTTCTGCGCTTCATGTACGGGCAGCATGTCTATGTTGATGATACCCGATTAACCCCAGAGTTTATTGCTAAGAAGCGGCAAATTACCCAATCTCCCGGGGCAAGATTTGCTCCGGCTGCTTTTGTGACAGGAGGGATCGATCCGGTATCTAGTCGCGCTGAATTGCTGTCTTACTTACAACCCCTACCTGTTCCTGTAAAGATGATTATTGGAGAACAAGTTCCTCCTAACTCGAAAACAGAAATGGAAGCTTTAGCGGAGTTAACTGGTGTGGAAGCATCGGTACTTCCCGGTTCGCTAGGAATGCATGAAGAATACCCGGACTCCATATTCCCAGAAATTGCAAACTTTTTGTAATCCGCTTTGAGTGTGGATGAAATTAAAGCCTAGCAGTGAAGTAAGTGGTGATGCTTGCTAGTCCAAGGCAAAAAATTTTGACTCCTCAACATTATTTGGAATGGGAAGAGTCTCAAGAGCTTAGATATGAGTATGTCAACGGCGAAGTTTTTGCCATGACTGGGATAACTATTCCCCATAACGACATCGCTGTCAATCTGACTACTGCTAAAAAAAAATATCTGCGTGGTAAGGATTGTAAAGTTTTCATGGCAGATGCCAAAGTCGGGATTCCGAGCAAGGACTTTTTCACTATCCAGATGTCATGGTTTCTTGCGACGAACGAGATCGGCGATCGCTCAGATTTATCCAACATCCCTGTCTAATTGTTGAAGTTCTATCGCCTGCCACTGAAGGCTACGACAGTGGCGACAAATTCATGCACTACTGCTGCATTAACACCTTGCAAGAGTATGTTCTCATTAATTCTCAAAGGATCAGCGTAGAGTGCTTTCGATTAAACGAGCGAGGAATTTGGGAGCTATATCCCCATAAAGAGGAGTATGAAATTTACATAAAAAGCATCGACTTCCGTTGTTCCTTATCTCTCCTTTACGAAGAGGTTGAGTTTTTGATTTGAGAAATGAGTTTGTATGATGCTCAAACTTCTGCTTTCCGCCTTCCTAGAAAAATCTGAGATGCGATTACAACTAAATTCATAAGTTAAGCATTACTGATTTGGCTGCTTTGCACATACGGCTCAGTAAAGTTGTTAATTTCTTCTAAGATATTAGTATCGCTAATTTGGTTTTCTCTCAAAATTAACTTGCTCAAATTAGTAAGTTCGGTTAGAGGAGAGAGATCGCTAATTTGGTTTTCTCTCAAATCCAGCTTTGTCAAATTAGTAAGTTCGGTTAGAGGAGAGAGATCGCTAATTTGGTTTTCTCTCAAAATCAGTTTGCTCAAGTTGGTTAGTTTTGCTAGAGGACTAATCTTACCTTGTATGGGATTGTGTCCTAAATTCAGCTCAGTTAAATTAGTAAGTCCCTTGAGAGGAGTAATATCAATAATGTGGTTTCCGTACAAACGCAACGTTCTCAAATCAGTAAGTTCTGCTAGAGGGCGGAGATCACTAACTTGGTTAACTCCCAAATTCAGGTAGTTTAAATTAACAAGCTGTGTCAGAGGATAGAGATCACTAACTTGGTTAACTCCCAAATTCAGGTAGTTTAAATTAACAAGCTGTGTCAGAGGATAGAGATCACTAATTTGGTTCCCAAATAAATACAACCTTTTCAGATTAGTGAGTTCTCTTATCGGAGTGAGGTCGCTGATTTGATTACCGAACAAATTGAGCGAGTTTAAATTAGAAAGTCTTGCCAAAGGGCGGAGATCACTAATTTGGTTGTATCCTAAATGCAGCTCAGTTAAATTCGATAAATGCTCGATTCCATCAAGCTGAGAGATGCCTGTTAAAGGAAGGCTAAGACTCGTCACTCTATCAAAAACTTCACGGGTCAATGGCTCTCTATCAGGCAGATTTATAGCTCGACGAACCGCTCTTTCTAGCTTGGGCTCTACAAAGGTCATACGTGGAAGAGAAATCATGCCTAACGTTCCTTAATATTATTTAATATAACTTAAATAAATGTTCTCTGCTGGAAGCTGCACATTATTTTTGGTTGGTTGACTCTGCCAAAAAGCTGGAAACTCTCGGAGCAAGACGGGACTCACCATTAAACTATCAGCAGAAAAAAAGAATTTTAGTGAGGAAAAAGTTATACTATGGTTATATTTAGGGGCTGCTACTGAGAAATTAAGCAAAGGCGGATTCAGACTCCTTCATTAGTGCCGGGGCAATTGAGTGGCTCGCCATCCTCGCCCCAGATAAGTTGCGGGCGACGGGTCCAAGCTGAAGGGCTGCTAACCCACCCATCACAAATAAGTCACAATTTGGCCACCGCAGATACTTATCTATAACAGGCAACCCATTGACGAGTTGCGTGGGATATGAATTCTGAATCTCGTGAAGTAACGGTGTTTGACAGACATTAAATTTCGTTCCTGTTGCTAGCCAGATGCGATCACATTCGTGCACCTTTCCATCACTACATTGCAGTTGCCACGCTTGCCCTTGCCACACAGCGTCCACTACCTGAGACTGCTCATGGAAAGAAATTTTGCCCTCATTTCGTGCCTGTCGTAGTTGCTCCATCATCGCCGGGGTAATCGAACCTCCGTTGCGAGCGGCTTGAATCATCTCCCAGCGTTTTTGCCAGTCCGATTCTGCCTGAAACCCCTTGAGATACTTCGGTCCCAGCCAGCCTGGGTCAGCATCAAAGAGCTTTTCTTGCAAGTTCCGCCGCGACATTAACAATACTTTAGCCCCGCGCGCGATCGCGCCCATTGCCAAGTGACCACTGGTCAATCCGCCCCCAACAATCAATATCCGCTCTCCCCGCAGGGACAATCGACCTAAATCAACCTGATGAGAGTGACAAAGCCTGCCCCAAGGATAGGAGGAGCGAATTTTGTCTACCCAGTCAGGGACTTGGGGAATCCCGCCGCCCATCGCCAGCACCGCTCGTCGAGCAATGACAGAGTGTCCATCTTCTAGAACAACTCGGAAACAGCGATCGCTACGGTAAGTAATCGGCTCAATCCTGCTCACGCGAGCTTGCCAGACTCGGTTTTCTAAGTGCCAGCGGTGAACTACGTCCTCACAAAAATCTTCAAACAATTGGGTTCCCGGCAAATGGTAGGGGGGAAATAGCTCCTCGGAACGGAATTGGGCAAACCTTCTCAAAGCATTGGGATGGGGATGGGGATGGTGAACCGAAGGCGATCGCAGATTAGGAATTTCCAGGGCCGCGAACTGGTGTCGCCACTGGCTCATCCAAGTGCCGCTGGGGTCAAACACCAAGAACTTGTTCCGCATCTGAGGGCTTTTTTGTAGCAAATGGGTAGCAAGAGTCAGTGCATGAGGACCCGCACCAACGATAGCAATCTCAATTGGGGTAGGCATAGAACTCATACTAAGTTGCGCTCACTGCTGTAATCTGTGGACGGCAGGGGAAGCAGGGGAAGAAAGAGTGACCTGTATGAATACAACACATCGTTTAACCACTACCCAAAATCTTTAACCTAAAAAAGAAAATACTGTACTTCCCACTCGATGCAAACCGCTGTAGGTAGTCACCGCCTCCAGTGCATCAGTGATGGCTTGGGTTGTGCCTAAACTTTAGCTAACTCAGATGATTCCACCAATAACAATTTGCCATTTTTGCGATCATTCTATACTATGAGAATCATTATCACGACTAGTTAGCTGTAATGGTATCAATGTACAAGTAAGTGTAACCGTTTAGATTGCCAACGCCCGCGCGTACCATCAATTCAGAAGTTATGTTTGCAGGCTAAAAAATTGGAAACAAAGGAAACAAGAGATCGGGCACAAGAAGTCATCTCGATAGAAAACCTCTGGGCAGGATACAACCAAGAGGCAATCTTAGAGAACATCAACCTCTCGGTGAAAGAACGGGATTACATTGGCATCATCAGTCCCAATGGAGGCCGAATGGAGGCGGAAAGACGACGTTGTTTAAAGTATTGCTGGGGCTGCTCCTACCCAAGCGAGGCGAGGTGCGGATTCTAGGCAGGAAGGCTAAACAGGGGCGGCGTTACGTCGGTTATGTCCCCCAGGCGAGGGAATTTGACCGCGAATTTCCCATCAATGTCTGGAACGCCCTCTGTTTCGCAGCTACAACAACAAGGATAACGAGAAGGTTGAGGAGGCAATATGCCAGCTAGATTTGCTCGATTTCAAATCTCGCCCGATCAGTGAACTTTCGAGTGGACAACTACAGCGAGTTATATGGCCCGCGCTTTGGCAACTGAGTCAGCAATTTTGCTTTTGGGCGAGCCTACGGCAAGCCTTGATCGTCAGGCATCCACCAACATCTATGAACTCTTAAGACAGTTAAACGAGTACACGACGATTCTAATGATTTCCCACGATATCGGCCCAGTTTCTTCTCACATCAAAACTGTGGGCTGCCTCAACAAAAAATTATATTTATTATCATGGCAGCCATCAGGTAACAAGAGAAATGCTAAAGAAGGCATACGGGGGTTCTGTTGACCAAATCGTCCACAGTATCTCCCAGCGCGTTTTAGCAAAACACGACACCGAGTGACAAATAATTTAAAATCTTAAATTCAAAATTCAAAAAAAGGTACATGCCCATCCCCATCAATGCCAAGTGCACGCATTAAAAATGCAAAATTAATTTTTAAGTTTTAACTGTTAAATTTCAATTTCTAATTGTTTTGTCATGATGGAAGCCTTACAGTTCGACTTCATGCGTAATGCCCTTATTGCCGGGCTGCTAGTTAGTATCACTGGTGGCATTATTGGCTGTTTCGTCGTTGTCAACCGCATTGTTTTTATTACTGCTGGGGTTTCCCATGCGGCTTATGGCGGCATTGGTATGGGC
>PXPT01000088.1 GCA_003021505.1 Cyanobacteria bacterium QS_4_48_99 | reverse complement strand
ATGCACGAGCGCAATGCTCACAACTTCCCGCTGGACTTAGCTTCTGGCGAGGCTACTCCAGTGGCGACAAGTGCTCCTGAGATTAACGGCTAATCGCTACTAGCACATAGCTAGCCAACAGCACTCCCCGGTAAAGGGGAGTGTTTTTTATAAGAGAGAGAAGCTGCCGTGTATTTGCCTAGTTTTCCCTGGGTGATCGCTGTTAAGTTATATTTAGTTGTTTTTCGGTAAGGCATATGGGCAGCACCTTCGGGCACCTGTTTCGCATCACAACGTTTGGCGAATCCCACGGCGGTGGTGTAGGAGTCACAATCGATGGGTGCCCACCGCGACTGGAAATTTCTGCCGAGGAGATTCAGGCGGAGCTAGACCGCAGACGTCCCGGACAGAGTAAAATTACTACCCCTCGCAAAGAAACCGATACCTGCGAGATTGTTTCTGGGGTGTTTGAAGGAAAAACTTTGGGAACACCGATAGCAATTTTTGTGCCCAACAAAGATGCCCGTTCCCAAGATTATGGCGAGATGAAGCAGAAGTATCGCCCTTCTCACGCCGATGCTACTTATGATGCTAAATATGGCATCCGTAACTGGCAGGGCGGGGGACGCTCTTCCGCGCGAGAAACCATTGGGCGTGTCGCGGCAGGGGCAGTTGCCAAGAAAATCTTGTGGCAAGTTGCTCGCGTAGAAATTGTTGGTTATGTCAAGCGCATTAAAGACTTAGAAGGCATCGTTGACCCCAATACAGTCACTATAGAGCAAGTCGAAAACAATATCGTCCGCTGTCCTGATGCCGAATGTGCCGAGCGAATGATTGCTGTGATTGAGCAAGCAAGGCGAGATAAAGATTCCCTCGGTGGAGTGGTCGAGTGTGTCGCCCGCAATCTACCTAAAGGGCTGGGAGAGCCAGTATTTGATAAGCTCGAAGCCGACTTAGCAAAAGGAGTGATGTCTTTACCTGCCAGTAAAGGGTTTGAAATTGGCTCTGGCTTTGGCGGCACCCTACTGACTGGAAGCGAACACAACGATGAATTTTACACAAGCGAAACAGGTGGTGAGGTTCGCACAGTTACTAATCGCTCTGGCGGGGTGCAAGGAGGCATTAGCAATGGAGAAAATCTGACCTTGCGATCGCCATTTAAACCCACATCGACAATTGGCAAACAGCAGCGCACAGTAACCAGCACGGGTGAAGAGACAACACTCGCTGCTAAGGGACGACATGACCCTTGTGTCCTACCAAGAGCTGTACCTATGGTGGAAGCAATGGTTGCTATCGTTTTATGTGACCACCTGCTGCGTCATCACAGCCAATGTCAACTCCCGATGACTAATCTCGACCCCGTAAGTCAGTCAGAATTAAGAACTCGGAACTAGGAACTCGGAACTAGGAACTCGGAACCGAGGGGTTCAAGGGGGCTAGTTTATTTTGCCTCATGCGCTTCCAATCTACAATTGCCAGCATTGCTAACTTTGGAACTCCCTCGCTTCGGGTGTCAATTTCGAGAGTTGAGTCCCGACTGTTTCACAGTTTTCCACACTAGAAACGTCAAGATTTCTGATAAGATCTTATAGAAACTTTAAAATTCACTAATCATAATAAATGGATTTATTGGTGGTCGGTGCCACGGGCACCTTGGGAAGACAAGTGGCTCGTCGTGCTCTTGATGAAGGCAACCAGGTTCGATGTCTGGTGCGAGACCCGAGAAAAGCGACTTTTTTAAAAGAATGGGGAGCTGAACTCGTACAAGGCGACCTCTGCGTTCCTGAGAGTTTGCCACCAGCCTTAGAAGGCATGGACGCAATTATCGACGCGGCAAGTGCAAGAGCCAGCGATTCCCTAGGCTTTAAAAAAGTGGACTGGGAGGGAAAAGTCGCACTGATTCAAGCCGCCAAAGCTGCTAGTGTAGAGCGGTTTATTTTTTTCTCGATTCTCGAGGCAGAAGACTATCCTGATGTTCCATTGATGGAAATCAAACGGTGTACCGAGCTGTTTCTAGCAGAATCGGGATTAAACTACACCATTTTGCGACCCTGCGGCTTCATGCAAGGGTTAATCGGTCAGTATGCCATTCCCATTCTCGACGAGCAAGTCGTTTGGGTGACAGGCGAGAGTCCTCCTGTCGCTTACATGGACACGATTGACATCGCTAAATTTGCAGTTCGTGCCCTAGAAGTTCCCGAAACTCAGCATCGCACCTTTCCGGTAGTGGGACATAGTGCTTGGACTGGCGAGGAAATTATTAACCTGTGTGAGCAATTATCGGGCAAGGAAGCCAAGATTTCCCGGCTACCGTTAGGGTTCCTACGTTTGATGCGTCGAGTTACCCGATTTTTTGAATGGACTCAGAATGCCTCCGAGCGCTTATCCTTTGCCGAAGTATTGGCAAGTGGAAAACCCCTGGATGCTTCCATGGAAGAGGTTTATGAAGTTTTTGGGCTTGACCCGCAAGAAACCACCACAGTGGAAGCATATCTGCAAGAATACTTTGATCGGATTATGAAAAAACTAAAAGAAATTGAATACGAAAAGGACAAAAACAAAAAGGATAAGAAAAAGACTCCCTTCAAATCCCAATCCTAATTGCTGAGGTAAAGTTCCGAAGTTTTCCCAGCGTGTAATTTCTCGGCTTCAACACAGACTAATAGCTCACCTAGTTCAGGGCTTAAAATTCGGCGACTCAAGTTAACACTAGTAAACAGCGGTCAAAATGTGTAACTATGAAAGGTGGAAGGACTAATCGAAAACTTTACATCTTAAGCTGGATTATTTGTCGTGCCCAAAGCAGGCATTATATACAACGATGATAAATCAGTAGCTTGTCGCGTTGCCAACGAATTGAGGGACAAGCTAATCAGCCGTGGCTGGGAAGTTTCTCTTGCCTCGGGTTTTGGGGGAATATTAGGCTATTCCCGTCCAGAGCGCCCAGTTTGCCATACTAGAATTGAACAATTAATCCCCTCAGGGTTTGATGAAGATGTTGCCTTTAGCATTGTGCTAGGAGGAGATGGCACAGTTTTGGCAGCTTTTCGTCAGCTCGCCCCCTGTAACATTCCACTACTGACAGTGAACACGGGACACATGGGGTTTCTGAGTGAAACTTATCTCAATCAACTGCCGCAGGCACTAGAGAAGCTACTGGCAGGGGACTATGAAGTGGAAGAGCGCTCCATGCTTTCAGTGCGAGTGTATCGCCAGGAAACGCTACTGTGGGAAGCTCTCTGTCTTAACGAGATGGGGCTGCATCGGGAACCATTGACAAGCATGTGCCATTTTGAAATCCAAGTGGCAGGTCACGCCCCCGTCGATATCGCGGCTGATGGGGTAATTGTCTCCACCCCGACGGGTTCAACGGCTTACTCCCTGGGTGCGGGGGGACCTGTCGTTACGCCAGACGTGCCAGTGCTACAATTAGTCCCCATTTGTCCTCATTCTCTGGCATCGCGGGCTTTAGTCTTCTCCGATACGAACCCAGTAACCATTTATCCTGCTACGGAAAACCAGTTGGTGATGGCAGTGGACGGCAATGGCGGATGTTACGTTACCCCACAGGATCAACTACAGTTGGAGCGATCGCAATATTCCGCTCGCTTTATCCGCTTACAGCCCCCAGAATTTTTCCGCATGTTGCGAGAAAAGTTGGGCTGGGGGTTGCCTCACCTTGCCAAACCAACTTCGGTGGAACTTCCTTAGTCGTCAGTAGTCAGTAGAGTAGGAGGTTGCAGGTTGAAAGTTACAGGTTAAAAGTTAAAAATTCTCCCTCCTCTGTCTCCATCTTTTTCCTCTAATTCCTTGTCGGTGATAGACAACGTGCTAGAACGTAGAAAAAATACTATTCATACTTCCTAAGTTGCTATCTCAATGTTGACCTATGTCCACTGTCACCTCCGACTGTAGTTCTTGCATTTTGCTAGTAGGGACTGATGAAACGTTTGCTCAACGGGTGAGTCTGGATTTCCGGGAGGCAGGCTACCCTACTGCGGTGAGCCTGGATCGCCATAGCAGCTTGCGCCAATTTGAGGAACTTCAACCGTGCTTAGTTGTTGTAGATCGAGCCTTGGTAGGGGAATCCGGATTAAGGCTGTGTCGTCAGATCAGAAGTACGGGTAGTCGGGTGCCAGTGCTGGTATTAATGGGGCGAGAAACGGTTGAGGATCGGGTGGCTTGTCTGGAAGCAGGAGCTGATGATTATTTCCTAAAGCCTTATCGCCCAGAAGCATTTTTGCAACTCGTTCACCTCTACCTGCAACCTAAAACAGGGGCTGCAGAACAATTACGCTTTGGGGATTTAGTTTTAGATTTGACGATTCGCCGAGTCATGCGTGACGGGCAAGGGATTGACTTGACCACGAAGGAGTTTGAACTCCTCAAGTATCTGATGTCTCATCCCCGCGAAGTATTGACCCGAGATCAAATTTTGGAAAATGTTTGGGGCTACGACTTCAAGGGTGCATCGAATGTGCTTGAAGTTTATATCCGCTATTTACGTCTCAAAATCGAAAAAGAAGGACAAAAGCGCTTGATTCAAACGGTACGGGGTGTAGGCTATGTTTTGCGCGAGGCTTAAGCATGCTATTTCATTTCTTTGGGAAGTTGCGTTTGGGTAAGTCTTCTAACGCAGAGGAGCAGATGAGCAGAGAAGCAGGGGAGCAAGAAAAAGCAGAGGAGCAGGGGGGCAGAGGAGCAGAGGGGCAGGGGAGCAGAGGAGCATGGGGGCAGGGGAGAGGAACTAACGCACTCCGAAACTATTTCCCCTCCTCACCTGGGCACCTCCGCACCAGGGCATCTCCGCACCTCTGCACAGAAACCTCCGCAACTCCGCACCTGGGCACCTCTACTTTCCCAAAACTCCTAGTTCTCTTATGTGCTCTCCTGCTGGGCTTCTCAACTTCTGCACCAGCTACATCCTGTCCTGGAACTTCGCTCGCATCGCAGGAAGGAAACAGAGAAAGAAATCCAATGCTGCAAGTTGGTGCCAAAGCAACTCTGGGAGGTGAGGTTATTTCACTGGAAGTAGCTCGAACTCCTCAGCAGCAAGCACTAGGGTTGATGTATCGCACAGATTTGCCTGAAAATCGCGGCATGCTATTTGATTTTGAGTCGCCGCGAACTGCCCACTTTTGGATGAAGAATGTTGAAATTCCGCTGGATATGATTTTTTTGCGGGATGGGCAAATCCGCATGATTGCTTCTAATGTCCCCCCCTGTAATAGCACCCCTTGCCCCACGTATGGACCAGAGGAGCTGGTTGACAAAGTGATTGAACTGCCTGGAGGACGTGCTAAGGAACTGGGTTTGGAAACTGGCGATCGCGTAAACATCGAGTTCCTAAAGCGCTCCGGCAACACCTCCGTCCACCAATCGCTCACTCCGCCTAACCCTAAAACTGGCTACTCTAAGCTGTATGGTGTGGTGCGCTGATTTTTCTAGGGTCTGTTATCAATTAGGTAAGCTGGGGCAGGCAAACTGGAGTGGAAGTGAGTGACCAGACAAGATGACTCCACCTTACGCGCTACGTGATCACCAGTGGGAGGGGATTAAAGATTTGCTGCCAGGGCAGGAAGGGAAAGTGGGAGTAACGGCTAAAGAGAATCGATCATTTGTCGAAGCGGTACTCTATCCCTACCGGGCAG
>PXPT01000087.1 GCA_003021505.1 Cyanobacteria bacterium QS_4_48_99 | reverse complement strand
TAGGAAGAAGCTCTTGGAGCTGTTCATTCAGCAGCGATGATTTACCCTGCCTGATTTGAGTACCTATCATGCTTTCTCTGAGATCATGTAGGATTACTAAATTAATCGAATTAGGAACTCGAAATTCGTAACCAATGCGCTCCAATCTATTTGCGGTGCAAGCATGGTGGAATCAACTCATCTATTCTTTTTATTCAACTTCATTAAAGAGTAAATCTTCTAGCAACGGCTGCACTTTCTTGTATTCTTCGGCGGAAAGAAGTTCCAGTTGATCTGTTTGAGTTTCCCGAGCGAAAAATAGTAGCGGAACCAAGGGAGTATAAATCGTGTACTCCTCTTCTTGGTAAAAAAAACTTGCTAGAAACTGAAACTCTTCTGGTTCCAAATCACTCCCTGATTCCTCAACCTCCAAAGCGAGAATTTCGCCTTCATCAACTGGGGGAAGTTCCCCGGCAACTGTCAGCGTGTAGGCAGTGTGTTTGAGGGTGAGATTCTGTTCTGCTAAAACTGCCTTGGCATCGGGAAAAATTTCGCCAATCTCAGCCTCATTTTCCAGTAAGGTTGCTTCCGAGGCGTCTTCCCCCTTATCCCAGGCGATGATTGAGATGGGAGAGTCAATCGGCTGTAGCAGAATATAGGTAGACTCCTCTATAATTAAGGAGTGATCCACATAACACTCCAGCGATCGCTCTGCTTCATCAGTCAGGGTGACAATCTCTGTGTCATATTGCTCATTGTCTTCGGGAAATGGGGATGAGGACATAGCCAAACTTGAAAAACGCTGAGAGAAATGGAACTTAACTGCTAACAACCAGATCGACAGTGAGAGATTTTTTGATTGGTAGCAATATTCAGACTATAGACTATCACGCTCAATCCGCAAAATTTTCAGCAACTCCCTCAACTTGGTAATTATTTTGCCAACTGCTGAGTTCCCCCTCCCCTGCATTTAACCTTGCTCTGGGGGAGGTGACGGTTTTCCCATATAAAACCAACCACTCTCAGTTAGTTTAGTGAGACTAGAGACATCGGTAAGATTGTATTGTAGTGGCGTTATGGTGATGTAGTTTTTGCCAATCGCGTGGATATCTGTGGGAATGTGGCGCGGCAAGTGCATGTGGTTTGGTTGTTCAATGTCTTCAATCACCTCACCTGCCAACCAATAGTAGCTTTTGCCCCGAGGGTCAACGCGCCGCTCAAAACTCTCGACATAGCGACGCAAACCCTGACGAGTTACCACCACTCCAGCAATCTCTGACGGTTCCACGGATGGCACATTAATGTTAAGTAACGTCGCTTCCGGCAGCGGCGACAATCCCCCTTCCCTCAGTGCAGTCTGGGCAAAGTTAGCAGCGGTTTGAAACTCCTGGGAGGTATAATTCGCTAGACTCAAAGCCATACTGTGAATGCCTTCAATCACTCCCTCCATTGCAGCAGAAACCGTACCGGAATAGAGAATATCCGTGCCGAGATTGGAACCGTGGTTAATGCCAGAGAGAACCAAATCAGGGGAAGTTTCGAGAATGGCACTAAGGGCAAATTTGACACAATCAGAAGGCGTACCCGAACAAGACCAAGCAGTTACTTCGGGATTAAACACAGAATCCACTACCTCGGCGCGAATCGGCTGGTGTAAGGTGAGTCCGTGACCAGTAGCAGAGCGTTCTCGGTCAGGACAGACTACAGTAACCTCATGACCAGCTTGAGATAAAGTATTGGCAAGGGTGCGAACGCCTAAGGCAAGGATGCCATCATCGTTGCTAATTAACAATTTCATGAATTTGTCAGTCGTTAGTTGAAGATGATTCGAGTGAGGATTACGGGAGAGCTGGCGGCTCGCCCGTACAGAAGTGCGGAGGTGCGGAGGTTTCTGTGCAGAGGGGCGGAGGGGCGGAGAGGGCAAGTGAAAAGTAAGGAGTGAGGGAGTGAGGAAGTAAATGGGCTTGTTTGCTCGAAAAATTTCTTCCTATTTCCAACTCTGTCACGCTCTCACCCTCTCACGACTCACTTCCTATTCCAACTCTGTCACGCTCTCACCCTCTCACGCGCTCACTTCCTATTCCAACTCTGTCACGCTCTCACCCTCTCACGCGCTCACTTCTTTACCCTCTGCCTTCCCCTTAAAGAAGTCAAAAGGCATCGGTAAACTGAAATCAGGAACACAACTTGAGAGCTAGGCGAGCATGACCACTTCCCTAAACCAGATTGAAACCCAACTCAGCGCACTTAAGCAAGAAGCAAATGAGGCAATCGCTGCTGCCGACACTCTAGAACAATTAGAACAACTGCGAGTCAAGTACCTAGGGAAAAAAGGGCAGCTCTCTCAGATTTTAAGAGGAATGGGCGAATTAAGCCCAGAAGAAAGACCTCGGATTGGCGCTTTAGCCAACGAAGTTAAAGAAACCTTGCAAGGCAACCTAGACGAAGCCCGAAACGAGTTGCAAACAGCCCAGATTGAAGCTCAACTAGAAGCAGAAACCCTGGATGTCACCATGCCCGGCGCGTTCCGTCAGTTAGGTCAGGTTCATCCCCTCAACGGAACCTTTGACCGCATGCTAGAGATTTTCGTGGGTTTGGGTTACACCGTTGCCGAAGGACCAGAGGTAGAAACAGACTACTACAACTTTGAGGCACTCAACATCCCCGCAGACCATCCGGCACGGGATATGCAGGATAGCCTATATCTGCAAGACGGGAACCTATTGCGTACCCAGACTTCTGGTGTGCAAATCCGCTATATGGAAGTCAATGACCCACCTGTGCGGGTAGTTGCACCTGGTCGAGTCTATCGGCGAGATACAGTGGATGCGACCCACTCAGCCGTCTTCCATCAACTCGAAGTCTTGGCAGTCGAGGAGGGGCTAACCTTTACTGACCTCAGAGGAACAATTAAAGAATTTCTGCGGCAGATGTTCGGGGACGAGTTACCCGTGCGCTTTCGTGCCAGCTATTTTCCCTTCACGGAACCATCCGCCGAGGTAGATGTGCAGTGGAAAGGTAAATGGTTGGAGATGATGGGCTGCGGCATGGTTGACCCGAACGTGCTGAAGGCTGTCGGCTATGACCCAGAACGCTACACCGGATTTGCCGCAGGCTTGGGGGTAGAAAGATTTGCGATGGTATTGCATCAGATTGACGATATTCGGCGTTTGTACAACAGCGACTTACGCTTTTTACGGCAGTTTTGAGGTGGTGCAGTAACTATCTCACGCACGTTAATTTCTCCCCCCGCTTCCCCTGCCTCCCCTTGTCCCCTAATCCACCGCTGCCTCATGCTAAAGTCGTCACCAGAACTTCTCTTCTATCAGGTTAAACATTTATGAGTGAAGACTTAGATCAAAAGAAGGTATTATCAGCTTTGTGTCACGGCTCAATCTTTTTCGGTTCCCTAGTGGTGTCGGCGGGCATCCCCATTGCTTGTTGGTTAATCTCTGATGACCAAACTGTCAAGGACAATGCCAGAGAAGCACTGAATTTCCATTTCAACCTCTGGATTTACGGCATTATTTTTGGTTTGCTTACCTTCATCCTGATTGGTTTTGTTTTGCTGGGGATATTAGGAATTGTTAATCTGGTTATGCCGATTATTGCGATTGTTCAGGTTTTCAATAATCCTTACCAATCCTACCGTTATCCCTTCATTTTTCGACTGTTTTAACCACAAAAAATCTGAGCGATCGCATTTGAGATGATGCACAACTTAACCACCAGCAAAGTGGGTTGTAGCTTCGTGATGATTTACCTGCTGTGAGGAGTGCTCTAGTTCCACTAATTGTTCAGTTGCGCCAAACTGGGGCAAAATTTGTTTAATGAAAGCCTCTGCTGCTTTAGAGCGGTAGCGATGCGGATTGATAATTACACACAGAGTGCGTTTGACTGCCACCTCGTCAATTTCGGCATGGTGAAGAGTTCCCATCTGCAGTTCTTGCTCGATGGCTGAAAGCGAGACAAAGGCAGCACCTAACCCAGACTGAACGGCATTTTTAATCGCCTCAACCGAGTTCAACTCCATCTCTATTTTTAGGCGTTTGGGATTAATCCCGTGGTGTGCAAGTACCTGGTCAATTGCCTTGCGAGTCGTCGATTGGGAGTCTAAAGTAATAAACTGTAATTTATATAGGTTTTCTTTAGGAATTGCCTCTGCTGTCGCCATGGGATGAGACACAGGCAGAATTAGTGCCAGTTCATCATCAGCATAGGGAATAATTTCTATGGTGTCGTGGAGTTCGGCAGGAACCTCGCCGCTAATGATGGCTAAATCGACTTGTCCGTTGGCGACACTCCAAGATGTGCGTCGGGTAGAGTGAACTTGTAGCTGCACCGCCACTTCCGGATACTGTTGTCGAAACAAGCCAATCATGTGCGGCAGCAGATAAGTGCCTGTGGTCTGAGAAGCACCCACAATCAGCGTCCCACCTTGGAGATTTTGCAAATCCTCAATCGCGCGGCAGGTTTCTTGGGAAAGGGTGAGGATTTTTTCTCCGTAGTTCAGGAGTAGCTGACCGGCTTCTGTAAGCTGGGCACGCCGTCCTCCCCGGTCAAATAGGGGCACCTCCATCTGTCGCTCTAGGTTTTGCACCTGAAGGCTAATGGCAGGCTGGGAAACGTAGAGGGTGTCGGCAGCACGCTTAAAACTTCCCTCTGCAGCGATCGCTTTTAGAATCCGAAGTTGATCTAGAGTGAAAGGGATCTCAGACATATGTCTATCAAAAGAGCGGGGAAAGGAGCAACTCCAGTAGAGTATCTACCTCTACTGAATTGACAGTAGCACAACCCGGTGCTGAGTCCTTTTTCCATGTTGGTACCATGTAATCAATTCGGAATTGAGAGTTTAAAGTGCCATCTATGGGTGGGGATAACTGGTTGAGTCTCAGTCATGGGATTATGTTAGGGTTACTGCTGGGATTCGCAGTTGCCCATAGCGGTCTAGCTGCCCTGCGACCCTGGGGAGAACAGAAAATCGGTACTAGGCTCTATCGCATTGTCTTTGCTCTAGTGAGTCTTCCCTTAGCGGTGGTTCTCATCATCTACTTTATTAACCATCGCTACGATGGTCTTATACTGTGGCAAGTTCAGACTGTTACTGGGGTACGATCCCTAGTCTTGATTCTCTCAGCGATTTCCTTTTTCTTTCTTTACCCGGCCACCTTTAACCTGCTCGAAATTGCCGCCGTCCAAAAGCCGCAAGTCCATCTTTACGAAACTGGAATTATGCGTATCACTCGGCACCCCCAGATGGTAGGACAGGTTATTTGGTGTATTGCCCACACGCTCTGGATTGGGACAACCTTCACCCTGGTCACTTCCCTAGGGTTAATTTTGCACCATTTATTTGCTGTGTGGCACGGTGATAGAAGACTGGAACAACGCTACGGGGAAGCCTTTACTGCTGTCAAAGCTCGCACCTCCACAATCCCCTTTCTCGCTGTGGTTGATGGTCGTCAGACGCTTAAATGGCAAGAATTTCTGCGCCCCGCCTATCTCGGAGTGGCTAGTTTCGTGATGTTGTTGTGGTGGGCACACCCTTGGTTAATCCAAGGGACAGCCAGGGCGATTTCATTCTAAGTGGTAGGATAAGGATGCTTGGTTAAAAACAAATGGAAGAAATGAGCGAACTTGCCCTTGTAGATGTGTTCGAGCCCATGCCAGATA
>PXPT01000086.1:41061-58551 GCA_003021505.1 Cyanobacteria bacterium QS_4_48_99 | reverse complement strand
GTCAGACCAGCCAGGGGGCGCAAATCCTCTGTGATGGCAAATGCTGTTGAAGCTGGAAGCCAACACCATAATCAAAGATTATGGTGTTGGTAGTTCACCCTCGAAATCAAGCAAGCATTGAGCAGCGTGGCATCGAGTTTGCTTTTCCTACCCAGGTAGTTCACGTAAACAATGGCGCAGACGGCGTGGCTAAATCGGCGAATCCCATCCAGGCTCAACCTTAGTAATCGTGCACAGGTTTAGGCTCAGTCATAGTTAGGTCACAGGATACTCATCTGCAAGTTGTAAAACACAGTTGTACATGATGTCAGAAACCCAGAAACCCGCTTGGTCGATTAGAGCATCAGGTAATGGTTTCACCGAAGGAATCAGTCTTGGGCTTTTAGGTTCAATCAGAACACCCAAAAATCCCTTATATCGAAGGTTTAGTCTAGGTGTTGGCACTCAATTAAAGCTTAACAGGAGTCAACGTCGGCAACGCTGCCGGATTCAAGCATTAGTTACTCAAAGCGTGAAGAGCGTTTATCAAAGTTTACTAATGGCATTTTGAATTTTTTATTGTTTATTGTTAGGTTAGCCCTCGCCAAAGCGGTAGCCCTTGCCATAGACTGTATGAATCAAGGGAGCTTCGCCCTTCGCCTCAATCTTGCGACGGAGAAGGCGCACTAGCGCTGCCAGCATGTTACTACCGGGTTGGTCGTCTTCTTCCCACAAGTGTTGATGAATTTGCTCGTGGGTAAGTAATTGACCAGGATAGTGCATAAAATATTCCAGTAGTTCGATTTCTTTTTCCGAGAGTTCGATTGTCCGTCCTTGACGATACGCAAGCTGATTTTCGCTATCGAGTTCTAAATCCGCTACCTGGAGTCGCTCGCTAGCTGGGGTAACCTCGCTCGTTGCTGAACGTCGCAGTAATGCCCGGACTCTGGCGAGTAATTCCCGCAGTTCAAAGGGCTTGACAATATAGTCATCTGCCCCCGCATCCAATCCCAATACTCGGTCGTCGATGGTATCTTTAGCAGTGAGGAAAAGAACTGGGGTAGTGCGCCCTTGCGATCGCAACTGCTGACAAATCTCTAACCCTGACTGTTGCGGCATCATCCAATCCAGGATTAATAAGTCATAATCGTTTTGTAAGGCAAGCTCACCCCCGCTTATTCCATCATTAGCCACATCCACCTCATAACCCTCACGAGACAGCACCCGCGTGAGGGGGTTAGTTAATTCCGTTTCATCGTCAACGAGAAGAATGTGCTTCACGATTAGCTTTAATGCTCTATTATTATTGTGCCTAGGAACTAACCCCAACTGATGATTACCGTTGCCTTACCCAAAGGAGCCCTCCTCTCCGAAAGCATTCGCCTGTTCAAAACTGTTGGACTAGATTTCAGTGCTTTTCTCGACTCTGCCAATCGCCAACTACAAATTTACGATCCCACCCACGCCGCTAAAGCCCTACTGGTGCGGGCTCAGGATGTTCCAGTTTACGTGGAATATGGTCAAGCACAGTTAGGAATTGTCGGCTATGATGTGTTGCGAGAGAATAACCCTCAAGTTGCCCGTTTGGCTGACCTGCAGTTCGGTTATTGCCGCATGTCTGTAGCAGTGCGTGCTGCTAGCCCCTATAGGCGAGCGCTGGATTTGCCGCCCCACGGCAGAGTGGCTTCTAAGTTTGTTGGCTGTGCCCGCGAATATTTTCGCAGTCTAGACTTACCAGTCGAGATTGTACCGCTTTCGGGTTCAGTGGAGCTAGGCTCGATTACTGGCATGTCGGAGGCAATCGTCGATTTAGTTTCCACAGGGCGCACACTGCGAGAAAATGGCTTGAGTGAAATCGATCTTCTGTTCAAGAGTACAGCACACCTGATTGCCCACCCGCTTAGTTATCGTCTCAACAGCCAAAATCTCCACGGTTACGCAGAAAAATTACGCGAGGCCACCCTGCAACAAGTTTGAGGACAAGGGGAGAGGGTGATGGGAGGGGGCTGATGGGGAGAGTGAGGAGTGAGGAGGTTTCTGTGCGGAGGTGCTCCAGGTCCGGAGGAGATAGGTTGGCTTATTTTTCCTCTGCTCCCCTGCCCCTCTGCTCCTCTGCTGTTTGCTCCCCGCGTCCCCGTGTCTCCGTGTCCCCGCGTCCTCTTTATTCTCCTGCTCCTCCTGCTCCTCCTGCTCCCTTGTCCTCTTCAATCGCGGGCACGCCCATACATTTCAGTCAAGTTCTTGAGATGATCGCGCAATTCGGGGGTAAGTGCTTCTGGGCGATAGCGCCAACTCCAGCTTCCCTCGGCTAGGCTAGGGGTGTTCATCCTCGCTTCACTGCCTAAGCCTAAAACATCCTGGAGCGGAATGATCGCTTGATTGGCAACTGAACCGAGGGCAAGGCGGATGAGACTCCAGTGAATCCCCTCTGGGCAAATACAGCCTAAATACTCAACGACGCGCTCTTTTTCTTGAGGTGATCGCTTCTCGAACCAGCCCACAGTAGTATCATTATCGTGGGTTCCGGTGTAGACGAGACAGTTGCGATTGTCGTAGTTGAAGGGCAAATAGGGATTATCTGCTCCCGAATCAAAGGCAAAGTGCAAGATCTTCATGCCAGGAAACCCGAAGCGATCGCGCAGTGCCTCTACCTCGGGCGTAATAATGCCCAAATCTTCTGCCACGATGGGGAGTTGACCTAATTTCTCATCCAGAATTCTAAAGAAGGTATCTCCAGGTGCTTGCACCCACCAGCCATTTCTAGCATCAGTTTCCCCTTTCTCCACTGCCCAGAAGGCTTCAAAGCCCCGGAAGTGGTCAATACGAATAATATCGACATAGTCGAGCGTGCCCTGGAAACGCTGCAACCACCACTCGAAACCATTTTGCTGCACTTGCTCCCAGTCAAATACGGGATTTCCCCAGAGTTGCCCAGTTTCACTGAAATAGTCTGGGGGCACTCCTGCCATGATGGCAGGTTCGCCAGTTTCCTCATCTAGGCAAAAGATGTCCTGGTGCGCCCACACTGATATGCTGTCGTGAGCAACATAGATGGGAATATCGCCAAAGATCCCGATGCCGCGCTCGTTCGCGTATTCTTTGAGACTGCGCCACTGGCGGAAGAATTCAAACTGGAGGTACTTGTGGAAAAAGATTTCATCGCCTAGGCGACGTCGCCAATTCTCCAAGGCTTCTGGATCTCGCTTGGCAGTTGCCCAATCCCACTGATTCCAAGGCTTGCCACCGTAGGTATCCTTGAGCGCCATAAATAAGCCGTAGTCGTCGATCCAGTAGGAGTGGCGATCGCAAAACTGGTCGTATCCTTGTACTTGAGAAAACGACGCTTTAAAGTTTTCAAACGCTTTCCTCAACAGAGGCATTTTAGTCTGCTCGACTAAATCATAGTCCACCCGCTCCACAGGAAACTCAGGCAGATTTGCCAAGTCTTTATCCGTCAGCAATTCTGCCTCTCGCAGTCTATCGGGGCTAATTAGCATGGGATTCCCAGCCAAAGCGGAGTAGGAGAGGTAGGGAGAATTACCGTATCCAGTCGGTCCCAGCGGCAAAACTTGCCACATCTGTTGGCGACTCTCAGCCAAAAAGTCAACAAAGCGGTAAGCTTCTGCACCCAAGTCTCCAATCCCATAGCGGCTGGGAAAAGAAGTCGGGTGTAACAAAATACCACTTGCTCGCTCAAGATGCATAAACTCTCTTCCCTTGTCCGTAAAGAGTTGCAGGTTGCTGATTGAAGATGCAATATCTCCCAATCACTCATAGCGCCAAAGCGCTTTTAACACCATAGCAGGGACATCAGCAAAATTTAGGGGAGATCCCCAATTTCTTGAATTCTCTGTGACTAGAGGCTAAAAGTGAGGACAGAAAGATCTTCATCCCCCCTGCCCTCAACATAGCTGCCTTTTTGGTTCACCGCTCGCTGCGCTACGTTTCACTATACCAGTTGTAAGCCTAGAGGTAGTTATAGCCCTATGTCCTCGCTGCCAGTAAATCGGGTGATCAGCTCCTCCGGTTTGATGCCGAGCTTCTGTAGTAGTTGCTGATGCTGGGGATTTTCGGTTTCCACCTGCTGGGGTAGTTCCTGCTCAGCTTGTCCAACCAGGTCTTGATTGCCCGAGTCTATCTGGGTGCGAATTATATCCATAATCTGCTGCTTGTCAATTTGCATTATTTTTTTCCTTGGTGTGTTCCTTTACCCGGCTATACCGGGGACATGCAAGTTTAGCTAAGAGTGGGAAAAACAGAACTCTATCTTCCCATTCTTAACTGGTTTTTTCAAGCTTGGCGTGACTAGTTAGGTAGATTTTGGACACTGAAGAGGGGAAGTGAAGAATGAGAAGTGCAGAGGTGCGGAGAGGGCAAGTGAGGAGTGAGAAGAGAGAGAGGTGAGGCGTAAGGAGGTAAATGGGCTTGTTTGCTCGAAAAATTTCTTCCTATTTCCCACTCTTTCACGCTCTCACGCCCTCACTTCTGTCCCCTCTGCCCCCTTGCTCCCCTGCCCCTACTTATTCCCCTTGGCGCAATTTGTCTAAAACGCTGCGGTCTTCTAGGGTAGAAGTATCGCCAGCAACCTCTTGACCGGAAGCGAGATTGCGTAGTACGCGGCGCATAATCTTACCGGAACGAGTCTTCGGTAAAGCGTCCGTAAAGCGAATTTCTCCCGGACGAGCGATCGCGCCGATTTCGTTGGCGACGTGTCCCTTCAGTTGTTGTTGCAGTTCTTCACTACCGCTGTAGTTCCCTTCGAGAGTGACAAAGGCGAAAACTTCTTCTCCCTTAACCTCATCCTGCTTTCCAACCACAGCCGCCTCGGCTACTGCCTGGTGAGATACCAAGGCCGACTCCACTTCCATAGTGCCCAGTCGGTGTCCGGCAACGTTAATGACATCATCCACGCGTCCCATCACCCAGAAGTAACCATCTTCATCGCGCCTGGCACCATCGCCGGCAAAGTAGAAATACTGTCCATCTTTGGGGGGAATGTGTTCCCAATAGGTGCGACGGAAGCGGTCTGGATCGCCGTAGACAGTACGCATCATGCCGGGCCAGGGATATTTCACCACTAGATAGCCGCCTTCATTGTCCTCTACCGGATTTCCCTCTAAATCCACTACATCGGCAAGAATACCAGGGAAGGGATGGGTAGCAGAACCGGGTTTAGTTGGCGTTGCCCCAGGTAGGGGACTAATCATGATGCCGCCTGTCTCGGTTTGCCACCAGGTATCGACAATCGGGCAGCGTTCGCCACCAATCACTTGGTGATACCACATCCAGGCTTCGGGGTTAATCGGTTCGCCCACAGTTCCTAGCAGCCGCAAGGAAGAGAGGTCCCGGGATTGGGGCAGGTTTTCCCCGGCTTTGATAAAGGCGCGAATTGCTGTTGGTGCTGTGTAGAAGACTGTCACGCCGTATTTTTCGATGATGTCCCAGATGCAGCCAGGGTTAGAGGGACGGGGGGCACCTTCATACATGACAGTCGTTGCCCCATTGGAGAGGGGACCGTAGACAATGTAGCTGTGCCCTGTAATCCAACCCACATCTGCCGTACACCAGTAGACATCCGTATCTTTGATATCAAAAATCCACTTGGTGGTCATGTGGGTGTAGAGATTGTAGCCGGCGGTGGTGTGGACAACACCCTTGGGTTTGCCAGTCGTGCCACTGGTGTAGAGGATGAAAAGTAGATCTTCACTATCCATTGGTTCCGCAGGGCAATCCGCAGATACTTCTGCTTGCATTTCATGCCACCAGCGATCGCGTCCTGATTCCATGTGAAGATCTTGTTGGGTGCGCTGCACTACCAAGACGTTCTCAACACTGGGTGCGCCATTATTTTCTAGGGCACTATCTACTTTCTCTTTCAGCGGAACAATGGCATCTTTGCGCCAGCCACCATCGGCAGTGATGACTAATTTTGCCTCCGCGTCTACCAGTCGGTCTTTGAGTGCTTCGGCGCTAAAACCACCAAAAACGACCGTGTGAGGGGCACCAATCCGGGCACAAGCTAGCATAGCGATCGCTGCTTCGGGAATCATGGGCATATAGATGCCTACGCGATCGCCTTTTTTTACCCCAAGCTGCTTCAGGGCATTCCCCATTTGACAAACTTCGCGATGCAGTTGGGCATACGTAAAGGTGCGGGAATCTCCCGGTTCCCCTTCCCAAATCAACGCCGCCTTATTCCGCCGCCAACTGTTCAGGTGGCGATCCAAACAGTTATAAGCAATATTGGTTTTGCCCTCAACAAACCATTTCGCAAACGGCGGTTGCCAATCGAGTACCTTCTCCCATTTCTGAAACCAGTGCAACTCTTTTTCGGCTAACTCTGCCCAAAATTTCTCGGGATCAGCTTTTGCCTGGTCATAGAGTTGCTGATACTCTTGCTGGCTTTTGATGTGTGCCTGCTGGGAAAACTCAGGCGAAGGTGAGAATAAGCGCTTTTCTTGAAGAATGGATTCTATCGTTTTCTGTGTCATCGTGCCGCCTTGTTTTATGCTATTTTAGCCAAATTGAGCTATTTTTCCCTCCCTAGCCGGATTTACAATTAGGTTCAATTTCCCCTACTGTTTATTTTGAACTCAAGCTGACGGTTTTGGCGTGGAGTTTAATGTCATGAAAAGCTATTTAACTATTCTCAAGTACACTTTGGTGACAGCACTACTAACACTTCTGTCTTCTGCCCCAGCCCTCGCTGGCAGTTTACCTTCCCACACTCAGCTTCAATCCGCCCTCAGAGAGGTAGTCGCTGAGGACAATGGGGGATTTGGTTTCAATATGTGGGCAACCGTGGTAGATCGAGACGGCGTGGTGCAAGCTGTGGTGTTTTCTGGCGAAGAGCGGGGACAACAGTGGCCCGGAAGCCGTGCCATCTCTGCTCAAAAAGCCAACACTGCTAATGCGTTTAGTTTACCGGAAAATGCTTTATCGACGGCGAATCTCTTTTGGGCAGTGCAGCCTGGGAATAGTCTCTACGGGTTACAAGCAAGTAATCCGGTTAACCCTGAAATAATTTATCGGGGACCTTCTCGCAAGATTGGCACCAAAAATGACCCCATGGTGGACGAAAAAGTCGGTGGGGTAAATGTATTTGGGGGAGGCTTGCCCTTGTACGATAGCGATCGCAACCTTGTCGGTGCTTTAGGCGTTAGTGGTGATCGCTCCTGTGCCGATCATAATATCGCTTGGAAAGTGCGCCACAACCTCGATTTAGACGAGATTCCAGGCGGCGTTAGCCCCACTGGTGACGACAACATCGTTTACGACATTAGCAATAATGGAAGCGCAAGTGGTTGGGGTCATCCCGAATGTACATCTGGAACAAGTGAAGTTGCCCAATCGCTTCCCAACACTCATCCTGTGGGTTCGGCAGAAGTTGGCGATCGCTAATTGTCCCTTGAGAAGGTAGGATAGAGTGCTAAATTAGGGAATTCTACTACTGAATTTATGCCTAAAGCTCACGTCATCGGAATCGGGCGATCTGGAGTTGCGGCGGCACGGCTATTGAAACATAGGGGTTGGGAGGTGGTACTGAGCGATCGTCGCAACACTTCCCAAGCCTTACGGCAACATCAGCAAGCGTTAGAGTGTGAAGGCATTACGGTTAAGCTTGGTTACACCCTGAGGCTCGATCAATCAGATAGACCAACGGTCGCCGAAGGCTCCGTCGTTGCACGGCTGAGTAATCGGCGACCTCAGCTTATTGTGGTTAGTCCGGGCGTTAGATGGGATCTCCCCATCTTAGTTGAAGCCAGAAATCAAGGAATTGAAACCATCGGAGAGATGGAGTTGGCTTGGCGGCATCGACCATCTGATCTTTGGGTTGGCATCACAGGCACGAACGGCAAAACTACCACCACTGCCCTAACTGCGGCGATTTTTCAAGCGGCTGGACTCCATGCCCCTGCCTGCGGCAATATTGGCTATGCGGCTTGTGAGTTAGCGTTGCAGGAATTGGGGGTAAGGGGAGCAGAGGAGCAGAGGAGCAGGGGAGTAGAGGGGCAAACAGATCAATCCTTCTCCTGGGCACCTGGGCACCTGGGCACCTGGGCACCGAAACCTCCTCATGCCTCACGCCTCACGCCTCACTCCGCACACTCCCCAGACTGGATTATTGCCGAAATTAGCAGTTATCAGATTGAATCTTCTCTGGAGTTGGCTCCTCGCATCGGCATCTGGACAACTTTTACCCCTGACCATCTTGATCGTCACGGTACGTTAGAGAACTACTATCAAATTAAGGCTTCTCTGCTGCACCGCTGTCAGCAGCAAGTTATTAATGGGGATGACCCCTATCTACGTCATCTCGGTCTTGACTATTGGCGCAATGCTTATTGGACAAGTGTGAAAGGTCGCTGTGAGCTAATAAGTGAGCAAGAGAAAGGCGTTTATCTCGAAGATGGCTGGGTGGTGGCTTTCGGAGAGCGAGTGTTGCCTGTGGCATCTTTTCCGATGCTGGGGGCGCATAATCTGCAAAACTTATTATTAGCAGTGGCAGCGGCACGATTAGCAGGAATTGAGGCAGATGCGATCGCCCAAGGAGTTGCCTCTTTCGGTGGGGTTCCCCATCGTCTAGAACGGGTTTGCACCCTGGCAGGGGTAGATTTCGTTAACGATAGCAAAGCAACCAACTACGATGCAGCGCAAGTTGGTTTAGCCTCGGTTGATCCGCCTGCGATTTTAATTGCGGGTGGACAAGCAAAAGCAGGAGATGACGCGAGCTGGATTCAGACAATTCAAGCACAAACTGCTGCTGTCTTACTGATTGGAGAAGCGGCAACTACCTTTGCCCAACGCTTGCAACAATCTGGTTACAAGGCTTACGAAATTGTCGAAACAATGGAAGCGGCTGTGGCGAGAGCGGCTGAACTTGCTCAACCCAAAAACGCTCACGTTGTACTACTCTCTCCTGCCTGTGCCAGCTTTGACCAATATGAAAGTTTCGAGCATCGAGGCGAGCATTTCCGGCAACTTTGTCAGCGTCAGCGCATTACTAAATAAAAAACCCGGCTTTTACCAAAAAGGCGGCGTGGAAGCCTTCTCTTATCGGGAAAACGAAGTTTAGTCGCCACGCCGCTTGTCATTAGTAATAACGTTGATCACGCCTTCTACTTTTGACTACCGAAATAGCGACTAGATGAGTTACTACTATTTTGCGGTATCGCAGGTAAGGGGGCAGGTGGCATATACAGCAGTCTGCAAGGGACTAGCTTTACCATTTAGCCAGCGTAGCCAAGTTACTTCTTGGGGATGAACACCTTTGAAAGCGAGAATCGCGGCGCTTCCCACGATTACTAAAGCATTTGCTCCAATTAAGCTACTCGCCACCAGCAAAACCGCACTCACTGGCAGCACTGAATGCAAAGCGATCGCCAAAAGAGCGCCGAAAGTTGCCATAATAACAATTAAGGGAAAGCCCACCACTAGCAAGCAAACTGCCAGCGTAAAGCTCCAGATTAAAAAGCTCTTTGCCACTGCTAAGGAGTAGATTTTTTCCCAGCCTTGTTTTTGAGTCAATTCCATATCGAACCTCCAGCTATTTCCTCAAAAGAGTTTTTTAAACAATTCCTGCGATCAATCTGCTCGAGATCGATCAATTTAACGATCAGTATAAGTAAAGCCTTAATACTAGATGAGCTTTTAGCCAACGAAATTAAGATTACTTATTAATTTTTTATATTGATTAACTGCAATGGTAACTAATTTTTCAGAGAATTAAATATCCAAAATCTTCCTTAAGATACATTTATTTTGTATCTTGGTAAGCTAGGAGTTCTCAATGAGCGAACTGGTAGGTAGAAAGACTCAAACTTCCTTTCGAGGAAAGATATTAACATTTATTGAAATTATGGGGTTAATTCTCATAATTTTTTTTAGCTTACAGCTATAACGGTTTCAGCGGTATAAAGTACATTTAGTTCATTCCTCATCATTCATCCTTCCTCACTTAACTAAAGATTTTTCTGAATTGATGTTACTTGTGCCTAAGTCTTGGGAATGCTGAAAGTGGGAATCGCAAAATCCCGCTTGACAAGCTAGTAGTAATTAGAAAATGACAACACCGCAGCAGCCGCAGCGTCGTCCCAACTTGCCCCCTCCGCCGCCCCCAGCTCGCTCTACCAAACCGTCTGTAGCTGCTTCTGAGAAGAATATTTCTAATCAAACGCAACCATCGCCACCAGCTACGGGTCCAGTCCCTTCACCTGATCAGCCGACACTCGCTGAGATTATCCGTAAAGCCTATGAGAACGGAAATTCTGACATTCACCTCGGCGTAGGCGAGACACCTCGTTTCCGTAACCGAGGTGAGATAGAGTATTCCGACTATCCCGTCACCGACCAGCCCACATTTATGAGCTGGCTCCAGGAAGTGCTGACCGACGAGGAAATCCAGCGCTTTCAAGAGACCTTAGAGTTTGATGGGGCAACCCAGTATGACTTTGCTCGCGTGCGGATTAATGTTTTTGATTCGCTGAATGGTTCCGCTATGGTGATGCGAATCATTCCTCTAAAGATTTTGACAATGGAGCAGCTGGGGTTGCCGTCCGTTTTCCGAGATATTTGCCACTATCATAAAGGCTTGATTTTGGTGACTGGTCCTACGGGTTCGGGTAAGTCCACCACTATGGCAGCAATGGTGGACTATATTAATCGAGAAATGTCTAAGCACATTATCACCATTGAAGACCCCATCGAATTCGTTCACCAAAGCCACAAATCCCTAATCAGACAGCGAGAAGTAGGGATGCATACCTTAAAATTTGACCACGCTCTCAAGGCTGCTTTGCGCGAAGACCCTGACCTAATTTTGGTGGGAGAAATGCGGGATAGAGAAACAGTTAATACTGCCTTAAAAGCCGCTCAGACTGGTCACGTCGTGATGGGAACGTTGCATACCAACAGTGCCGTAAAAACCATTGAGCGCATTCTCAATCTTTATAGCGCTGAAGAACAAGGAGCGATGCGAATTTCCCTTGCTGAATCTCTCATTTCCGTCATTTCTCAGGGATTATGCCGCACCAGTGATGGCAAACGGAGTGCTTTCCACGACATTTTAATTAACACAGAAACGGTGAAAGATTACATCCGAGATGAGAAAAACGACGAAATTGCAGCACTGATGTCAGAAAGTGAATTTGATGGCATGATTACGATGAATAAGTCTCTCTTTAACCTTTATGAGGAAGGACATATTACCGAAGAAATTGCCATAGAGTGGTCGCCCGCGCCTAACGAAATGGCTCAAATGCTGCGAGGGAGAATTTGAGAGGGCATTTTAGAAGTAAGGAAACTTTCATGGCATAACCTGTCCAGTTGGAAGAAACACTGAGAACAGAGCCATGAAAGCAGCGACTCCAACCTGTCCGAGTAGCCTGAGTGATGCCCAGTGGGAGGTAATAAACCCTATCTCACCGTAGACAATCCTCTTCGACAAAGATAGTGCAATATGGCTAGAGGTGGTAGCGTAAAGTTATTGGGGATTAGAAAAAAATATTATCAGCTAATACAACTTGACTAAAATTGAATTGACATAGGAAAAGAATAAACGAGAGCGCAATCGATTAATTGCACTGATCAGTCGGGCATCGGGAGTTCCCAAATATGCTTTACAAAATAAAATGACTGATGAGGAAGTTAGCGAAGCCGCCCAAAACTTAAAAGTCTTGGCTTTAATCAAGTCCGCTAATAATTACAACAGGTATTGTCAAGCTCAAAAGACCAGAGAAGCTAATGAAAAGTTAGAGGCTTTTTTTGACCCTATCAATTCAGAGATTATCAGTGCAGGGAAATGGCTTCTTAATGCTTTGTCCAAGGAAGGGTTAGCAAGGCGAGAAGCTTTGTTAGAAAAGTATTTAGTACATAAAGAAGATCACAATGCTACAACTTCTGGATTACGAGATACTATCTCAACTATGGAAAATAGCGCCAGGGAGTCAACACAGCAGTCAGGCGAAACAATTAGAAGTTTAGAAACAAGGATTGATACGCTTCAACAACAATTATCTAGCATCGAACAATACATCCGTAATAACTATGGTGTTCGAGTCTGGAAAGAGATCAAGAACAAGTTTATTTCCAAAGCTAACTAGATAAATATGAAAATCATCGATGGATTAAACTATCGGGAATGGCAGAAGAGAAATACAGAGTTGTTCTCGAAACTAGAACGCTCTAAGCAAAAAGAGCTTCGGAACAAAGGCTATCGGAACAAAGGCTGGGATCAGGTTCAGAAGTCTTGGGAACTATTAAAATACTCATGCCAAGAGTTTAGTATATTCAACCATAAACTCAGCAAACATGACTTGCTTGGGGCAATTAATCATTCAATCTTGGAAGCCGAACAAGCGAAAGTAGTTGCCAATGAATCGTTAGAGAACCTTGAAAGAAACTATAACCAAGTTAAGGGATTAGCAGATAAAGCTCTTTCAAAATACCAACTTTTGTAAAAACAATGTCCAAGATAAACAAGGATGATCTCAAGGCTCTCTATAGAAGTTCAGATATAAACGAACTCTGGCAGTCTTACCAAAACGAAAGAGTGATTGAACATCCTAATTTGGGACTAATTAGTCCAAATGAGTATCGCCAAAACTTTTATGGGAAGCTTTGCCCATTTTGCGGAAAGAAGATGGTACATGGGAAAGTTCGCTACTCAACCCAGTCTAAACAAGAAGCAGTATCAAGAGGGTATCAATACAAAGATGCAAACGGTAAAGATTATATTAATCAAGTAGGTCGTTTCTCCCGCTTATACTTCCATCCCTATTACGTCACATTAGATCACAAGATTAACAAAGCCCGTTGTCCTGAACTTCTATTCGAGGCTAGTAATCTTCAGATTATGTGTTGGAAATGTAATCAAAAGAAGAGTGATAACAATAATTTTGAAGCCGAGCAGACCTCGAACTTTGTTAGTGACTTAGCTAGGGAAGCTCTTAACAGATACAAAAATTTAGGAAAATAAGCTTGACTTTATCCATCATGGAGCATAGCAAATTAAGTCAGACTAGGATGTAGCTGGCTTTGTGGCTAGACCAAACCGCCCGATTGAGTACGCGGTGGTAGTTTTGATAACCGGGCTCTTGGCGGCTCAGCCCCATCACTCTCAATCAGAGCACTCACTGTCCGTTTGCCTGGTGCCAGAATCGCCCCAACCACAAGCACGACGGCAGCCCCCCAGACACTCTGAGAAAATAACGGTGCAAACAGCCACATCAAGTTTATGGTGTCCGTCGCCCTCGGTCGCCAAGTGGTGATCACCTTTTCTATTTCCCCGTTTTACTGCTCTAGGGCTTCAAATGGATAAAGTCGAGCTGAGGGTTAGAATTGCGGATTACCCTTGCTCACTGCCCATCATCTGTAACTGATAGAGACTGGCATACATTCCGCCCTGCTCCAATAACTGCTCATGGCTACCTGACTCGAGCAACTCACCTTGCTTGAGAACCAGAATCCGGTCTACGTTCCGAATTGTGGAAAGTCGGTGGGCGATGATAATTGCCGTGCGCTCTTCTAGCAATCGCTCTAAAGCTTGTTGGATTAAAGCTTCTGTAGCAACATCCAGACTGGCAGTGGCTTCATCCAAAACTAACACGCGAGGCTCGCGAATCGCTACGCGGGCAAATGCTAACAGCTGTCTCTGACCTCCTGATAAATTTAAGCCTCGTCCTCGCAGCTTCGTATCATAGCCTTGAGGTAACTGGTTAATAAAGTCATCAACATTAGTTAACTCAGCGGACTCTTTGACTTTCTCAAAAGAGTAGTTTTCTCCGAGGGTAATGTTGTCTTTCACGCTCCCAGTAAACAGGAAGTTCTCCTGGAGAATTACGCCAATGTGGCTACGTAGTTCTTCCTGGGGCAAATCCCGAATATCAATGCCATCGACCAAAATGCGTCCCTTTGTCGGTTCGTAGAGGCGGCACAGCAGACGAATCACTGAAGTTTTTCCAGCGCCGGTGGGACCCACGAAAGCAACCTTTTCACCAGGACGAATGGTGAAGTGCAAGTCTTTGAGGACATATTCACCTTCTTTGTAGGAAAACCAGACGTGCTCAAAACGAATTTCCCCAGCTCGGTGGGAAGATTGACTATTGCTCTCAACATCGCTGAACCTTTTTGCTCGCGACTCTTCTGGGTCACGGATTTCAATCGGTTCACTCATGATATCGCTAATGCGTTCGATACTAGTGAAGCCACGTTGAAGCAGGGTGAACTTATCAGCAAACTGCCGCAAAGGTTCAAATAAGCGTTGGGCATAGAGAATAAATGCCGATAAGGTTCCAAATGTGACAGCATCTTGCAAGACAAGCGTACCGCCTAGGGCTAGCACTCCAGCAACCGCGATAAAGCCAATCCATTCCAGGGTTGATGAAACTGCGGAGTCGTAGAAAATTGTCCTGTTGACTTCTGTAACGTAGTCTTGGTTAGTGGAGCGAAACTGAGAACTGTTGAAGCGCTCCCGACGAAATAACTGCACGATGTTGATGCCAGTGATATTTTCCTGCAACATCGAGTTGAGTTTAGAGAGTTCTTCGCGGGATTTGTAATTCGCCTCGCGTAGCCGCTGCTGAAAATAAATAATCAAACCTGTCACGGGGAGCAGCATTAACACCAACATCGATGCCAACTGCCATTGCATGGTAAAGATGGTGACTAAAATGACAACAATGTAAACGATATCACTGATAATCCCCACCGCCCCGGTAGAGAAAACATCCCCAAGTGCTTCTACATCGCTGGTGAGGCGAGTAACTAAGCGCCCGACTGGCGTGCGGTCAAAAAATCGCGCTGCTAGGGAACTCACGTGGGTAAACAAATCTTCCCGAATTCCGGCGGTAATCTCCTGTCCCAGTCTTTGCACTAGGTATCCCTGGAGGGAAGCGAATATCAATCGCACGAGAATAGTCAGCAGCAGCATTCCCACTAGGAGATTTACTCCTTGAGACAGAGAAAAGTTATTCAGAAAAGACCAGGTTTTTTCCTCGCGCAGTAGGGAGATTGCCTGCCCGATAATCAAAGGTTGAACTGCCCCAGCAACAGACAGCGGAATTAACAAGATAATTGAAGCGGAGAGGATGCCCTTGTGGCGACGGGCATAGGGTACTAGTTTCAAAAAAAGTCGCCAGTCGTTCTCGCGCGGTTTTTGATCTCTGTTCGCTTTTGCTAAGGGATATGAAACTGCCATATGAAAGCCTAAATATGGTGTAGTTCGCTAAGAACGCACATAATCTTAATGTAGCTTAACCTGGAGAAAGAACTTCCTTGCATATCAATCAAGATCAAGGTGAAGTTACAAGCCTATACCGCTGTAGCTTACGTCGGTAGAAATAATAAGGGTGACATTTAATACACACAACCAAACAATAAAAACTGCCGTAGTTTTTAATAGAAGGTTTGCTCGAACGTTGCAATGCAAGAGCGCATTACTGCCGTTAGCTTCCTAGTTCACATTGTCCCCATGTCTGTTTTAACTATGGGGATTCAACCGGACTCGATATCACTCCTTGATTGCTTCTTTAGAGAACGAATTTCCCCATCTTTGAGAAAACGATACTTACCCGGATGCAGAACTGGCTCATCTGGAGGCTGGAGTGGAATCGAACCGATCGCGGTGCGGTGTAGCTTAATTACTTTGAAACCCAGTTGCTCTGCTACACGGCGAATTTGGCGATTTCTTCCCTCTGTGAGAACAATTTCCAACAGGGTTTTGTTACTGTGCCGCTTGAGGACTTTTACCCTTGCGGGTAAGGTTTTTCTGCCAGCTAGAACCACTCCCTGACGCCATTTTTCTAGCACAGACTCAGAGGGGTTATTCTGCACCCAGACATGATAGGTCTTGGGCAGGTGATAGCGCGGATGGGTGAGGTGCATGGTCAGTGCGCCATCATTAGTGAGTAGCAGGGCACCTGTGGTTTGCGTATCTAGTCGCCCTACCGGATGAATGCCCTGCCCATTACGCAGTTTGGGGGAGAGTAAATCAATAACAGTCGGGCGCTTTCTAGGGTCACTGCAAGTCGAAACCACGCCAGCAGGCTTGTTGAGTAACAGATAGACTAACTGAGGACGTGACCCGGATTTGATGGGTAATCCGTCCACTTCCAGTTGGTCAATAGTGGAGTCTGCTTTTTGCCCCAAACGCACGACGCTGCCATTGAGTTGCACGCGCCCTGCTAGTATCATTTGTTCGGCTTGACGGCGCGAGGCAATCCCCCACTGTGAGAGAATTTTTTGTACCCTTTCTGTCATGGGTTTGTGATATGCGATCGCTCAGAGAATTCTAAGACTTGAGGAGAGGATGATGAGCAAAACTCCCAGCGCAATGATTACTAAGGTACTCTCACCAGCACTGCAACTTTGGTTGCACACACAACTTGAGCAAGTTGAAGATTTGCAAGTTAAAATTAGTGGCAGCAATGGGCAAATCCTCAAGGGCAACATCCCCAGTGTTTCCCTCTCCAGCAGTCATGCTGTTTACCAAGGACTCCATCTTGGTGAAGTTCAGCTTGCTGGTGAAAGGATTCACATTAATCTTACTCAAGTCATCCAAGGTCAACCTCTACGCCTCTTGGAACCCGTACAAGTCGCTGGTTGGTTCAGCTTCAGCGAAGCTCATCTCAAAGCCTCCCTCCCTTCTCCCTTGCTAGCCCATGCCTTAACGGATTTACTCTCAAGCTTAATTGAAGCAAGCGGCACGAGTGACTACGCTAACGCCCTACAAAATAGTCATCTAAGCTGGCAAGAGGTGGTAATCCATAGCGATCAATTAATTCTCAAGGGTACTATAACAAATCCAGCCCAAAATCCCATACCAATCATGATCCGCACCGGCTTGCAACTTGCAAGCCCCCATAAAATCCACCTTTATCCCCTCAATATTGAAGCTTCACCGAAGTTACCAGAAATTAGCCTCGATCATTTTCTACTTGATTTAGGCTCGCAAGTACAACTAGAAGAACTAAGCTTAACCTCAGCTCAGTTATTACTCCGGGGAAGTCTCACCATCATGCCTTAGTTGTTAGTGCTTCTGAAGCAGCCTATTTAAACTCAAGTAACCCCTGTTATTTTAGCTTGGGGCTAAAGCGCATCTCCATTTGCACGCCACGAACTTTCAACTCCTCAACGATCTCTGCTTCTACCCGCCGCGCTACTTTTTTAAGCACCTTAATTTGCGCTAGTTCCTCACTGTTTTGATCTTGCGCTTTTTCTTCTTCTGTCATTGCCGATTTGGTATCAATGGGCTGCGTCCAATTTGCTTGTTCAGTGTCATTTCCAGGCGGAGGCGAACCATTTTCTGCTATCCAAGCCTCCCGAATTTCTTCGAGAACACTGCGCTTCGGACGCTCAATGGTTTGAACTTTTATCCAATAGCATTTTTGGGGTTGGCGTATTAAGTGCTGCTTGAGACTGAAATAAACATCCCGAGAATAGGCAACCAACTGTAAGTTTTGATCGCGGTCAAAAATTGCGTATACTCCAATTTTTAGCTGCAAACATTCGGGA
>PXPT01000086.1:0-41010 GCA_003021505.1 Cyanobacteria bacterium QS_4_48_99 | reverse complement strand
CCCAGAAGCGACTAGGGTTAAACATTTTGGCTTTGAACATGAACTTCAGTGGGACATTAACAATAACGTATTCGTCTGAATAATAATACTGCTTAAACTCGGGAGGCATCCTTTTAGGCGTTCCTTCGCTGTAGGGAACGGGTTGAAAAAGGAGGTTGCTAAATTCCAGCTTTCCGCCCTGTTTTTCACTAACCTGCTGCAAAAAAAAATTTTTTAATAAACTGAATAATGTTTGTTTTGTCTGGGGTCAAGGGTGAAACTGCTGTCGAAGTTTTTAATAATTTTGAGAGCCATGATTACTGCCCTTGCTGACTAACGATCACTTTCGCAATCATACCGAAGACAACAGGGAAAGGTGAAATGTCTCCCCGACCAGTCGTAACGAGACTTAACACTTTCGCGGGCAAAGCTCCTACTAGTCAGTAGTATGTAGGTAGTGATCGCTCTTATTTTGTGAAGCAGCCACAAAAACGCAAATTTTAAGTTAAGATTGTGATAGATTTAGCCCCCATTACTGACTTTTCACGCATCCACTGCATTGCCATTTGTGGCGTATTAGTACCTGCTAACTTGCTGGCTAGCTCACAACCCCTCCTATTGCTTTTCCTGCGTCACTCCAGAAAGCAGCTCCATCTCGCAACCGGACTGGCAATTAGCCTCGCTACGATCATGATTCTCCACGTTGCCACCTGGCTAATGATTGGGGTGGTGGGGGCTGAAACCTTTGTTTTGCTAGGGTTGGGAACCAGTTGTCTAATTACCAATCTCTGGGTAATTGCTTATCCGCAAACCTTCCGGCGGCTGCTGCGAGTCTCTTAAGGTAAGAAGATGACAAAACAATTAAAAATTAAAAATTTAAAGTTCAAAAAAAAGGGTTCATGCCCATTCTGTTTACGAGACGTACATCTCGCGATTTTGAGGTTTCTTCGAAATCCGTATCCTTCAACATGTTCAGGAATTGAGTCCTAATGCGTGCATGTTGAACCGACGCGCAGAAATCTTAGGTTTCGAGCATCGTTGAACTGGAGCGAAGCGACTTGACTGCTGTTACTCGAAAACGCTTCACTTTAGCTGAATATCACTACCTAGCAGAACTTGGGGTTTTCAGTGAGGATGACCGCGTGGAATTAATTCGCGGGGAGATTATGGAGATGGCGGCGAAACGCACTCCCCACTCTGTCTGCAACTCTCTACTATTGGGGGAATTATACACTCTGGTAGGCAAGTGAGGGAATGTGCGCGGACAGGAACCGATTACTCTCCCTCCTAATAGCGAACCGGAACCGGATGTAGTTGTTGCTCGTAGGCAATCTGACCATTATTTATCGGCTCACCCTAGTCCAAAGGATATCTTACTGGTTATTGAGGTAGCTGATTCCTCGCTTCAGTATGACCAGCAGACAAAATTAGCCTTATACGCCGAGGCAGGTATCAGTGACTATTGGCTATTCAACTTGATCGAAAATCACTTGGAAGTTTACAGCGAACCCGTTCAGGATGTGCAAGGTAACTCCAGTTATCGCCTGAGACGCCTCATTTTGCCGGATGAGGTCGTCGCACTTCCCTGCCTCCCCGATTTGTCTCTTAATTTATCCTCAGTGTTTCCCAGCTACCCTCAACAAACCCAAACTAGCGCTTATTCTGGAACTACTCAGTGATGCCATCTGCAAGGGTATTTGCCAATCTTTCCTGTGCCTGCGGATTGGTAATCTACTCAAATTCAGTGGAATTAATCATAAATCCCAACTCCAGTAGCACCGCTGGGGCAGTTTGTGAGTAAACCATTCGGATGTGGTGCTAATTTATACCGTGAATTAGGTATAATTGAGTGGTACGGTCTTATGCTACACAGAGTAGCCAAGCTTTTCAAATGCGTGAATCCTCTGACCAAATTGTAATAGAACCACTCAATGCAATGGAATTGCTGGTTGCCAAGGAAGTAGAACGGCAAATAGAGCAGCTTCCTCCCAAGCTAGCTCAGTATATTAAATCGATTGAAGTAGCTACCTATGCCTTGAATCGTCTACCACCTCTGTATACCTGTAGTGAAGAAGGCTGGCGTTACCAAAAACAAAAGGGTAAAGAAAAGCTCGATAATCAAATTACTGTTACTGTGCGTCGGGCAGTTGCTGCTGTACAACGAGATCCCCTCCGATACTCAACTCCTCTAACTTCAACCGATACAAAGACTGAATACCAGGCGGCTTATGATGCTCTAGATACGCTCCGAGACGTGCTGCAGGAGGAAGAACTCTCATGGGATAATCTAGTTGATCGTGTTGAGAAAGCCCTGCATAAAGCTGAACAAAAGGGTGCTTATCAGGCTCAAGAGTATTTTTGGAGACGCCGCTTAAATGGGGAAAATAGAAGTTTCTGAACCAAAATTTTTGCTCTTGGAGAGAGATTATCGAGTATCTAGAAACCATTCTGTAATGCCATCTGCAAGGGTATTTGCCAATCTTTCCTGTGCCTGCGGATTGGTAATCCACTCAAATTCAGTGGGATTAATCATAAATCCCAACTCCAGTAGCACCGCTGGGGCAGTGTGGGGACGAGTCAGCGCGAGATTGTTCCAAAAGACACCGTAAGAGGGACGATCCAGTTTTTCAACCAAGTAATTCTGTAAAAACACAGCTAAATTGTGAGCTTGAGGATGATACCAAAACGCCCCAACACCAGCAGTATTAATCGCATCGCCGCTATCGGGTAGGGCATTATAATGGATAGAAAGCGTGATCGCGGGTTCGACTAAATTAATCATCTCCACTCGCTGCTGCAACGACACCTCCTTATCCCTCTCCCGCGTCATATATACAATTGCCCCTCGCCGCCTCAGTTCCTTCTCCAACAGCTTAGAAACAACCAGATTGACATCCTTTTCTGGATATCCAGTTGGTCCTTTTGAACCCAACTCTTCCCCTCCATGTCCGGGATCAAGCAAGATCTCCACTCCCGCAAGAGGACGATTAGTATACATTCCCCCCTGCTCCTCTGCCCTTCTGCTCCTCTGCCCCCCTTCGGGCGGATACCGCAGCGACACAATCAAACTCGTCCCTTCATATTGCAAGTCATAGCCCCACTGCTGCTCAGGTTTGAGCTGAAACGTATATTGCACTTGAGTGGGTGTCACTTGCTGCCAATCCAGGCGCTTAATGAGGGGATCATTATCAAGGCGAATCGTATCAGTTTGGGCAGTCGTATTGTGCAGCGTTAGAGTGAAAGTATTATCCCCCTGTTGCACGCTCACAGGCACGGGTGTCGTTAGCGGAAAGATAACCTCTGTTGCTCCTTCTGCTTGCCGAGACAAGATACTGCGAATCAGCGACTTCGGCGGAATAGCATTAGCCAGGAGACGGGTTTCAGCTTCCTTAATCCAGGCACCGTAATCGAGACGTAACCACTCCCCCTCTCTGCCTGTAACTGCCGCTGTTGTCCCTTTTGGTAAGGGAGTGAGGCGAGAATAACTGGTACTTGGTCCAGTTCGGGCATCTCCTTCCTCGGCAGTCACCTCCACTACATCTAAATTGGCTGGTGAAAGAATCTCCACGCTTGCTGAACTCTGCTGGCTGACTGTTTTGCCATTTTTACGCAGTTGGAAGAGGGGATTACCTAAGTTAGTAGGTTGCGAGAAAGTGGTGCATCCTTTGTATTGACCGACACTAGAGCGAGAATCGGGTTGAATTTCTCCCGTCAAAGCGGCAGAACTGGGCGGCAACTGAACCGCTTGCGGTTGGGGTGAAAGCGGAATGGTGTGAGTGCCAAGCTCTACCGAAACCGTCGCCTTTGGGGGCGCAACTGCTCCAAAACAAATCAACTCCTCCGGCAGTCTTGCCATATCTCTGGCAGGGGTGAGAGAGTCTTCCGCAAAACCTATCCCGGCTGGCATTTTCGGTTCAGGAGAAGTCCGTGTTACCTCAATCTGGACTTCCTGGTTGCGGTAGCGCAGCGTAAACTGATTCTCTCCCATCTTTAAAGGAAAACTGGGGGCAAAATGCCCAGCTTCGCTGCGAGGAATGGGCTTACCATTGACTAACACCTTTCCCTCTGGCGGGGCTGTGCCAATCAGAAAAATTTGCTCTGCTGTTGTTTCGTGTTGCTTCGGGGGATAGGTGAGATGGAGAGATTGCTCTGCCTGTGCCACAGAAGCCCAACCCAAACTGCCACCTACTGTTAATACGCTCCCCAGTACAGTTAAAATCTGTCTCATGTTGGCTCAAACTTCTAGCAGCTTTGCGGATAGACTGTCAATGCGTTCGGAGTGGCGATCGCACTTGATACGATAAATTCTAAGCAAGTGTAGATTAGGGGAACTACTTTGTCTTGTGGTAGCTGAGTCAATCATATATTTATTGGGGAGAGAATAATGAAAATTATTATTGCCATTATTTTGAGCGTTTTTATCGGTATGTTGATTGGAGCCGGATTGACTTACTTGAGAACGCAAAAAAAAATCAAGCAGCAAAAGCGAAGATATACAAGGCAAAGTCGCAAAGAGATAGAAGAATTAGAGAAAACCTACCGCTCTAGGCTACAAGAAAAGACTCAATCTTTGCAGGCAGAGCATCAGAATCAATTAAACCAGACTGAGGCGGAATTAAATCAACAGCACGAAAATCGCCTCCAAGAAACTATCAATTCTATGAAAAAAGACCATCAGGCACAGTTGAGCAGTCTCAAACAAAAATTAGAACAAGAACATGAGTCTCAACTACAAGAAACCATTAATAACCTCAAAGCAGACTATGAAAATCGTATCCAAACTCTCATTCAACAATCAGACAAAACAGCCGAAAACAACCAATATAATCCTATCAATCCGAATGAGCAGGATAAAAAACATCAAAAAGAGGAGGAGTTAAGTCAAAAAATTATCGCTTGGGGAGATTCGGGAAAAGTTAGCCATATTCCCCAGTTAACTCACTACGTTTACCATTGTGATAGCTACATTCGCGAGCTTATTGGCTCTGCTTTGGGAAAAATTTCGGCTGATAAAAAAGTTGACTCTGAAATTCAAAAAGCTATAGAAACGCTAGGAAAATTAAGTCAAGACTCAGAGGCATCGGTGCGTAAAGTTGCTGTGGATGCCCTAGGAAGTATTAAATCAGAGAAAGTTGTTCCCTTTCTCAAACAAGCAATGCGCGATTCCGATAGTAGTGTAGTTAAATCGGCCAGTTCTGCCATGACTTACTATAAGTTTTATCCAGTCAGTCGTTCTAACCAACCTACAGTTAAGAAAAAATATCAGAATCCAGATTCAGAAAAAAAGAGTTAGTTATTGAAACAATTATTCTCTACTCTTATAGAAACGCTTGATTCTATTTTCTCTCCGCTGCTATACAAGAGGCGCGATTGTATAACGGTTACAATTGCAAAAAATTGGAATTCTGAATCGTTTTGTCTTGGGAGATAACTAAACATTAAATCGGAAAAGAATCACATCCCCTTCCCGCACGACGTAATCTTTTCCTTCCGAGCGAACTAAACCCTTTTCCTTGGCAGCATTCATCGAGCCTGACTGCACCAGAGCATCGTAGTCAATTGTTTCGGCTCGGATGAAGCCGCGCTCGAGATCAGAGTGAATCACTCCAGCAGCTTGGGGGGCACGCATTCCCGTGTAAATTGTCCAGGCGCGCGTTTCTTTGGGACCTGTAGTTAAGTAAGTTCGCAACCCCAAAAGTTCGTATGTGGCCCGAATCAGCGATTTAAGTCCACCTTCTTCCACGCCGAGAGATTCGAGAAAGTCACCCCGCTCTTCTTCTGGCAGCTCGATTAGTTCCGATTCGACTTGGGCAGACATCACCACAACGCTGGCATTTTCGGTATTAGCAACTTGCTGTACTTGCTCTACCAACTCATTCCCGGTTGCTAAATCTTCCTCGGAGACATTGGCAGCATAAATGATCGGTTTTCCCGTTAGTAAACCGAGATACTTCACAGATGCCGCCTCATCTTCAGTTAAATCGATTTGCCGTACAGTTTTGCCTTCGTTCAAGCCAGCACTTAACTTTTCTAGGATTTCTAGTTCCTGCTGGGCATCTTTGTTTTTGCGTGCCTCTTTGCGGGTACGTTCGATTCGTCGCTCCACTTGCGCCAAATCTGCTAGAGCTAGCTCCAGATTAATCACCTCAATATCTCGCACCGGATCAACTGAACCAGACACATGCATGATGTCGTCGCTATCGAAACAGCGCACCACATGGACAATTGCATCCACTTCCCGAATGTTAGCTAGGAACTGATTCCCTAGCCCTTCTCCTTGGCTAGCACCTTTAACCAAACCCGCAATATCGACAAACTCAATCCGAGTGGGGACGACTTGCTCTGATTGGGACATTTTCGCTAGCACTTCCAATCGCTTATCTGGCACGGGAACCACACCCACATTGGGTTCAATCGTGCAGAAAGGAAAGTTAGCAGCATCCGCCTTAGCATTGGCAACTAGGGCATTGAATAGGGTAGATTTACCCACATTGGGAAGTCCGACAATTCCGGCTCTCAGCATACGAGAAAGTTAGTGTTTTTTACTTAGACACAGGCTCATTCCTATTTTATCCTGGCTCAGGTACGGGCTGAGGTTATAGGACGGTAGCTCCAAGCTCAAGCCCGTGAGTATTCCAGGTGCTTCCCCCAAACTAGTTATGAAGACAGAGACGTTTTGTACTCTTCATACGCTGCATTGATGCGTTGCGCTAAACTCCTCGCTTGCCACGAGGAATCTACATCAGGATGATCCTCCTGTATTAACTTGCGATAAGCCGTCTGCACCTCTTGAGGTGTAGCGTTCGGATTTACTCCTAAAACTTCCCACCAGTGGAATTTGTCAGGTAGTTGGTGTGTCGTAGAATCAGAGGAGCTGGAAGATAGCTTCGGTATTGTTGAATCAACAAGTTTAGAAGCTGCACGTACTGACTCTTGTTCAGGCGTTAGTTATTGCTTCTCTTCCTTGTTTTAGTTACTCACTTTGACTATTGTTTCCACAGGAAGTGTGGCAAGTTATTTTTCTGCAACTTCTATGAGTTGAGATACTCGTTGCCGTGAGACATTCATTAGCTAATAGTGTTTATAGAAAAGATTGCCACTAGAAAATAGTGCGTAGCCCTCTTTTCCGTGATCTAATAATCGCTTTGCTTGACGTACCTATTTTTTGCCATCGTATCAATTTCCTCATGTGAGTCAACTTTGGTATTACCTACCAGGGTTCCCAAAATTGAAATAATTTTAAAACTGAACAGTTTGCAGCAAGTCTTTTCTTAACGCAGCATAAAAAGTGTTAGTCTGTTTTTAGTCGATAAAAAAACATTAAGCACTGGAATTCTTATCCCTCTAGGTTATTAACTTTGAAAGTCTCTTTGGCTAGTGATAAAGCATAGGCATCATGTCCCTTCATCTATGCTCGACGATGTATGTTCCCTACTTCAGACGATTTCTTCCCATCTCAATCTCAAACTCCCTTACTCGATACCTTGCAGGTATGCGCTAACAAGCCGGATACTGCGTTTTACTCGCCAGGGCATAAGCGAGGACAGGGAATTGCTCCGCCACTGGCAAACTTGTTGGGAGAATTGGTATTTCAGGCAGATTTGCCGGAACTGCCAGAGTTGGATAATTTGTTTGCCCCGGAGGGGGTGATTGGGGAAGCACAACAGCTAGCAGCGGCAGCGTTTGGGGCACAAAAAACCTGGTTTCTGGTAAATGGTTCCACTTGTGGGGTAATGGCGGCGATGCTGGCAACTTGCCACGCAGGGGAGAAAATTATTCTGCCTCGCAATATTCATCAATCTGCGATCGCAGGTTTAATCCTCTCCGGTGCGATTCCGATCTATATTTACCCAGAATACGATCCCAACTTTGATCTTGCCTACAGCATCACCCCAGCGGCAGTAGAAGCCGCCTTAAAGCAGCATCCCGATGCCCAAGCCGTAATGATGCTCTACCCCACCTATCAGGGAATTTGTGGAGATGTGGAAGCGATTGCTCATCTCGCTCATCAACACCACCTCCCCTTACTCGTAGACGAGGCACACGGGGCACACTTCGCCTTTCACCCAGACTTGCCTCCCTCTGCCCTCTCCGCCGGTGCTGACTTAACAGTGCAATCGAGCCACAAAGTTTTAGGGGCAATGACGCAAGCATCCATGCTCCATCTCCAGGGAAATCACATCGATGCCCAAAGCATTTCTCAGGCACTACAACTTTTGCAGTCCAGCAGCCCCAGCTATCTACTCTTGGCTTCTCTGGATGGGGTAAGGCAGCAAATGGCACTGCAGGGCAAACCGTTGATGACAAAAACCTTACAACTCGCTGACGATGCCAGCACTAAAATTAAGCAGATTCCCGGCTTGTCTGTCCTAGAATCGACTTCTAATCAGCCCATTCCCGGTTTCATAACACTGGATTGCACACGGGTTACTGTCAATGTTTCCCAACTCAATCTAAGCGGATTTGAAGCAGATGAAATTTTACGCGAGCAATTTGGGGTTACTGCTGAGTTACCCATACACCAACATCTGACTTTCATCGTCACCTTAGGCAACACCGCAGCGGATATCGAAAAGCTAGTGCAATCCTTGACAGCTCTAGCAAAACAGCATCAAACAACTATCACTCCTCAGCAGCCAGAGTGCTATCAACCCCGCACTTCGCCCCCATCCCAATTGTCTCCCCGCAATGCTTTCTTTTCCCCTACTCAATCCTTACTATTCGAGCAGGCGATGGGCTATATTAGTGCGGAACTTGTCTGTCCCTATCCGCCAGGAATTCCAGTGCTGATGCCCGGAGAAACCATTACTTCCGCTTCCCTCGACTACTTGCAACAAGTCCTCGCCTTCGGCGGCAAAATTATAGGTTGTAGCGATGCCACCCTGACAACCTTGAAAGTAGTCGGCTAGAAATTGGAAAGTGAGAGTGTGAGGGGGTGAGCAGAGGAAGCAGGGAAAGAAGTGAGAGCGTGAGGGCGTGAGAGAGTTGGAAATAGGAAGAAAATTTTCGAGCAAACAAGCCCACTTTCCCCCTCCCTCCGGACCTCCGGACCTCCGGACCTCCTCACTCCTCACCTTTTCCCTTTTGCCTCCAGTAAAGCTGCCCTGTGCCTTCCTTGAAGCGGGTGCCCTGCTATTGATAGATGTGAATGCAGGAGTGAAGCCTTAGCATTAGAGATTGTGCCGCCAGTTTTTACAAACCTTTAACCAAGATTTAAACCCCAAACACTCTATGCCTTCCTCCATCTGGCCTTACACTACTCCTGGCATCCCCGATGATTTATTTGAGCAATTGCCGGGGATTCCTCTGACAAAGCGAGAAGTGCGGTTGCTGATTATTTCTTATCTACGGATGCGACCTGACTCAGTTTTGTGGGATATTGGTGCAGGGACGGGCACAATTCCGGTAGAGACAGGGTTACTCTGTCCTCAAGGTAAGGTAATTGCAGTAGAACGGGACGAGGAAGTGGCAAGCTTGATTCGCCGCAACTGTTCGCGCTTCGGTGTGGAGAATGTCGAAGTCATCGAAGGCAAAGCCCCAGACTGTCTCAGCCACCTGCGCTATCGACCTCATCGAGTCTGTATCGAGGGAGGACGACCGATTAAGGAGACGCTTAAAGAGGTCTGGGAATACTTGCAACCCCTTGGTCGAATTGTTTCCACTGCCGGAAGTCTAGAAAGTTTGTATGCGCTTTCAGAAAGCTTTGCGGAATTACAAGTCCGCAACGTCGAGATTGTTCAGTCTTCAATCAATCGCTTGGAGAAGCGAGGCGTTCATCAAAACTTTGCGGCAGTCGATCCCATTTTTATTGTAAGCGGAGAAAAACTGTGATACTTCTCTATAACAAGGCACCGTGACACCACCTGGATTTTGATTAAATAGAAAAATCGCCCTGGTTACTGGAGGGAGCCTGGGATTAGGACTGGAAATCGCCAAGGCACTTACTAGTGCTGGCGCTAGGGTGATAGTCAATGGGCGAAGCAAGGAAAATCTTAAGCGTGCAGTTGCGAGTATCACCTCAATCGGCGGATCAGCTTCGTCGTTGCAGTTAGATATTACGGATGAAGCAGCCGTAGAAAAAGCGTTTAGCAGCATCCGAGAGCAATACGGGAGGCTCGATATCCTTGTCAATAATTGGTGTGCGTGCGCCGCAGGTTATTCGAGTTTGAAATGGATGCGGTGCCCCGACTTGTCGATGTCGATCTCATTGCTCCCTTTCATCTGTGCCGAGAAGCAGCGCGGCTGATGAGTAACCAGGGTGAGGAAAGAATCATTAACGTTACCTCAATCGCTGGTTCCATTGCAAGCGCGGGGGACGCTGCTTATATTGCCGCCAAAGGAGGAGTCGAAGCACTAACTTGGGCGCTTGCTGCCTAACTCGGAACCTCTGGAATAACTGTCAATGGTGTTGCCCCAGGCTTTTTCGCCACTGAAACCAATGCAGACATCGTTGCGAATCCAGAAATCGCCGCTTGGATGGAAAAACGAACTTCCCTAGGTCGTTGGGGGGAGCCAAAAGAAATCGCTGGTGCTGTGGTTTTCTTTGCTTCGCCCGCTGCATCCTATGTCACTGGACAGGTTTTGGCTATCGATGGTGGATACCTCACCCATTTTTAATTTTTTATTTTTAATTTCTAATTTTTAATTGTTTCTCCCCTGCTTCCCCTGCTCCCCCTGCTCCCAGAAAAATACACTTTTGAGCGCAACTCTGTATCATCCCTTGTCCTGGAATTGGTTAAATTATGTAAAAGTAGTTGGTTAGCATAAGGTTTTGTTAACCTCTTGATTACCTCTGCTCTACCATTGGTAGAAAAGCGCGTCCTATGTCTCTGTCTCGGCTGATTAGTGGAATAATTGCGATCGCTGTTGCTCTAGGAATGATTGTCGTGGGGGGGTGGTACTTTACCCTGGGCTTTGGAGTTATTATCTTTCTAGGGCAATTAGAATATTTCCAACTAGTTGGCTCCAAAGGCATAGCACCTGCTGCTAAAATTACACTCCTCGTCTCGCAGCTTCTCCTCATTACGGCGGCAGTCTCCCCCAAGCTGACAGATGCGCTCTTTCCTATAACCGGAACTTTTATTTGTTTTTACTTACTATTTCAGCCCAAATTCTCAACAATTGCTGATATTTCTACCTCAATTTTGGGGCTGTTCTACGGTGGCTACCTCCCGAGTTACTGGGTGCGGCTGCGAGTAAACTTAGCACCAGAAACCACTTACTCCGCCTCCTCTGATACTGTTACAGCGAGCAGTAACTTACCTCTCAATGGCTACTGGCCCCCTTCCTGGAGTGACCCAAGCAGCTTTCCTGAGGGATTAACCATCGTCTTGCTAGCGTTTAGTTGTATTTGGGCAGCCGATATTGGCGCTTACACAATGGGCAAGGTTTTTGGTCGCACCCCACTCTCCGAGATTAGCCCAAAAAAGACAGTTGAAGGTGCCCTCTTTGGTGTTGCCGGGAGTATGGCAGTTGCAGAAGCAGGAGCATGGTATCTCGGCTGGTCTTCTTGGCATTTGAGCGGCATTCTTCTCGGGGGGCTCATTGGCGTTGTCAGTCTGATGGGCGACTTAACCGAATCCCTGATTAAACGAGATGCGGGAGTGAAGGACTCAGGACAGCTCATTCCCGGACACGGAGGCATTCTGGATCGCACTGACAGCTATGTGTTTACCGCTCCACTAGTTTACTACTTCGTGACTTTGTTGCTCCCTCTCCTGCCATGAATAAGGCAGAGGGTAGAGGGCAGAGGGCAGAGGTCACCCCATACATACCATACATAAATGTAGGGGTTTCAAAAAAATTGAATTAGAGCGAAGCGAGTTGACTCTCCAGTCGAGTGGAAAGTTCATAATGAGAGTGTGAAGTTCAATCTTTGCACTTAACTCAATATGAAACTACAACTCAAAGCCCCCGATATGGCATGTTCTGCTTGTGCCGATACCATTACTGAAGCAATTACTAGCGTTGACTCCACAGCCCAGGTTGAGGCTGATCCCAAAACCAAGATGGTTGATGTCGAGACGCAGCAGTCTGAGAGAGCAATTAAAGAAGCGATGACAGAAGCTGGCTATCCCGCTTCCTCTCCTTCTTTTATGCAAAAGCTTAAGTTTTGGAGCAGCTAGTCAGATTGAGTCCGGCTGAATATCCACAGTTAAGGCAGACGCGGAGAACGGAGACCCGGGACGCGCGGAGATTTTTCTTGTGGGTAATTTAGTGAACCTAGTATAAGTTACGACTTATCTCAGTTATGGAAAACCTCACCCTGAAACTGCGAGGCATGAGTTGTGCCTCCTGCGCTAGCACCATCGAAGAAGCCGTTCACTCCGTTCCAGGAGTCAGTGAGTGCAGCGTTAACTTTGGCATGGAACAAGCCACAGTTAAGTATGACTCTCAAAAAACGAATCTAGAAGCAATTCAGGATGCTATCGATGATGCGGGCTACTCCGCCTCCTCAGTCCAGGATCAAGAAATGGTTACTGGCGAAGATGATGCTGAGAAAGCTGCCCGCAAAGCCGAGTCACGGGAATTGCTCATTAAGGTAGCAGTGGGAGGCGTAATTAGTGTCATCCTGATAGTTGGTTCTCTCCCCGCGATGATTGGGGTAAACCTACCCTGGATTCCTGCATGGTTGCATAACCCCTGGTTTCAATTAGCGCTGACAGTACCAGTGCAGTTTTGGTGTGGTTATAGGTTCTACACGGGTACTTGGAAAGCCTTTAAACACCACGCGGCAACAATGGATACGCTGATTGCCCTAGGCACAAGCGCCGCGTTCTTCTATTCGTTGTTTGCAACTCTTTTCTCTGGCTTCTTGATCAACCAAGGCTTAACGCCGCAAGTGTACTACGAAACAGCAGCGGTTGTTATTACCTTAATATTGCTAGGACGACTGTTTGAGAGTCGCGCTAAGGGGCAAACCTCGGAAGCGATTCGTCAACTGATGGGCTTGCAAGCAAGAGATGCCAGGGTGATTCGTGATGGACAGGAAATAGATGTTCCTATTAAGGAAGTCCAGATTGATGATGTTATTTTAGTGCGTCCTGGTGAAAAAGTTCCCGTCGATGGTGAAATAACTGAGGGGAGATCCACCCTATATGAAGCGATGGTGACAGGAGAAAGTGTGCCTGTCAAAAAGCAGTCTGGGGATGAGGTGATTGGCGCGACAATCAATAAAACTGGGAGTTTTAAGTTCCGGGCAACGCGAGTGGGTAAAGATACGGTTTTGGCACAAATTGTCCAACTAGTGCAGGATGCTCAAGGCTCTAAAGCCCCCATTCAGCGCATTGCTGATCAGGTGACAGGGTGGTTTGTGCCTGCGGTGATTGCAGTGGCGATCGCCACTTTTGTAACTTGGTTTAATGTCATGGGCAACCTTACTCTTGCTCTCATCACCACGGTAGGAGTGCTGATTATTGCCTGTCCTTGTGCCTTGGGTTTAGCGACTCCCACGTCTGTGATGGTGGGAACGGGTAAAGGAGCAGAAAATGGCATCCTGATTAAGGGTGCGGAAAGTTTAGAACTCGCTCACAGAATTCAAACGATTGTCCTGGACAAAACAGGGACACTCACTGTCGGAAAACCCACCGTTACCGACTTTGTTACCGTGGGTGGCACTGCTAACCACAATGAGCTAAAACTCCTCCGTTTGGCTGCGGCGGTAGAACGCAATTCTGAACATCCCCTCGCTGAGGCAGTGGTGAGCTATGCCCAATCTCAACAGGTAAAACTTGTAGACGCTCAAAATTTTGAAGCAATTTCTGGAAGTGGCGTGCAAGGAACAGTCTCAGAGCGCTTCGTGCAAATTGGGACTTCTCGCTGGATGGAAGAATTAGGGATTGCTACCGAAGCCCTGCAAGAGCGCAAAGCAGCCTGGGAAACAGAGGGGAAAACCGCCGTTTGGATGGCAGTTGATGGCAAAATCGAAGGCTTAATCGCCATTGCCGATGCTCTCAAACCCTCATCCGCCGCTGCGGTTAAGTCCCTGCGCCGACTGGGGTTAGAAGTGGTAATGCTGACAGGAGATAATCAAAAAACCGCAGAAGCGATCGCGCGTGAAGCTGGCATTACCCGCGTCCTTGCGGAAGTGCGTCCTGACCAAAAAGCGGCACAAGTCGTTGCCCTGCAAGAAAAAGAAGACAAAATCGTAGCGATGGTGGGCGATGGCATTAATGATGCCCCTGCCCTAGCACAAGCCCATGTTGGCATTGCGATTGGCACTGGAACGGATGTGGCGATCGCTGCTTCTGACCTTACCCTGATTTCGGGAGAATTACAAGGCATTGTCACTGCCATTCAACTCAGCAATGCCACCATTCGCAACATTCGCCAAAATCTCTTCTTTGCCTTCATCTACAACACCGCAGGAATTCCCATCGCCGCTGGAATTTTGTTCCCCATCTTTGGCTGGTTACTCAACCCCATTATTGCCGGGGCAGCAATGGCGTTTAGTTCGGTTTCTGTAGTAACAAATGCCCTCCGCCTGCGTAACTTTCAGCCTAGCAAGGGATAAAGCCATTCAGTTTTCCTTGATTACCTAATCCCAAATCCCAAATCCCAAATGGAATAAGTACCCATGTTTAGCAAAAAACTTATCTGGGGAAGCCTAGCAAGTTTAGGAATGCTTTTCGGAATAGCACAGGGTGTCCAATCCGCTGAGACATCATCCGGGAAAGCAAATCAATTTCGCCAAATTGAGCAACCCCTAGCCGTAAAAATTGGTGTGACAGCAGGTGGTTCCGCCTTGATTGGCTTAGAGTTGTGGTGGTTTTTACTAAGCAAAAAAATTTCTCAAAAAGTACCAACTAAGCAAGGAACTCAAGAAGTAACTATCACAGTAGACGGAGGTTATGAGCCAGCGCGGGTGGTGGTGAAAACCGGACAACCTGTTAGGCTTAATTTCCTTCGCCGTGATCCCAATAGCTGCTTAGAGAGGGTCTTATTACCTGATTTTTACATTGCTGCTAATTTAACCCTCGATCAAGTCACTCCAGTCGAATTTACCCCTCAACAGCCGGGGGAATATCAATTTAGTTGTGGTATGAATATGTTTCGCGGCGTTGTTGCAGTAGAAAAGTAAGGCTTTAAAAATATCTGAAGATGAGACAGCGTTTCAAGCGTCGGCAATTTCTCCTTCTTAGTGCCAGCAGTGCTGGTGCTGTTTGATTGAGCCAGTGTGGTCAGGGGAACAAGCAAAAGGCTCTCACCCTGAAATCTCTTTCTCAATTTCATAGCAGCACAGATGGTCTTTTGGCGGTTGATCTTGGAAGCGAGTTCTAATTCTTTGAATCTGGGGGGCAACCAAGCACATCTGTTGAGCTACAACAGACAAGTTCCCGGTCCCCGACTGGAAGCTAAACCAGCAAATACGGTGCGGATTCGCTTCACCAACAACTTCCCTCAACCCACAAACCTGCACTACCACAGTTTGCACGTCCCTCCGACTGGCAACGCGGATAATGTTTTTCTCGACATTCCGGCAGGGGAAACTTTAACCTACGAATTTACCATTCCCCAAAATCACTCCGCTGGCACGTTTTGGTATCATCCCCATCGTCACGGCTTGGTAGCAGAGCAGGTGTTTAGCGGTTTAGCTGGTTTGTTTGTGGTACGGGGAGAACTCGATGAAATTCCCGATATTAAAGCAGCTCAAGAATAATTCCTAGTCTTACAGGATTTTGAGCTAGGTAGAAACGGACGGATTGCGTATCCCAACCATATGGAGCAGATGATGGGACGAGAGGGGCAACTGATCACAGTGAATGGTCAACTCAACCCTTCCTTGTCAGTTCCGGGGGGTGGATTGCTACGACTGCGCTTGCTCAATGTTTCTCCTTCTCGCTTTTAACGCCTTGTCCTCGAAGACCATCCCTTTTATCTGATGGCAACGGATGGCGGTTCTCTATTTGAACTTGTAGAACTCAAAGAACTACTGCTGTCTCCAGGAGAAGGAGCAGAGGTACTGGTGCGAGGGGAGAGGGAACCAGGAGAGTACCGCTTGTTGAATCTCGCCTATAACCATGGAGAAATGGAGATGATGGGTGGGGATGGCATGATGGGGAAATTCTCAGCAAGATAATCCTGAAACATTGGCGACGGTTGCCTATAGCGGTTCGATTTCCCCACTGCCGTTGCCTGAGCGGCTCCTCTCTGTAGAGGCACTGCCAGAACCTCAAACCTTACGCCGCTTCGAGCTTTCTATGGGGATGGCTCCTGGCAAAGGCATGGTCTTTCTCATCAACGGCAAAGCCTTCGATTCTGAGCGCATCGATACTCAAGTAAAGTTAAATGCTGTGGAAGATTGGGAAGTGGCTAACGTCGATCCTGACATGATGGATCATCCCTTTCACTTGCATGTCAATCCCTTTCAAGTTATCGAGCATAATGGGAAACCAGCACCTTATCCGGCATGGAAAGATACGGTTTTAGTCCCGGCAGGAGAAACGGTACGCCTTCGCGCCCACTTTAGCGATTTTCCTGGTAAATCGGTTTATCACTGCCACCTCTTGGGTCATGAAGACTTGGGGATGATGGGAACAGTCAAGATTGCCTCGTGAGAGGGATTATACTATTTTTTTAAATGCCTGGGAGGGATGAGGACACGGAAACGCAGAGACACGGGGACGCGGAGAGAGCTGCGGAACACACAATTCCCTGTGTCAATGCGTCATCCCTACTCCGCGCTACTAAATGAAGCGACTCTCCTTACCACCTCAACTTCCTGGCGGCATAGCTAAAAACTTCCTACTGATCAGGATCGCCAACACCAGGTTTGTCCTCTTTGTCTACTTCTGGAACCACGTCAGGACGCTCTTTTGACTCCCATCCTGTGGGACGCTTAGAGTTATACCAAGCAATGGAGCCAATTGTTACAGCGGCAATAAAACCGATTACATATACAGCGGTGAATGAAATCGGAAAGCTTGATTCTTCACCAGCCGCTACTTGCATGAGAATATCCATATTTTTTCAACTCCTTGTTCTATTGAGAGCAATTTTATCAAAAATTTAGGGTCAATCTGTCCATCCTGGGTTATAAGCTGAGTTGAACAGGACTGAAGGAACCGAGATTGGGACAAAAGTACGAGCGAAGCAAGGCATCGCATAATAGTTATTCCAAACGATAAATTAAAAGCAAGACCTGTTATTACTAACTAAGCCATCGTTATGAAACTGCCTAATAGTCCCAACCCCCCCCCACTTTTACAGAGATTACACTGGATTGCTGATCCGGTGGGCTATATGGATGCTGCTGCCCAAGACTATCCTGACCTTTTCAGGGCGCAGGTGGTTGGGTTTGGTAGTAACCTAGTCTACGTCAACCACCCGCAAGCGATTCAGCAGATTTTAAACGATACCAAGCAGTTTAGTGCCCCTGGTAAGTGGAATGAGATTTTGCAACCGCTACTTGGGGACTACTCGGTAATCATGCTGGATGGCAACCCCCACCAGCGGCAGCGGAAACTCTTAATGCCTCCTTTTCACGGAGAACGTCTGCGAGCCTACAGCCAGCTTGTCTGTGACATCACCGAGCAAGTGATGAGCCAGTGGAAGCAGGGCAAACCTTTCTCTGCTCGTTCTGCTATGCAAGATATTTCTCTGCAAGTAATCTTAGAGGCGGTATTTGGCATCCATGAAGGAGAGCGCTACCAGGAACTCAAGCGTCTGCTGGGGATTGTAACGGATCTTTTTCGCTCTCCTTTAACTTCTAGTTTGCTGTTTTTCCGCTTCGTGCAGCGGGATTTAGGCAAATGGAGTCCGTGGGGATACTTTCTTCGCCTCCAGCGGCAAATCGACGAACTGCTCTATACCGAAATTAGAGAGCGCCGCGAGCAACCTAACCCAGAGCGCACGGATATCCTCTCGATGCTAATGGCAGCCCGCGATGAAGCAGGTAAGCCGATGGCGGATCAGGAGTTGCACGATGAGTTGCTAACGCTGCTGTTTGCAGGGCATGAAACCACCGCCAGTGCGATGGCTTGGTCCCTATACTGGGTGCATCATCAGCCTGAAGTTAAAGAAAAACTGCTCGAAGAACTGGATAGCCTCGGTGAGTCGCCAGATCCCATGAGCATTTCCCAACTCCCCTATCTCACTGCTGTTTGCCAGGAAACTCTGCGGATTTACCCGGTAGGCATGCTCACCTTCCCACGCGAAGTAAAAGAGCCAGCGGAGCTGATGGGCTACGATTTAGAACCGGGGACGGTGCTAGTGGGCTGTATCTATCTAATTCATCATCGTGAGGATTTATATCCCGACTCGAAACAGTTTAAACCCGAGCGCTTTCTAGAACACCAATTCTCTCCCTATGAGTTTATCCCTTTCGGTGGCGGCAACCGTCGCTGTGTTGGTGCAGCTTTGGCGATGTTGGAAATGAAGCTGGTGCTGGCAACCATTCTGTCTAATAACCACTTGACGCTGGCTGATTCCAAACCGGTTAAACCTCAACGTCGCGGTGTTACGCTTGCCCCTGGCGAAGTGAAGATGGTAAAGACTGGTACGCGGAAGCCTCAAGAGCAACCGAGCGAACCTGTGACAAGCAATTAAAAATTTAAAATTTAAAGTTCAAAAAATGGTTCACGCCCAATCCGTAAACGGGAAAAATCTAGGCACTCGACACTCTCAAGCTCCCAAGCTTTTTAAGGAGTTGAGTCCTAATTTTTAATTTTGTGAGGGCTTAATTTCGGAGGGATGGTGTTCGAGGAACACTGAAACCTTTAAAAGCAAGGACACGGGCTTCGAGGGAACCTCGAAGCTTGAAGATGTCCGCCCCGTAAGGTTTCCTCTCGGCGATCAGTGGTGTGCGCGGATTTATTCGGAAGGGCGCGGGGTGCGAACAACGTTGGCACCTTCAAAACATCCATCACCCAGCGCCTCCGAAAATGTAAGAAGCCCGAACCGAAGGCATTCTGAATTTTGCATTTGGAGCGAAGCGACGTGACTAATAAACAATCTGTGAAATTGCCTGACGGTTCTAGTACACCTTCGTTATTTCAGACAATTCAACTCATTGCGAATCCGATTAATTTTTTTGATGCCTGTGCCCATCGCTATGGCGATATCTTCACAGCGCGGGTACTGGGAATCAATTCGCCGCCTGTGGTGTTTCTGGGCAATCCGGAGGCAGTGAAAGCTGTATTTACCGCTTCGCCTGGGCAATTTGAACTGGGCAAGGTGACGCACGTTTTTAAACCATTAACTGGGGAAAAATCTCTGATGATGCTCGATGGCAATCGTCACCAACGCCAGCGCAAACTGTTGATGCCCCCTTTTCACGGGGAAAGGATGCAGGTTTACGGAGAGTTAATTTCTGAAATTACTGAACAAGTCATTGCTCAACTCCCCCGGAACTCCTCGTTCTCCATGCGAGAGTGGATGTGTGAAATTACCCTCCAAGTCATCCTGCGGGTGGTATTTGGAATCGAGCCAGGAGCGCGTTACCAGCAGCTTAAAACTCTAATTGCAGAAATGCTGGAGGCAATTACCAATCCTCTCTACTCCACTCTGTTTTTCTTCCCTCCCTTACAGAAAGATTTAGGGGCTGGAAGTCCTTGGGGGCACTTTCTGCAACGCCAGAAGCAAATTGATGAACTGATTTACGCCGAAATTGCCGATCGCCGCCGTCAAGATTACAGTTCGCGCACGGATATTCTCAGCTTGCTGATGTCGGCACAGGATGAGGATGGTCAACCCATGACGGATGGGGAGTTACGCGATCAGTTAATTACGCTATTATTACTTGGTCACGAAACTACAGCTTCTTCCCTCGCCTGGGCGTTTTATTGGATCTATTCTTCCACTGGGGTGGCATCAAAACTGCAAGCGGAACTCCACACCCTGGGTAAGAAACCCCATTCCGAAGCGATCGCTCAACTCCCTTACCTTAACGCAGTCTGCCAAGAAACCCTGCGCGTTTACCCGATTGCCTTAATTTCCCAGCCGCGAGTGGTCAAGCAGCCCTTAGAAATTAAAAGCTATAATTTTGAACCAGGAACCATCCTCGTTCCCTGCATCTATATAGCTCATCATCGCCGAGAAACTTTCCCAAACCCTCGCCAATTTCAACCAGAACGATTCCTCGAACGCAAGTATTCCCCCTACGAATATTTTCCCTTTGGAGGTGGATCCCGCGCCTGCATTGGTGGCGCATTTTCCTTATTTGAAATGAAGCTAGTGCTGGGAACAGTTATCTCACGCTTACAACTTAGCTTGGCAGAGCAGCCCCAGGTGCAGCCTGTGCGTCGCGGTATCACCATTGTTCCCTCTGGCGGGGTGCAGATGACGGTTCAACATTAAAGGGCGTTGCATAACCATGGGATGGTGAAGGTGGCAGATGGGCAGAGGTGAGGTGCGCCTCTCCCCTCCAGCGAAGTATGTTGCACTCCACCGAGAACTGTTAAAATTGTTACTTATATTATACAGTTTTAATCGGTATTTTATAACTGTAATTTAAGTTATAGCAGTTTTCACTTAAGTGGAGTACACTTGAAGTCCACTCTGACTAGTGATCGCATTCTAATTTTGTACCTTACGGGTCTGGGAACCGCGATATAGTTATGTCAAATCTAAGTAAACTTTTGGCTAATAAAACTGATCTGATTTTTGAAAGTTGGAAAGAAAAAGTTCGCGCAAGTCGCTATATAGAGATATCAAAAAACTTGCCCGAAACTGCTTTAGGCGATTCAGTCCCCAAAGTAATTGAAGCACTAATATCAGTGGCAGATAAAACTGAAGAAGAAGATCTAGAGACAGTTGTTAAAGCAAGTTTGGAGCATGGCAGCCAGCGAGCAGCACTAGGATTTGAGGCGAACGAAATTGCCGGAGAATATCGTTTACTTCGCCTAACTATTTTCTCAACTTTGGAGCCAGATTTACTTCAGTTATCACCTCACGAATTAAACTTCTCTTTTCGCCGCATCGATGCTGTGGTTGACGAAGCAATTTCTCAGTGCTTTGATAAGTTTGTGGAAGATAAAATACAAAGGCAGGAGAAGATTAGGCAGCAACTAGTAACCAACAATCAAGAACTCAAACGCCTGCTGGGCTATAGTCAAGACAGCTTTTCTCAGCTTGCACATGAAATTAAAACCCCACTAAATTCAATTATGGGGTATGCTCAACTGCTTCAGCGTCAGCAACCCCCCCAAAAAGATGAGGGAGAAGCTAGGAATATTAATAATCTCGAGCGCGTACTACGTTCGAGCAGACAGTTACTTCAATTGGTAAATGATTCGCTAGAAATCTCTCGCTTCGATGCCGGCAACAGCAAACTGCAACTTGTCTCAATTGATGTCCGTTCTGTTATCAACAGCGCGATGGAAACGATTGAACCACTTGCTGAAGATAAAGGGTTGCAACTAGAAAATAATTGCGATCGCGCCCCCACCCAAGTGACTACAGATCCTTCTCGGTTACAACAAGCTTTAACCAATTTTCTTAGTAATGCTGTTCGCTACACGGACGAAGGCTCAATCAGCGTAAATTGCGAAGCGCTATCTGATGAAAAATGGTCTTTAATTATAGCTGATACAGGAATCGGAATTTCTCCAGAAGATCGAGACTATATTTTCGCTCCTTTCTCCCGTGCCCATAGTAGTCAAGAAAGAGAGGGGAGTACGGGGCTAGGGTTGACAATCGCATCGCGCCTAGTCAAACTCCTACAGGGAGAAATTGAGCTTGAGTCTCAAGAAGGAGAAGGCTCTAAGTTCACTCTTACTTTCCCACGAAAAGTGAGGATGGAGTGAGGGAGAGTCCCTTCAGGACTTGAGCGGCGACGCGGAGAGCGGAAAGTGAGGGGTGAGGAGTGAGAGAGTGAGGAGGTGCCCAAGTGCAGAGGTGCCCAGCTGTGGAGGAGAAAGATTGATCTGCTTTTATCCCCTCTGCTTTTTCTTACTTCCCGAGAGCTCCTCTGCTCTTTGTGTACCCGCGTCTGCGCGTCCGCGCCTCCCCATGTCCTTTTCTGTCACTCTCTCACGCGCTCACGCCTCACCTTTCCTTACACACTCTCACTTCTTCCCCGCGTCCCCGTGTCTCCGCGTCTCCAACCCTTAACCTTTATCCTTTAAGCGTGACAGTACCACATCTTAAACCCCATTGCACTAACAAGCGTGATATTCGAGTTAAGTCAAAATTGCCTTACCCATCATCCGCTGATAGCGAGCATCCAACTCGCTTTGTAGGGAGGGAAAGCCACTCAGCGTGGCATCAGCAAGGGTGAGTTTCTCTGCTGCTTCCCGTGCCAACACTAATACTTCCTGGTCTTCGACTAAACTTGCTAGGGCAAAATCTGGCAATCCCGATTGGCGCTTGCCCAGCACCTCTCCTGGACCGCGAAAGCGCATATCCATCTCGGAGATAAAGAAGCCATCCTGGGATTGTTCCAATGCCCCCAAACGCTGCTTTGCTGTATCTGTTTTAGAAGCACTCATCAACAGGCAGTAAGATTGATGCTCACCTCGACCCACCCGTCCTCGTAGTTGGTGAAGCTGGGACAACCCAAATCGCTCAGCATTTTCAATGAGCATCACAGTGGCATTGGGAATGTCCACGCCCACTTCAATCACCGTCGTAGAGACAATAATTTGCGTCTCCTTGTCCCGAAAAGCACTGAGCGCCTCATCCTTCTCAGCAGCACTCATGCGACCATGCAGTAGCCCCACCTGAAACTCTGGAAAAATACTCTCTTGCAGCCGTTGATATTCTTCCACTGCGGAGCGAACATCCAGCTTCTCCGATTCTTCCACTAGAGGCAAAACAATGTAAGCTTGCCGTCCCTGGGCCACTTCGCGCCGAATTAAATCATAGGCATGGGTGCGCTCTTTACCTGTTAAGACAGTTGTTTGAATCTCTTGTCGTCCTGGGGGCATTTCGTCTATTTGAGAAACATCCAAATCGCCATGCAAGGTGAGTGCCAGGGTGCGGGGAATGGGCGTTGCGGTCATAGTTAGGACGTGGGGTGAGTGTCCCTTGTTGAGCAAACGCGCCCGCTGCTGCACTCCAAAGCGGTGCTGTTCATCAATGACGACTAAACCGAGGCGCTGGAAGTTCACGGGGTCTTGAATGAGCGCATGAGTTCCAACTAACAGGGGCAGTTCACCCGTTTCTAGTTGGGCGTGGATTTCTCGACGCTTGGGCGCTGTGGTGGAACCAGTGAGCAATTCCACGGGCAGATGCAAGAGATTAAACCAGCTCACTAACTTGCGGTAATGCTGTTCTGCTAGCACCTCCGTAGGAGCCATCAATGCAGCTTGGTAGCCCGATTGAATCGCTGCTAGGATAGCAAAGACAGCCACAACGGTTTTACCGGAACCCACATCCCCCTGCACGAGGCGATTCATGGGGGTAGAGGAGGGCAAATCTTTGAGAATGTCACTGATGACCTGTTTTTGGGCATTGGTTAGCTCAAAAGGAAGCAACTGCTTAAAGCAGTCAATTAGCTCACCAGTGGGCGTAAGGATGGCACTGCTTTGAGATTGGCGCTGTTGTTGCCGACGTTGGAGGAATCCCAGTTGGAGATAGAAAAACTCATCGAACACAAGTCGCCGCCTAGCATGGGTAAGGGTATCATTATCTTCGGGAAAATGAATATTGGCGATCGCCTCCTTCAACCCCATCAACCCATACTGCTTGCGTAACTCCGCCGGAAGAGGCTCTTGCAATTGCCGAGCGGCTGGCATCGCTGCAATTACCGCCCGTCGTACCACATCGGCTGGCACACCCTCAGTTAAGGGATAAACAGGCAGCACGCGACCGATTTTAACCGAATCAATACTTCCCCCAGGATGGTCCAAAATCTCGATTTCGGGTTCATCCAGAGTCAAGCCATATTTATTCTTTTTCACCAACCCAGAAGCAGCCGCCACAGCTCCCACCGGATACTGACGTTTCTGTCGCTCCTGCCACCCCCGATTGCTAAAGCGAGCGCCCGCAAAGAAGCGATTGAGCTTAATTTGACCCGTGTGGTCTTTCAGTACCAACTCCAGAATGGTTAATTTGTGATTGCGAGGGCTGCTAAAGCACTTGCAGCGCTTCACCTCTCCCACCAGCGTCACCGTCTCCCCAGCGACAAGATTGGATATACTAACCTGGCGAGCATAATCGATATGGTCACGGGGATAATAAAAAAGGACATCCCGCACTTTCAATAAGCCCAGGCGTTCTAAATAGTGGCTCCTCTTCCGTCCTAATTCTGCTAATTCACTTACAGGCTGCTCCAGGGTTATAGAGCGATTCCCTGCGCTTTTGGGAGAAGAAGCTAGAGGCGAGGTTTTGGGCGAGTTCGGTTTGGGAGGTTCTGAAGGCGCTTCACTCGCTTGCTTCAGTTCCTGGAGGAAGCGGCGAGCATCTGCCACCAAATGCTGCCGTTGTGCCATGCTCTTGTGAGAATAATTGGCAAACTCCGCCGCCATTTCCTGCCAGCGGCGTCGCTGCTCTGGCGTTGCTCCTGCAGGGCATTTCCCAAGGCTCAGGCAAAGAAATTCGCTAAAGCGATACTGTTTGCCTACTAAGTCAGTGAAGCCATGTTCAGCTTCTACCGAAAGCGCCTTCTGCAACCGCACCCAATCTAGATTAGTCATTTCACGGGATGAGTCCAATTACGAATTACGAACTACGAATTATCTTGACTAATCCTCAAACCAACTAGCACGCCATGCCGATTCTGCTGCGGCTACAGCCCGCTCTTGCTGTTTTTTTTGATACTGCTTTTGGGTTTTGCCAATTTTCTCCCAAATTTGGCGAATCTGACTGCGTTGAGCATTTAAAGCTGGCTCAGAGAACTCAATTTCTGATAATCGTAAGTGAATTGCGGTAAGCTGCAATACTCTCGAATCTCTTGACTCCTCATCAGTCCCCACCTCTAGCAGCAAGTTGGCAAGATTAGGGGGAGAGTTGGCAGCTGAACCTGTCTGGTCACTATGCATGGCAGACTCTAACATTTTAACTGGCAAGTGCTCCGGTAAAATTCCAGCTTCCTGCAATTTGCGGTTGGCTTCGCTAGAGGTGGTTTGCAGAATTTCAGCAATGGTGTGTTCTATCTGCTGAAGCGACTCAGTTAAGTTGTCTTGTTGGCCTTCTTCTTTCTCAGCAGCTTCCGTTTCGCTTGCCTCGATTGAGGAAATTAACGCTTGCGCTGGCACGAACTGTTGTTGAGGCTGATTTTCCAACGGTTCACTTGTCTGCGTAGCATCCTCATGTTGGGAAGATGCTGGCTGCTCCTGTTCTGCCATGCTGGTATTGAGTCGGGTTTGGGCTTGCTTTCCAAGCTGGCGCAGGGTTTGTTGGAGTTGTTGTCGTTGCTCAAAGGAAAGACTGAGAAATGACTCAGGATAATTCTGAGTGCAAAGATGATAACTCGCTAGGACTAGCTGCCGCTGCACTGACTGTCCCAGTAAGCTCAGATATTGGGTATAGGCGCTGTGGAATTCTTCTGCAAGCTGGGTAACTGTCTCCTCTAATTTTGCTAAATCCTGCTCAATTTGCTGAATTGCTCGTGCCATAGTTGCGAAATCTTGAAAAGCAGCTTACTCCAGCTTATTAGGTGGGCGGAATAAAAATTTGCTCGCCCTTACTGCTCTAGTTTATGCATTCCCTATTAATAAGTGTGGAAGTCTGTTCCCTCCCCATAGTAACCCTTTTCTCATTAACATCAGCAAGAAAAACGAATTTTACTTGGTCGATAGTTTGCCTGATCCTAAACAAATCTTTTACAGAAAGTTGACACATATAATTTGTTGTTCGTGGTAATTTCCAGTAATCATCAGAATTTATCCTAAATAGCTCAGAGGTAACAATGACCTTCCGCTCACCACTTCCAAAAGGACAGGGTTTGTCAAAAGAAGGTAATCCGTTAGCTTCGCAAACCTATGAATTTACCAATACCTACGATACCGTCACTACCGTTGGTCCCCCAACCGAAGAAGACCCGTCCGTTTTAAGAGTAAACATCACCGGTGAAATTGCCGAAGGAGAAGAAGCTCATGTCGGGCTGACTCACTTTGAAAGCAATACTTTCGGTCAGATGACCTCATCCACCGCATCTGATGACGGCACACTTGAATCCGCTGAGTTTACTTTTGATGCTGACCCGACCGCATTGGTTTATCGGAAGACCTAGAGCAGCCCTACTCCGACAGGTATTTCGGCAACGAAACTGAAAATGAGTTATTTGGCAATGCCAGCGAAAGTGCTGAGTTTGACTTTGTAGAAGGCACCGTCGAGGGAAGTGGCGAGACAACTATCATCGGTAGAGATGGCATATTTGAGGACGCTACCGGTTCAATTACTTTCGAGCAGCAAGACGAACTTCCGCCCGTAGAAGATACTAGTGATCCTTTGGCAAGTCTCACCGAACCCTTTGAGGGGCAAGCAACGCTAACCTTCTCAGTAGAAACTCCCGGAATTCTTTCGACTGGATCCTCCTTTACGAGTGAAGATCTCAATGTAAGCGACTATCTGTCTTTTGCCGGGTAGATTTTTGGCTGTCAGTTGTCAAACTCGGAGATTAAGCCGCCGTACAACGACGGCGCCTGCTCCGAAGGATGCGGGATTCGAGGTTCCCTCGGACCTTTAAGACGTCCGTACCGTTGGTCAATATTTTGTATCAAAATAGGAAACTCAATGTCATCTAGCTCTAACACTGCAACACTCTTGTCAGCTACCGACTCTTTATCGGGATTGAAAGAAGATACGAAGAAAGTAAAAGAGGAGGCGAAGAGTCTCAAAGAAGAGGCTAAGGAAATAATTGATGCGTCCGACAAGGTTACTTTAGACTTCAACGCCACTTACTAAACAGAAGTTAGCTTTGCCCCCTTTCCAGAAGAAGGTATCCGACTAGTAACCGTTGAAGGAAAAAGCGATAATGCTCCCTTCGGTTTAACTCACTTTGAATCTACGAACTACAGTACCCTGCCTGATGAGGAAGGGAATTTTAAATTTAGCGGAGACCCAGAAGATTTTGGGCTAGAAGGATAAGAAGTTCTCACGGATACATTCTCTGGAGACGGCGCTAATAAATTGTTTGGAGTCAGTGAAGGAACTGGTGATATTGACTTCGAGGAGGGAATCGTATCGGGGTCCGGCACGATTGATGTCACCGGTGGTAAGGGGATTTTCAAAGACGCTAGCGGCACGCTGGAATTTGAAGAGATGGAAACCCTCGCCGACATGGAGGGTACAGCTACAGTAACAGGCAGCATTTCAGTTCCCATCTAGTAGGGAACTATCTCTTTTCCCTTGGAAATCATTGATCGAGTAAACCTGGTTAGTAGTCATCACTTTAGTGACACAAGGGACAACTAGAGTGCTGAATACAGAACTAGATCTGCTCTATCCCAATGCAAAAAGGCAAAAGTAAGAGACACGTTCTCGCTTTTGCCTTTTCTAGTTGTTATGAGTTGTCGCTAGCAGCTTCTTCTGCGGAGGAGTCGCTTTCTTCTCCCATGCCTTCGCCCAGTACGTAGCGCGTAAACCGGCGCACTTGGATATTTTCGCCGAGTTGTGCCACAGTCTGCTTGACGTATTCATCCACTGTAATGCTTTGGTCGCGCATGTAGGGTTGATCCATCAAACACAAGTCTTGCAAGCGTTTGTCAACTCTACCCTGAATGATCTTTTCTTTAATATGGTCTGGCTTATTTTGCAGGTCTTCGCGACCCATTTCAATTTCTTTTTCCTTTTGGACAATCACTGCTGGAATGTCGTCTACCTTAACGTATTCCACGTTAGAGTAGGCAGCAATCTGCATCGCTATGTTGCGTACCAGTGCCTGAAATTCTTCGCGGCGGGCAACAAAGTCGCTTTCGCAGTTCACTTCCACTAAAACACCAATTCTCGACCCAGTATGAATATAGCTGTCGATTAGCCCTTCTGCTGCGACGCGACCCGCTTTTTTTTCTGCTGAAGCAATGCCCTTTTGCCGTAGCCATTCATTGGCTTTGTTGATGTCGCCATCACTTTCTTGCAGCGCCTTTTTGCAATCCATCATGCCAGCGCCAGTTTTTTCGCGCAGCTCTTTGACGAGTTTTGCCGATATTTCCGCCATCTTGCCTTTCTACTCTCCGACAGTCTCAATCTGCGTAAAGTTTCTAAGCGCTAATGCACCTAGCTTTTTCTAGGGCTTTTCATGCTGAAGGCAGTAGTTAGCCCTACCTACCCTAGCCTACTCTACCCTACTTTTGCCTGGAATAATTCCTCATCCGCTTTGTGCCCAACTGAATTATAGAGAAGGTGCTGATTGTTATTCGCTACCTTGTTTTTCGGACTCCTGGTCTTCTGGTTGATCTTCATCTGACGATATGTTTGCTTCCCCCTCATGCTTGTCTATACCCTCCTCTAACTCTTTATAGTCTTGTTCAGTGGCAAGTTCACCGTGACGCCCCTCATAGATGGCATCTGCAAATTTCCCGATAATGAGCTTAATGGAGCGAATAGCATCGTCGTTAGCGGGGACGGGAATATCGACCAAATTGGGGTCGCAGTTAGTGTCTAACAACGACACCACGGGAATTCCTAGTTTTTGACATTCCATCAGTGCGATATACTCCCGCCGCTGATCAACAATTACAATAACGTCGGGAGGTTTGCGCATCATTTTGATGCCACCGAGGTTTTTCTGAAGCTTGAGGAGTTCGCGACGCAGAACAGCAGCTTCTTTTTTCGGTCTTTTGTCGAGATTGCCGCTTTCTTCGAGGCGCTCTAGTTCTTTGAGACGCTCGATTCGCGTTTTAATTGTCTCCCAGTTGGTGAGCATTCCCCCCAACCAACGGTTATTAACGTAGAATGCTCCACAACGAGCGGCTTCTTGAGCAATAATTCCAGCAGCTTGACGCTTAGTGCCGACAAAAAGAACTCTTTGTCCCTTGGCAGAGGCTTCATTCAAGTAGCTATAAGCCTGCTCCATCAACTGGGCAGTCTGCACCAGGTCGATGATATGGACTCCGTTGCGGGAGGTATAGATGTAGGAATCCATTTTTGGGTGCCAACGGCGTGTTTGGTGCCCAAAGTGAACTCCTGACTCTAGTAGTTGAGGTAGTGAAACAACTGGCATAGTTTTTCTATCTCCTGTTTCGGGTTTTCCTTCCATCCAGGTGGATTTCCTTTGCGAAACACCCGACTATCCTGGATGTGTAAGTTTAGACAACTCTCCTAGTATAGCACAGGTGACGCAATAGATCATATGCAGAGTCCGCTTGCTCACTCAGGAGTTACGCAACAAGAGATTTAATTACCACAGTTGGCGCGAACCGGCGGCTTGCCCCAACAGATAACGCAGAGAGTAGGAGAGACTTGGTAAAAGATGGGACTACGTAAGTGCGATCAGTGATAGATTTGCAAAAGAGGGTATTCCAAACAATGAAATGATGCTCGCGCGTCGCAGATTTCTGCGCGTCGGTTAGAAATGAAAAAGCGAGTGCGTAGTTCCGAGGAAACCTCGGAACGCAAGACGCACTCAAGAGTTAAAAATTGAGTTTTGAAGAAGGCTAAAGGCAAGAGGCAAAGGGCGAATAGGGAATGAAATAAGGCAGAAGGCACTCTTGCAAAAGGCACTCATTGAGAATGAATAACTTTCGCATGCGCCCCATTGCCTTCCGATGAACCTTTAGCCATTCGCCTTTTGCCTTCATCATCCTTCATCATTTTTTATGGGGAGCGAAGCGACGATGACTCCAGCAAGAACCAATCCTTTCTATAACCTTAACTACGAATCAGCCTTAAAACATTTGGGAGAGGACTATTTTGATTCAGTTCCAGCCGCCGAGTTTCCCAAGCACATCCTGCGCTTTCGCAACGACGAGCTTTTGCCTCTGCTAGGACTCAACCCCGAAAACGTCACCGACCAGGATTTTATTAATGCCTTTGGCAAGTTCCAGGCGTTGCATCCCTTTTTGGCATGGCGTTACCACGGCTATCAGTTTGGCAAATACAATCCCTTCTTAGGAGATGGCAGAGGATTTGTTTACGGACAAGTACGCGGCACAGACGGGAAGCTGTATGACTTCGGCACGAAAGGCTCGGGGATGACGCCTTATTCCAGAGGGGCAGATGGGCGATTAACCCTCAAAGGTGGTATCCGAGAAGTCTTAGCCGCAGAAGCTCTGCATTATTTCGGGGTACGAACCTCGCGTTGCCTGAGCCTAATTGAAACTGGGGAATTACTGTGGCGTCATGATGAGCCTTCCCCCACGCGCTCATGCGTGATAGTGCGTTTTAGCCACTCTCACATTCGGTTTGGCACATTTGAGCGACTGCATTACATCCAACGTGGGGACTTGATTCAAAAACTATTAGACCATGTGATTGAATATTATTATCCTCATCTGGTGCATACACCCGATAGATATGCCCAGTTTTACTCCGAGTTAGTGCAGCGAGTGGCAGAAATGGTGGCGCAGTGGATGGCAGCCGGGTTTTGCCATGCGGTACTCAACACCGACAATATGTCGATAACTGGAGAAAGTTTTGATTATGGTCCCTATGCATTTATCCCCACCTACAATCCCCAATTTACAGCCGCGTATTTTGACTATTTAAGGCGTTACAGTTATGGCAATCAACCCTCAATTTGTCGGCTGAATTTAGAAATGCTCCAGTTACCCCTATCTACTGTAATTCCCTCGCAAGATATGGAGGCGGGTTTAGCACAATTCGACGAGCATTATCACGCCACCTACCGCCAGCTTATGATCAATAAGTTGGGATTTGATCAACTGCCTGTACCAGAAGCAGAAAACCTCTTAGAGCAAACCATTCAATTGCTCAAAGACACACAGGTTCAATATCATGCCTTCTTTGCAGAACTGGCACAACAGTTTAATCCGAGCTGGCGATCGCACCCTGAAATTATTCTAGAAAATGCTTCGTTTCCGGAGTTGAGACAGCACCAATCAGCTTGGGAAAATTGGCAAAAACTCTACCATCGACTGCTTAATCAATTGCCTGCCAATGAAATGGAAAATGTTGCCACTCGCCTGCAACATCACAATCCCAAAACCGTCTTACTTCGCCCAGTCATTGAATTAGTCTGGAAATCTATTACCGAGGAAAACGATTGGGAGCCATTTTACGGATTGTTGCGAAAAATCCGTACTAAAGATTGAATTTGCAATCAAAAATTAGTTCGTTTTGCTCTATATCTGTTTGCGCTCTTTGCTACGGACAGCCCAAGGCGGGGAAGTAATTCAGCACCCGTTTCCTCGTCTTTGTGGTTAAATCAAGACAAAGCAGTCTCGCGCCGCAAAGCCTCTAAATCCAAACGAGAGAGACGCTGATAGGCTTGGTCAATTACGCCCCTGCCCCGTAAAAAACCCGTACTTGCCCCTGGACAAATATAACGCAGTGTTTCAGGAGAAAAGCGATCGCGCAACGCTTGCAAGCTCCCCAACTGTCGGAACCAGTGAAAAGTTTTCCCCATCCGTATAGGAGTAGGCTCTCCCTGTTGGCTAGGCAATAAATGCCTCCCAGAAAAAAGCACCCCACCATGACTTTGGTAATAGAGGCAGGAAGAACCAGGAGAGTAACCAGGAGTCCAAATGGCGAGGCAGTTGGAACTAAGGGAAAATTCCCGCTCAAAGGTAGTCACCGTTGCCTCTGGGAGCAAATAAGCCTCTCGCTCTTGAGTAACTACACCGCAGCCCAAAGCAGACTGAATCTCACTCACCTTACTCATTCCCCCGCGGTGAGTAATAAATAGCCAGCGCACTCCTCCCCAATCCTGAAGAAATTGCTGGTTTGACTCCTCCCAGGCGGGGCAATCGATGAGGATATTGCCTTCTGGTTCGACAAGAAAATAGGCTGTACCGCCCAAGGTTTCTCGATTGGGTGGAAACGCAAAAATCTCCTCCAGAATTGAGCGCGGTGGTTTGCCTCCCTCGGAACGCTGGGGAGTTCCGGCAGAATTTTGAGAAGAATCAGGTTGCATCGATTATGCCTTTGACACTATTTATCAACGAAAGCGCCCAAATGCAAGGCTCTGCTGTCTATTGTGACTCAACTTATGAAACATAATGAAAACCCTCAGAATTGTTTAAACATTCAGAAACTCGATGGTCGCTGCATCCACCCGAACTAGCAGTGGAAGGATTTTGCGTTTGCAAAGTGGCTAACCGCTAACTAATTGATCTGCCAACAGTTTCCTTAGCAGCGTACATTACCTCCAAGGTAATTTCGTTTATGTTGCGATCACGTGCGAATTTCTCGGTATTACGCTTGACTTTTTTACCGTTCTCATCACTAATGAGAACCTCGTTGCAGTGTTCGCTTACTGCTGGCGGAACCATTCTTGATCATACTTGCAGTAAGTTCCTGCCAAGACAACGTCAATGCCCATCTCCTGTGCCAGAATCCGTGTCATAGCAGCAGCGTGAGTGTTATTGCCAAAAAGACTGCCTTCTCACCAGTGAGGTTCTGACAGTCAATCGAGCGCGATAACAGGCAGCTTGGGAAACCTACAAGGTTTGGTTTTCGATGTAGTCTTCGTAGTCCACATCCGCCCCTTGATCATTAAGCACTTTCTGTATCTGGCGAATACAGCGAGCCATTCCCATTACGCCCATCGGGATAGTATTGACATAGGGTATCCCAAACTCTTTTTCTAAGTAAAGAGCTGCCATCAAGCCCACTTCCCGATAGGGCACAAGGTGAAACCAAGCGCGGGACAAATTCTTCAACTCGCTCACCGAAGCGCCTTCAGGAATGAGTTGGTTAACTTCAATGCCTAACTCGCTCATCAGCTTCCTAACTTCAGTGGCATCGTGCTGATTGTGGAAGCCGAGGCTAGAAACGCCAATGATATTCACGGACGGCTTTTCGGTTTTGCCTTCTGTCAATTCTCCCTTCTTGCGTGCCTTCTCCGTGTAGAACTCGACGACTTGGTTCAGGGTAATGTCAGCCGCTTGCAGTTCATTCACCCGGTAGTGATTGACATTCGCCAGCATGAATCGCTTTTAGCCTCCATCTGGGAGCGCTTGACGAAGTTTTCCAGGTCTTCTTGTAAAATGCTGGAGGTGCAAGTCGGTGTCAGAATCATCATGTCTGGACGCTCTTCCTCGTCGTCCTTGCGGGTGATGTTGTTCACCACTTTGTCTTAGGAACCACGAGCCAGAACTGTCCTGTCAACGGAACTGATGGTAACAGGAGTGTAGTCGCGATCGCGCTCTAGCATGGACGCATAACATTGAAGTCATCATCGCCAATGGGCGCATGCATGATCGCGTGAACATTCTTAAAAGAACTGGTCTTAAAAGAACTGGCAAGGCGTAGCGTGCCAATATGAGCGGGTCCTGAATACATCCAGTAAGCGAGTTTCATCTCCTTGAAGCCTCCAGCTCGTCTCTTATCTTCGAGAAGTTGATTGATGATTTTTGACTAATTGGAATTTTCTCAAAATTAAGTAGGCCCTCACCGGAACTGATACAATTTAAATCTGCTGCAAAACGCCAAAAGGCTATGCTAATCGGGTTCTAGCCTGCAATTTGAATGGCAAGAAGCGTGGTTTGACTGAAATGAATCCTAAAATGTTGACAATGTTGTTAGGAATTTTTCCCAAAACACTGACATTGGGGTGGCGTACTGTTTAGCCCTGTGGTGAGGAGCGCGATCGCTCTTTCACGCTTGAGCGATGTAGCATAGCACATCTTGCCCTACGATTTTTATACCATACGTAGCATTGACAAGGTTTTTGCCATCGTCGAGAGTCTGTAGCAGACACCACCTATTTTTTCAGCTCAAACTCTTCTTAAAGATGGAGACTGGTTCGCTGATCATAAACGAATACAGATTGTAGCTTGCCAAGAATAAGGGCTTACCCTTCAAGTTCGCTACACTTGAGGTGAAGCACTGGGGAGCAAACCACTAACCATGCCAGACTCCATTATGTATCAAGAGGACGCTTATGTTGTCCTCGAAACCAACCAACCAGAGCAATACTTTACTGCTGAAGAGTTGCTGGAGAAGCTCAAGGGAATCTTACAGACTCACCAGGAAGATTTGCCTCGAGACTTGCAAAATCTCCCCTCAATTGAAGAACAAGCTAAACACTTGCGAGATACCTACTGCGAATTTAATCTCGATCCCCAACAGTATTTACAATGGTACGTGGTACGGATGGAAAAGTAATGCTTTAACTGGCTTGTTCGGCAGGAGCAGTTTGTTCGGCAGAAGTAGTAATGAGAAATACATTTATTCGATCCTCTTCAGGGTGCGTTAAATCTGCCCGAACTCCAGGACCAAAGAATTTTTCCATCTTCTCTTTCCGCTCTTGCCAAGTCTCTAGAGAAATGAAGGGCGAGTCAAACTCCATCACCAAGGCATAGGAGCCATCTACCTCAGTTTCCCGAATCGAGTGCAAAACTGGTCTTTCCTCATCCGTAGGGCTTAATCCCAAGCGCTCTAGTGACTCATCGAGATGGGCTTCATGACCATAGCGATAGCGGGTAACATTTTTGCGGAGTTGATTGAGGATGGGGGTTGCTTGTTGCTCCCGTAAAGTCAAAACTTCTGGAGGCGTGTTTTGACTATAGGGGATGGGTTTGAGTTCTGCCGCTTTGAGGGCAAGTCCCCCCAGTAATACGGGAACCCCATAGAACAATCCTGCTAAATTCAAGGTGGCATTGCCGAAAGCATAGGCGACAAATCCCATTAGAGTTAGGGAGCCACCGACAATCAATCCCCATTTTCCTAAAGAAATTTGACCGAACATATTAAATAATCGTCTGATATTGGGTTATTTTAATCTATTATCCTTGTTCCTACCTGCATTAGTCTAGGTATTCTAGAGATAGAGTTGTATGGAAGAGGTAATTTGTGGAACCATCAACGATTAAAGAAAAAGTTGCCCAGATAGAAAGTCAGCGCGGAGTTCTAATGCAGCTTCTAGAACAACCCGACCTCGGGACGCTGCGAATTGATGTCAATCAGGCATTAGAAGAGCTAGACGAACTAATTGAAGAATTCAAGCGCACTTTTCCAGAGGAAAGAATGGGGAGTTAGCGGGATTTTGCCTGGTGGGGAGCAGGGGAAGCAGGTGAGAAAGAGGACGCGGGGACACGGGGACGCGTTGACGCGGGGAGTATCAAACCAGCCCATCTACCTCCTCACTATCTCACTCCTCACCCCTCACTTTCCGCTCTCCGCTACGGAATCTCTTGCGGCGCGAAGTAATTCGCGCCTCGTGTCCTTGTCGCCGCGTCTCCCCTCTGCGCGTCAGGAGCAAAGCGACCGCACCTCTACTGCCCTCTAACTCGTTGGTTCGGGAATGGAAATATCGACTGTTTCTACCTCTGTGCCCAGGTTGCTTAGAGAGGGTTGAATTTCGCTAGAATTGCCGACGACTAGCGTGAGGATTCGTTTAGGCTGAAGGTGCTTTTGAGCGACACGCTGGACATCTTCAATGGAGGTTGCTTCCACGCCACGCTGGTATTGGAAGATAAAGTCTTCCGGATAGCCATAGTATTCATAGCGCATCAGCCGCGCTAGTGTTTGGCTGGAATCCTCAAATTTAAAGACAAAGGAATTAAGAATCGACTCTTTGGCATCAGTTAATTCTTCCGAGGCAATGGGTGTGGTACGCAGTCGCTCAATTTCAGAGGTAAGGGATTGCACAAAGGGAACTGTGGAATTTGAGCGAGTCTGTCCGCCCGAGACAAAAACGCCATCATAGTCGTAGTGGGGTTTCCAAACCCCATAAACGGAGTAGGCAAGCCCTTGGCGCGATCGCAGCTTATCAAACAAGCGTCCCCCAAACCTATTGAGAACCTCATTCATAACATCGAGGGCGGGAAAGTCAGGGTTTTTAAACTTTCCTCCCAGGTGTCCCATTTTGATATAACTTTGACTCAACTGGGGTTGCTCGACAAAAAAGAGACCACCTTCTCGGTTTTGGGAGGCTGAGGGGACGGAAGGGGCGGGTTCCTCCGAGGCTGGTGTCCAATCGCCAAAAGCATTTGCAATCCGCGATCGCATTTTCTCCGAGTCAAAATCCCCGACAATGCCCAAAATTACATTATCTGGACGAAAGTAAGTCTGGTAGAAGTTCACCACATCCTCGCGGGAAATATCATTGATGGTGGAATACTCCGCTATGCGGGCATAGGGACTATTCTCCCCATAAACTAGTCTCCCGAACTCGCGTGAGGCAATCTTACTAGGGTCATCATTGCGACGAGCGATACTCCCGCGCTTTTGCACTTTCGCTAATTCCAGCTTATTAGGGGCAAACGCAGGCATACGGACGACTTCAGCAAACAAGTTAAATACCGTATCTAAGTCTTCACTCAGCGCATTGAAGCTCGCACTACCTGAAGTTGTTGAAATGCCAGTTTCCACCGAAGCCGCCCGTTGCTCCAGCATCCGGTTCAACTCAACCGGGAGGTGTTGCTCTGTCCCCCCAGTTCGCATCACAGTTCCGGTGATTCCCGCCAAACCGACATGATCCGCTGGTTCTAAACGAGAACCCGTATGAATCATTGCCTCACCACTCACCAGAGGAAGGTTATGGTCTTCGATCAAATACACTACCATCCCATTATCGAGCTGATAGCTTTCATAGTCGGGAAATCCCACCTCTGGTAAGGGGGGAAACTCCAATTCTGTGTAATGTTTCGCGGTTGCTGCTTCTGCGGTCGGCAACAGGGACTCCTGTAGAGAGAATCTTCCCCCACTCACTACCACCAGCAGCGTTACCAGCACTCCTAGCGCAATCCAGCCAATACTCTTGTTGTTAGTCATTAGTCCTTTTGTGTTGCAGGTTTCGGGTTCAAGTTGCAGATTGCAGCTTGCAGGTTGCAGGTTTCTTCCCCTGCTTCCCCAGCTCCCCCTGCTTCCCCAACTCTCTCACACCCTCACTTCTTCCCCGCGTCTCCGCTTCCCCGCGTCTCCGCGTCTCCCTCCGAACCAGGCGTTAAGCGTCCCACAGTTCGGTTATCTGAGTTGAACGTCGCTTGTGCTACCCGCTGCACGTCGTCCGCAGTTACAGATGCGATCGCCTCTAGTTCCTTAAATACATTCTGCCAACTCCCGGTTTTGGCGTCATACTCTGCCAATAACTGCGCCACGCCTTGGTTGGAATCTAGTGTACGCAGCAAGTCAGCGCGGGCTTGCCTTTTCACCCGCTCTAACTCTTGTATGGACACGGGTTCGGCTTTAATGCGCTCAATTTCGCCACCCAGTGCCGTTGCTACCTCTTCAATCGTGCCATTGGGAGCAGTCAGCGCATAAAAAAGCACAAGATTGGGGAACTTATTTCCAGGAAAACTACTAATCCCTTCCGCAGTAAGCGCCACTTGCTTTTCTTGCACCAAAGACTGATAGAGGCGAGAGGTGCGCCCACCGCTCAACACTCTCGAAATAATGTCATAAACCACATGGTCGGGATGGTTAATCGAGGGTCGATGATATCCTTCCAGATACAGAGGTTGGGCAGGAAATTCTACCGTAACCTCGCGCGTTTTTTGCTGCCTAGGTTCCACCTCGGTTACTTTTGGCGGTGCTGAGTCTTCCTCGTAGCGACCAAAGTACGCCTCTGCCTGTTGTTTGACCTGTTCTGGATCGACATCCCCCACCACTGCCATCGTCAGGTTGCCAGGAACATAGTAAGTCTCGAAAAACTCCCGAATCTCCTCGCGCCTCATTTCCAAGAGATCTTCTGTGTAGCCAATCACGGGGCGTCCGTAAGGATGCTCTTGGTATGCAGTTTCTAGAAATGCCTCCATCATTTTCCCGATAGCAGAGTTCTCGGTTCGCAGGCGGCGTTCTTCCAAAATGACCTGCTTTTCTTTATAAAACTCTCGAAATACTGGTTCTAGAAAGCGCTCTGATTCCAAAGATTCCCAGAGTTCTAGCTTGTTGGCAGGGAAGCTATAAAAGTAAACCGTGTAGTCCGCCGAAGTCGCAGCATTCAAGTCTACCCCTCCTGCCTCCCGGACAATTTGACCATATTCATTGGGAACAACGTATTCGGATGCCTCCTCCTGAAGTTGGGCAAACTTCTCTTCGAGTGGGGCAAGTTCTCCTTGTCGGTTTGCTGCTTTAGCCGCTTGCATTTGGACAAAAAGCTCATCCAAACGCTCTAGTAGCGGCTTTTCTTGCGAATAATCGGTCGTACCAATCCGCTTAGTTCCTTTAAACGCAAGGTGTTCTAAATAGTGAGCAGATCCGGTCTTCCCCGCTGACTCGTTGGCGCTACCAACGTCGGCATACGTAACAAACGAAATCGTGGGCGCGTTACTTTCTCGATCTTGTTTCTCCAGGATAATGAAGTTCATGCCATTATCTAGTTCGTACTCGCTTACTCGTTCAGTCACTCGGTCTAGATAAGGCTTGATCGACTGCGTTTCTGTCGGGGCGTTGCGAGCCTGTGCTGTGTTTGGCACTAGCGTCCAGGCGAGAGTAACCACGCTCACCAAAACGATTAACCAGAAGGCAAAGGGCGAAAGGCGAAAGGCACGTATTAGCAATAAAGAACTTTTGCCTCTTGCCTTTAATCTTTTGCCTTCATTGAGTCCCCAATGCCAGTGAGAGCGACTTAAATTGTGAATGAAAAGTTGTTGCGCGATCGCCACTGGCAACAGAAAAAATTGCGATAATTTAGCCATAGACTACTATCTATTATGCTGACTCCAGAATATCGACTAAGAAGCGCAATGTGTATCGTTAACAACTATGAAGCTTTCCGCAATTGGGAAAGGGCTAGCTCAAAAATAACGCTACCGTGTCAATAAGCATCTACCCACAGAATGATTATGCAAGCTTTTCGTCTCCCACCTTGGGGAGAAGCATCCCTTGGCAACCGAACCGAGGAAGATACTCGCAGTCGCATTTTACAGGCGGCACTGCGCTTGTTCGCTCATCGCGGCTACGATGCTACCACAACCAAGGATTTAGCTTCAGAGGCAGGAATAGCAGAAGGAACGCTGTTTCGCTATTTTGACCATAAAAAAGCCATCTTAGTTGAGGTAGCCACTCAGGGATGGGCGAAAATTCTCACCGATTTACTCACCGAATTGAGCGAAATGGGCAGCTATAAGGCTGTGGCACAGGTAATGCGACGGCGGATGCTGCGCTTGCAGGAAAATAGCGATTTAATGCGCGTTTGCTTTATGGAAGCGCAGTTTCATCCCGACTTGCGAGATCGCATTCAGTCGGAAGTAATTGATAAAATGACCGATGTTGCCGAAGCTTTCTTTCAAACGGCAATGGATCGAGGAATATATCGCCGCACTAACCCAAAAGTCGTAGCACAAGTGTTTTTGGGAATGTTTGCCGTAGCAGGTTTTTCCAATCAAACCATGATTGATCCGCAAGCTTCCCCCAAAGCGATGCAGGAAATGGCAGAAGGAATTGCCGATATTTTCCTCAACGGGGTACTAGTCCAAGAGTGCTAATTAATTACTTGGTTGCGCTGCAAGGAGTTCTTGAAAAAGGAGATCCCCACCCTAAAGGCGAGGAGTTATCTGATTTGTATTCTTACGCTTGCGAGGGGGTGGGAAAATCACTTTAGGTGCCTATTCTATTGTTACTACCCTCAATCCCTTACTAGATAAGGATTTCAGCGATTCAGTATCCAGGTTTCGGCTCCTTTATCGCTCTAATTTTTAACTCCCTCGCAAATGCGGTCTGGACACTAGGCAGTACGTAGGTTTCAATGGAAGGTCCTCTCCATTCGCTGGAGAAATTACTTGAATGGAAAATTCTCTGGCCCCGGGGCATCAACTGAGTGGAACCGACAGCATCTACAAGACCTCTACTACGGGGATCACTACTTTCATCACAGTCTAAATATTTGTGATACGGATTTCTGTCATCCTTCCAGAAGTCAGACTACGCAGTTGGGTAAGGGCTGGATTTAAGAGGTCAATTTTGGGGATACAAATTATGGGAGAACACAGGAAGTTACTACATTACGGTTTACAACGAAGCGGCACAAATTTCCTTGAGTCACTGCTCAAGAGAAAATATCGGGTTCGGTTTCTCAATAGTGATAAAGATAGGAGTTCGCCGCTCCAAAAACATTTCCGACTTTACGATGAGAAAGATATTGTCCCCGAGCCTCAGTACTACAACCAACTACAGCTCCCTGATTTTGCCAGTTTCGAACGACTACTTAAGGTAGTCCCGAATTTTTATATTGTAGTTTCTAAAGATCCGTATAGCTGGTTGCTTAGCTACGACAATTGGGCCAAAAAGTGCAACTGGCCGGCTGTTTCTCATCACTACATATTGGAATACAATCTCTTTTACGGAAAATGGCTGAAGTTTTCTCAGCAGAGTGACAAAATAATTTTTATCAGGTATTTTGATCTACTTCAAAATACCGATGAAGTCTTAAACTGTCTGGCATCAAAGGTTGGGCTTAAGAAAAGGGTTTTGTCCTCCTTCATGTCGAGTGCAATCAGCCAAGTGCCCAAGTCCACTAGATTCTCAAATGCCAGACTGAATTTCTACCTAAAGGAAAAATATCTAAAGAGCTACAATAAACACGAGTTGCAAGAAGTGAATGATCTTCTTGATCCGACGGTAGTTTCTCTACTTGGTTATGAAAAGAAAACAATAGCAGGTTGATCAGGGATATTTGTAGGTAAATATCAGAATCGTTTTGGTAAAACATAAAATTGAACCTGAAAAGCAGAGTTCTTCATTATCCAGTTTTTAAAATTTCATTGACTCCTACACTAGTGGACGTAACCATATGGTTCGACGATCACCCCTCAAAATGAGGAGTTACTATTGAATTACATTAATTTTAACTACATAAATATAGCAATTCTCAACCTCATGAGGCACAATTTAGCTTAAATAGATAAGTAAGGGAAATTGGGAATGAAACCTGATTCAGTTGACTTTAGGCAGAAAATCATCGAAGTCCATAAGAGGGAAGATGTCTCAATTAGGAAACTAGGGCAGCGTTTTGGTGTAGCCAAAAGCTTTATTCAAAAATTGCTTATACCAATTCTCTAAATACCCGCTACACATAAGGCATCGACTATCCAACCCCATTGAGTGAGCGATTGAACTTGTCGAGGCGTTAGTCTCGGAACCCAT
>PXPT01000085.1:8978-9761 GCA_003021505.1 Cyanobacteria bacterium QS_4_48_99 | reverse complement strand
GCAATTCGAAAAGAGCTACCTAAATACCACTTTCATGTTCATCGAGCCGCCGATGCGGTGTTTCAGAAGTTGTAAATACTTCGCTGCTCACTGCTGTAACTACCATTGGTTCCTTCGGTGATCTGCATCCCAAAATTGCGATCGCTCTTGAGCTACAAAAGCGTGGTCATAATCTGGTGTTTGCAACTCACCAAGAATATCAAGGCAAAATTGAAGCCTTGGGATTCGAGTTGCATCGGATGCGCACTGACAACACTGCCCTCAACGATCCTCAAGAGATGGCGCGGATGATGGATTTGAGAACAGGCATAGAGTACACCACTCGAAACTGGATTTGTGCAAATTTACGCGAAACTTACACTGACTTAATGAACTGTGCCACAGATCAGATTTCATTCTTACAGGCGAGGGCGTTGTAGCGGATCGGTTAGTTGTCGAGAAATTAGGAATTAGATGGGCGTTGTGTATCCTACAACCTGCTTCATTTTTGTCTGCCTCCGATCCTTGAGTCATACCAACCTTTCCGCTCTTATCAAAGTTGCGTGGCTTTGGCTTCATCGTCAACCGAGGCGTTGTTAAATTTGCCACAACTATAGCACTACGAAACTGCATTAGGACATGTAATGGGAGTAGCAGAGTAGCTATGAAACACCCATGCCAGCCCCTTACAGTTATGACATGGGGAAAAAAGCGATAGCCGCAGTGAGAAGAGGCGAAGCAAAAAAGACGTGAGCCAGATGTGGTTGAACATTAGCGGCAACACCTTGGACTGGTGGCTGAAAC
>PXPT01000085.1:0-8964 GCA_003021505.1 Cyanobacteria bacterium QS_4_48_99 | reverse complement strand
TTTCCCCGAGAGCATGGAGGTAACACGCAAGCAGAAAGGGCTTTCCTTATGGGGAGACAAAGTAACTCAGCAGAATCTTAGCGATACCCTTGCTAAAATCCGCTGGAGTGGAAAAAAGCGAGTGTGCCATTTCGAGGTTCCCTGGAAATGCAAGGCACACTCAACACAGACCTACGGGTATCGAGAAGGAGATGAACTCAAGCGCCAAGCCTTTCAACAGCGATGCAAGAGCAAATCTCAGGGGTAGATGGTGTAGGTGGATGAAGCAGGGATTGATTATCGGCAGGAATACCCCTATGGCTACTGCGAAAGGGGAAACCCTTCCATGCCCTTCAATCAGGTAAACCCACCGACCCGAGTCAGTGGGATGGCCGCACTTCCGCAAGGAGAACTCTTTGCCCCGATTACCTTCGCAGGATCTTGCAACCCAGACTTATTCGAGCTGTGGTTAGAGCAGTCTCTGCTACCACAGTTGCAACCAGCAGAGGTCATCGACAATGCCAGCTTCCATCGTTGCCACCCGCATTGACGAAATGGTGGCAGCGGCGGGATGTGAGTTATGGTATTTTCCTCCCTATTCTCGTCTACTTAAACAAAATTGAGCCTTGGTGGTTCGTGCTTAAGAAGGGGATTTGAGCGCTTTCGCGATGGTGTAGATGCCGCCTTCAACAAGGTCCTAACGTATCTGCGTAGTGCTATATCACTCAATCTTGTACAGAACCAATTTACCAACTCCGACAAGAGCTTGAATTACCGCCCCTAGTTGGCAATCCCTTGATCGACGATAAATATTCCCCATACCTAACGCTTGCTCTATTTTCTTCAGTCCTGGCAAAGCCTCAACGGGATTGGGCAACAATTACGGTTATTACAGGGTTTACCTTCTATGATGGCAGTGAGGGCACAGCAGCACTCACACCATAACTCAAGCAATTTTTGGATACAGGTGATCCACCAATAGTTTTCACCCTTGGTTCCGCGGCAGTCATGACTCCTGGTAGTTTTGACCAAGAAAGCATTCAAGCTGCAAAGCTCTTAAACCGCCGTGCAGTTTTGCTAATTGGCAAGAATGCACCTCCAAAAAATCTTTCAGAAAGCATCATTGCCGTGAACTATGCGCCATACTCTCAAGTTTTTCCTCATGCTTGTGCAATTGTGCATCAAGGCGGTATTGGCACAACGGCTCAGGCATTATGTCTGTTGTAAGAAGATACTTTAGCATAAGATTCCCAGAAATCCGTGTAGCAAACAGCGCCTTGTCGGTAAGTCGCTGGAAGTGAATGCCATAGTCTTCTGGCTCCCACCTCTGCTCGGTTACCGTTGGTGTTCACCAACGATCTCTTTCGTGTTGACATCCAAAGCTAACCAAATCCACTGTTTGTTCTTTTTATTTCCAAGAAATGACCAAGCTTGGTCGCATTGAAGAATTATTTTTCCTTGGTTTTTGAGCTGACGAAAGCTTGTTGAACAGTTTCAGCATACTGAGCGTTGACATCATCTTGCAGCCATGGTTCAGAAACGTTATGACTCGAGCGATTGCAGCTAAACTATTTTTTTTCTAGTAAGACCTTAATTGAGAAGCTCTTGGTTTCAGGAGAAATTGTTTTTTGGAAATGATGTTGTAGTAATTCTGACATCAGACAAAAAAGGATTTGAGCGTTGGTGGGGTTCACTATTGCAATTCTACTAAGTTCTGGGATACCCCCGTAGGGCAAGGACACGGGTGGCGAAGTAATTCGCCACCGTAAGATCTCCGTCGTCATGCTTCGCATCTCGCCTGAATTCTATATTTTATTTCTGAGCGTTAAATAACCCAATTGCTGGTTAAATTTGAATAACTTTACGTTAGTATTTTCCATTCATTACTACGTATTTACTACTACCGTAGGACGTATCATCCAAGCAGAAAGTGGGTTGATGTGGCGTGTGATGCGATTGAAAAACAGCTTCAAGCAGTCTCAATTTCACCATGAGCGCTAGCAGCCGGTTACTAATCTCTAAATTGAACATGGATTGATATGATCGTTGTCAAGGAGATCTTGAAGCGTTGGTCGTTAATGACCTGAATTGAAAGAGTTCACTCCAGCTCAGCGCTGAAGCAGCCGAGGCTTTTCCCGCCCTTTGCCAAAACAACGACTCGACACTTTATTAGTCAACCTCAACTTCACCTCCTCTCGACAAAAAGCACAGCGGCTTATTCGGGCAGGGGAAGTTAAAGTTGATGGGCAATTAGTTGATAAACCTGGCACTGAAGTTAACCCTTCGGCACAGATTCAGCTTAAAGAAAAGTTGCCCTACGTTTCTCGCGGTGGCGAAAAGCTAGCTAAGGCGCTGGAAGTATTTGCCATTCCTGTGGCGGGACGTATATGCCTCGATGCTGGGATTTCTACAGGCGGGTTCACAGACTGCTTGCTACAGGCAGGGGCAAGGCGAGTTTATGGGATAGATGTTGGCTACGGACAAGTCGCCTGGAGTCTGCGTCAGGATGAGCGGGTGGTGCTAAGAGAACGAACCAACTTCCGTCATCTTCAATCAGAGGAACTTTATGGAAGCGAATCCCCTGCTGAGTTAGCGGTGGCGGATGTGTCGTTTATTTCCCTGACGAAAATTGTCGACCCTCTCTGGAATCTCCTTGTCTCTCCTAGGGAAGCGGTGTTACTGGTCAAGCCTCAGTTTGAAGTCGGACGCGAGTATTACCAAAACGCCAGCGCTGCCCAAAAAGGTGTGGTTCGCAATTCTACTGACCACTCCCTGGTAATTTTACAGGTGGTGCAAGCAGCTCAACAATTAGGGTGGCAAGCTTGCGGGCTTACTTGGTCTCCGGTTACTGGAGCAGCGGGAAATATTGAGTACCTGCTGTGGCTAAGTACAGATTGCCCACCGGGGCTTACTGATATAGCATCTATTCAGTCAATTACTGCCGCTGCGATCGCCCACCTTAGCAAGAAATAGTTCCTCTCAAGTCCGGTTGACCCCCTCAATTACTTCGCCACCGTGAGTTGTCCGTTGCGGAGACGCGGAGAGTTTTTGATTCATCAAACCGATTTCAGATCATTTCTAGGTTGACAAATGTAGTCTCTATTTCCACTTATTTCCCATTGTTTTGGTAGCACCTGGAATCCTGCCATAGTGCGCAAGGGCTACCTCGACCTGGGCTTGGCAGATCTTGGCGATCGCCTGTGCAAAACGTGCCCCACTGCATCCCTGGTCAACCCAAATCAACTGTAACGACTCTGACTCACAGCACTCTTCAATTAACACCGCTACCCCTCCCAAACAGACTTCTTCTCGAAAAGTTGCCCAACCCTAGCCCTAGTGCAAAACCTCCTGCTCTAGAGCTTTTCTAGCGATGCGAGTAACATAGACTGTCACAGCCGCTACCAAGTAACGGATGCAGCCGTTCACGACTCGCAAGCTTTGCCAGAAAGACTAGATATTGACAACCAAGACGATGCGATCTGGGCAGATAGTGCCTATCGCAGCCAAGACCCCGAGTGGGTTTTAGAGACAATCGGATTCGACAGCCAGATTCATGAGTGAGCGTATCGAAACCGTCCGTTAACCGAGCGACAACAAGAATCCAACCGCGAGAAATCTCGAAAGAGAGCCCAGGTGGAACACGTCTTTGGCGATTGGGTAACCAGTATGGGAGGCAAACTCGTGCGTTCGATTGGGAAAGCGCGAGTGGAAGCGAATATGGGATTAAGGAACTTGACTTACAACTTCAGAAGGTACGTCTTTTGGGAAGATAAAGCTCATGCCTGACCCTGTCCAATAGTTGTATGTCATACCAGTTAAGAGCAGCCAAATTGTAATTTAATCCCATGCTTGTCCATCAATCGAGCTACCGAGAGGTAGCGTTTTTTTGTCCCTCGAATTAAAATTTCGTCAATAAATAGAGGTCCCCCCTGTTGTTTGAATTGACATTGATAAGCAGGTAAGCATAATTAATTACACATTACTGAAAATTATTTTATCCTAAAAAACGAATCTAAATAATCAAAATGTATCAGGAGATGTTCCTTCCTGCTTAGACTGTTGAACTCTCTCCAGCAATTCTCGAAAGCGCTCAACATCTTCTAAATTTGATTGCGTACCGCTAGCTAAAACGGGTTCTGTTGCCAATTTGTCCATGTAAGTCTGGAAAGCTTCTTGATTGTCCCGATGTTTAAAGAGGTAGGCACGAAGTTCTACCCGACTCATGTTGCCGTCACGCTCAATTTTGACTCTCCTAGCTCTGAAGAGACGAGCATTCTAAGTTAAAGGCTACGCAATGGGTTAACCAAAAGGCAGATGGAGAATTACTTTCCCTTTAGCCTCTAGCCTTTCGCCTTGTTCTCTGCTGGTCATTCTACGGGATTGACGGGATTCGAACCCGCAACTTCCGCCGTGACAGGGCGGTGCTCTAACCAATTGAACTACAATCCCATTTTATGCACACACTATATATTAGCGATTGTGCTCTGGATTTGTCAAACTCTTGGGCGCGACCGCACCTCATTGTGCATCTGGCAAGAACCCCACCAGCCAATCTTTGAGGCAATAGGTAGCTCGACAATCATCTTCGTTATAGCGTGAAATTGCTTCTAGCAGGGCGCGATCGCCGGTTTTCAACCATTGGTCATACCAGCAAACCGATTGCGCGCCACTTCCTTCGGAATCACGCCACTTAAAGCCTAGCCATTTAGCAAGGGATTTGAGGGAATAGTTTTCCACAGGCAAAGTAACAGAAGTAGTGACTCGCTTATGCAAGTCCACTAAGCGGGATAGCACAGAGTCAAGCTGGATTGGCGGTATTTCATATTGTTTGGCTAAACGCTTAATCGTTTCAAGTTCGTAGTCCGAAAAATGGAAAATCGGGGCATCGGGATAGAGCAAAACTAGCTCAAAAAAATCCTGCCAGATTCTCTTCTCCTCTTCTGGGTTTTCTGCCATAAACGGGTAAAATTGCTCCGTTTTTGTTGGCCGATTGACTACTAAAATTCCCAACAAATAGTTGAGATCCCGCTCCGGTTCTGCTTCAATATCAAAGTAAAATTCTACATCTGCAGTAGGTATAGTAGGGTAATTAAAAGAAGCCGATTTCAAAATGGCTCTATTTTCTAGAACTGACTGCGCTTGCTGCCGAAGCCGAAAAGCTGTCTCAAAACCAATCGTATCGCCGAGGGAATCGAGGGAGGCATGGGCAAGAGATTCGACTGTTGTTAGCCCTAATTCTTGCAAATGCTTGTAGCGTGTGGGCGTTACTCCTGGAATTAAAGAGAGGTGCTGTTGAGATTGGGCAATTTCGTAACAATAGCTATGCCAGTGGCAAAGACTACACCGTTGCCGAGAAATAAATACTTCCGGTTCCGCGCGGGAAAAATGCATCTGAACGCATTCTTCTAGGACAGCTTGCATCCGAGGAACCCAATTGTCTAGATTCACTGCATAGCTGTTTCGCTGGCGTAAAATGAGTCGAGAAGTTTGCGACCAAACGCCCTGAACGGCTGCTAGAATCTGAGCCTGAAAAGCCGCAACGATTCGATATTCTGGCTTCGCACGTTGCCCCAGTTTAATGTTAACTGGCTCGTACATCCAATTGCCAAAATTCGATGCACCAGGCTGTTTGACTAATAAAGTAGGCGTGCTAACTAAAGTTAGCTCATTAGTTGGTGTGGGAGTGGGCAACTCCGCTTGCTGAGAACCAAAAATTAACAGCATGCCCCGATAGATGCACTCAACACCCTGCTGCATTAATAACTCTGTCTCTTTTGCCCTTGCCTGCCAGTCTCGTGCGGAAGAATCTAGCTGTTTGTAATTCTGCCCTGCTAGGGTTGCTGCAATATGGACTTGGCTTTCTCGTCGTAGTTTGAGTAAAAACTCCTGTTCTGGGTCTTGCAGGGTGGTATCTTGGTAGATATCTAAAAACGGGCGACGTGGACAGCGTTGATAATTGAGCAGCACCTCATCGGTCAGCAGCATCGCGTCATTTCAGTTAGATAGAGTAAGACAATAGAGTCAGACTAAAAATAATTACGAACTACGAATTACGAATTATTTATGACTGGCACCCATTCAACCGTAACGCGCCTAGAACAACATCGGCAGCAGTTTCCTGGTCTAGTTAACAAAGCCTATTTCAATTTTGGGGGTCAGGGAACGATGCCACAACCGGCGCTAGAAGCAATTATGCGCGCTTATGAAAAGATCCAGCAAGAGGGACCATTCTCAGCCGGGGTTAATGCCTGGATTCAGCAAGAGGCGGTAGCAACTCGGCAGGCGATCGCACAAGAACTGGGGACAACCGCAGACACCATTACCCTCACAGAAAACGTTACGGTGGGCTGCAATATTGCCTTGTGGGGCATGGAATGGCAAGCCGGAGACCACATCCTCCTTACTGATTGCGAACACCCCGGCATTATCGCCCAAGTTGAGGAAATCTCGCGCCGCTTCGGGGTTAAATTCTCCACCTGCCCAGTTATGGAAACCCTAAATCAGGGCAATCCCGCAGCCGTGATTCAACAACACCTGCAACCTAACACGCGCATGGTGGTGCTTTCCCATCTGCTGTGGAATACAGGGCAAGTGTTGCCTCTGCCTGAGATTGTCGAGGTTTGCCACCGTCACGGTGTAAAAATTCTAGTCGATGCTGCCCAGTCAGCAGGTTCGCTGCCTTTGAATCTGGCAGAATTGGGGGCAGACTTTTATGCCTTTACAGGTCACAAATGGTTCTGTGGTCCAGCAGGGGTGGGAGGGCTTTATATCCATCCTGAAGCCTTTGATTCCCTTCATCCCAGCTTTATCGGCTGGCGTGGCGTGAATCTGGACTCAACCGGGAAACCGACAGGCTGGAAACCGGATGGACGGCGTTTTGAAGTGGCAACTTCCGCTTATCCGCTGTATGTAGGACTGCGTTGGGCGATCGCCACTCACCAGCAATGGGGGACTGTCGAACAACGTTATACCCAAATCTGTCAATTAAGCGCGTACCTCTGGCAACGTTTATCGCAACTGGAGGGCGTTAGCTGTTTGCGTACCTCTCCCCCAGAAGCCGGATTGGTGTCTTTTCAACTCACTGGAAACATTTCTCATAAATCGTTTGTAGACTCTCTCGAAAAGCAAGGCTTTTTGCTACGTACCCTTGCTGATCCAGACTGCATCCGCGCCTGCGTTCACTACTTCACCCTCCCAGCAGAACTAGATCGGTTAGTGGAGGCGATAGAGAAGCAACTGGCTGAGGGCTAATACAGTTGTGCCTGGTGCGGTTTTTTCAATATTTATCACTCGAACGTGGGGAACTAACTATAGTTGCGAACAAATCACTCACCGGAAACCAGCAGTCTCAGCTAACTTGGGATCGTCGAATTCCTCCTTTGGAAAGTGGCAATCGCCTCTCCTGGCACGAATTTGAACGGCGCTACGACGCAATGCCGCACCTGAAAAAAGCCGAACTAATCGAAGGAGTCGTTTACTTGCCATCCCCACTGCTGAGAATCATGCCGAACCGCATAGTAATTTAATGGGCTGTTTATGGACTTACTGGATTTCTACAATTGGTGTGAGATTGGGTGACCATCCACTGTTCGCTTGGATGGGGACAACGAACCGCAGCCAGATGCCGTGCTGCTTATCAATGAAACTTCTGGGGGACAATCGCGCCTAAGTGAAGACGATTATGTCTAAGGCGCTACCAGAAATAGCCGTAGAAATTGCCTCAAGTAGTGCAGCCTACGATTTGCATGATAAGAAGAGAGCTTATTGGCGTAATGGGGTGCAATAGTACCTCGTGTGGCAGATTTTCGAGAATAAGCTAGATTGGTTTTCTCTCCAACAAGGAGAATATGAGCCACTGAAACTAGATGAGAAGGGAATTATTCGGAGTCAGGTATTTCCAGGGTTGTGGTTAGCAGTTCCGGCATTGTTAGAAGGTAATATGAGTGAGGTTTTGGCAGTATTGCAGAAAGGGTTAAAATCCTCATAACACGCCGATTTTGTCAAAAAGCTTTCCTAGGGAAGACCAGTGGGGCGATCGCCTAAGTTCATCCCAAAGTGACATCAAAGTTCATCCCAAAGTGACATCATTTTAATGGGACGATATCACATTCAGGCAATGATTCGTACTATTGTTAGCTTCGATCCAGACGACAAGCGTTGGTTAGAACAAAAGGCAAAAGATAACTGCACCACGATTGCTGCCCTCGTTCGCAAAGCTGTCAAGCGTATGCGCTCTCAAGAAGAGATGCACTCTCCCTCTTTCGAGGCGCTGCTTGAGAAAACTAGCGGTATCCGGAATGGAAAAGATGGGTTGACCTACCAGCAAAAAATGCGCGATGAGTGGTTCTGAGGTGTTGCTAGATTCGGTAATCTTGATCGACCACCTCAATGAGGTCTCAGCCGCCACTGAGTACCTGAGACAAACGAGAAATCAAAGCGCGATTTCGGTGATTACACGAGCCGAACTTCTGGTAGGTTTGGACGCGCCAGCACGAGAGATTACCTCTCAATTGCTCGACCAATTCGACACACTGGAGATGACAGTTCCGATTGCTGATCTAGCTGCTGTTTTGCGGCGACAGGAAGGCTGGAAGCTACCGGATGCTATCCAAGCAGCGTTTGCCCGCTTTCATGGGCTTACCCTGGTCACTCGCAACATTCGAGACTTTCCTCCTGAGCGCTACGACTTTATTTTTGTCCCCTATCAGTGAAGGTGAAGAAGGCTCGGCACTTGTCACGAGTTCTGTGAAAGCCATTCCATCACTTCTTCTGGATTTTGAGCGGGTGGAAATCGTGACGTACCCAGCGCCACCCTTAGCCACCCTTAAGGGATGGCGTGGGCTTCTAATGTCTTAGTCAAGACGGTTAGAACTTCCTTGGAGGTACTACAGCACTACGCAGATACGTTAGGACATTGCTGGAAGGCGGCATCCACACCATCGCGAAAGCGCGATCATTCATCCCATTCTTGAGCCACTTTCCACC
>PXPT01000084.1 GCA_003021505.1 Cyanobacteria bacterium QS_4_48_99 | reverse complement strand
CTATCGAGATGCAGTATTTACCAATATGGCTCAGGCACAGGGAAAATGTGGATTGGGCCTGGAGCAGGTTTGATCTCTTTTTAGAATGAAATAGCCCTGACTAATGACCAATGACTAATGACTGGAGCGAAGCGACATCTCAAGACAACCCCAACACAGACTGGGCGAACGTCTTGAGAGAACTTTGTGCCTCTGTCAGTCTCTCGGCGAAGGGATGCTGTGCGTTCCTAAACACACGAGCGCAGTTGCGTCCTGGCATCCCGGAAATGGAACCACCGGGATGAGTGCCAGCCCCCGTCAGGAATAACCCCTCAATCGGTGTTTTGTAATTAGCAATTTCGGGCAACGGACGCAAAAAAACCATCTGGTCGAGGGTCATATCAATGTGGTAATAATTCCCCTTGTAAGCGCCCAACCGTTCTCCTAACTCCGCTGGGCTTTCTACTTTGCGAGCGATAATCGCCTTTTTGATATTAGGGGCATATTCTGCCAATTTATCAATTACTCGGTCTGCCACCCGATTCTTCAAATCTTCTGTCCAGCCAGTCCCCTTGATACCAGTCCCTTCAGCACCCGCAATTTGATAAGGGGCAAAAAATTCGATCCAGAGCGTATGCTTGCCTTCTGGAGCCATCGAGGGATCGACAACAGTGGGGAAAACCACATACATGGAGGGATTTTCATCCGGGATTTCGCCCATCGTTGCCATAGAATGGGCTTTCTCGACGTGCCTAACCGAATCAGCAATCAGAACTGAACCCACGAGGTATTCCGGTTTGTGGTAGTATGCTTCAAAGCTTGGAGCCTCTGCGAGGGCACAATCAATCTTGAGCAGGCTTTCGTTGTTATTAGCGATTTTTCGCTCCAGCCGCTCCCGCAAATGGGGGTCAGCCGCATCTACATCAGTCGGTTCCATCAACTGAAGAAACAGCCGTCGGGCATCGATATTGGAGATTACACCCCGATGGGCACGATATTCTCTGCCCCCAGCCACGCAGACACCGACGGCGCGACCACGATCAACCATGACGTTCTCAACCGTTTGCTCGGTGAGAATCACTCCACCCTTACTTTTGACTAAGTTCACCAATGCTTGCGTGAGTGCCCCAGTACCGCCACGCGGTCTAGCCATGCCTGGTTTATGACGCATTGCCATCATCATTGCCCCGACAGAAATCCCTTTTTGGGAAGGCGGCGCACCAATTTCGGCTGCCAGTCGTGCTAGTGGTGCTTTGACAAGTTCAGAATCGAACCACTCGTTAAGCACATCCTCGGGAGAGGCAATCATGTTACGCACGAAGTCTAAAACCTTTTTAGTAGAGCCAAATGTAGAAAATAAATCTTTGATTTTCTCTGCGTTGTAGTTGCCAGCAATATCGATCATTGACTTGGGCGCTGCATTAAACATGGGCGCGATCGCTCCGGTCAAATGCAGCCAATAATCAACAAATTCCGCGTATTTTTGCGCGTCGCGCTGGCTATAACGAGCAATTTCAGCACAAGTTTTCTCTACTGATTGGTGAGCTAAGAAATAGTTTCCATTCGGATGCGGGCAAAAAACAACCGGGTCACAATATAAATATTCCAACCCATACTTAGTTAGTTCTAATTCCTCTACCACAGGGGCGAGATGAATAAACTCATGATCGATCGCACAAAGGTTAAACTTAAAACCGGGAGCTTCTTTGGGTAGTGCCTCTTCGGTTGTTGCCGCCCCTCCCGGAACGGAACGCTTTTCTAACAACAGGACGCGATATCCCGCTTTGAGCAGATAAGCGGCACAGACTAGCCCATTGTGACCAGCGCCAATTATGATTGCATCATACACTTCCATTGACAGCGCTCCCTGATTGGTATTGAGCTGATTTTAGACAATCCAGACAAGCAAAATGTTCTACCATGTGAAAGAAATCGCTTATAATAAGGCGTTTTATAGCGAAACCATATTGTGATGAGTAATACCAAGCCCGTTGTCTCTGTCCATTGGCTTGCTGGGCAGTTGAACAATCCCCAAGTGGCGATCGCAGATTGTCGCTTTGACTTAGCCCATCCCGAAGCGGGATACCAACAGTATCAAAAGGCTCATATTCCTGGTGCTTACTATTTTGATTTAAACCAAGACCTATCTGCCCCCGCTGTGCAACATGGCGCACGCCATCCCTTACCTCACCTTAGCCAACTTGCGGATAAATTAGCTGCTTCTGGGGTGAATTCCTCCGAAACGCTAGTGGTAGCTTATGATGACTCTCGTTTGGCGTTTGCGGCGCGTCTGTGGTGGCTGCTGCGCTACCTCGGTCACGATAACGTTGCTTTGCTAGATGGGGGCTGGTCAGCTTGGCAAGCAGCCGGATATCCTGTCACTAGCGTGATTTCTCAGCCCAAGCAAGGGAAATTTGTGCCTCAGCCGCGAGAGGAGTGGGTGGCGGATCGAGAGCAGGTCAAAGCCCGCAAAGATTTGCCCGAAGTGGTACTGGTAGATTCGCGCGATCGCGATCGCTACCGGGGTGAGCGAGAACCCATTGACCCCATTGCAGGTCACATTCCCGGTGCCGTTAACTTCCCCTGGAAAGAAATTACTGACGAGGGAGGCTACTTGCGCTCTATTCCAGAGCAGCAGAAACGTTGGGCGGCTCAAAAGCAAGCCTCGGAAATCATCGCCTATTGCGGATCTGGCGTTACTGCCTGTGTCAATCTCTTTTCTATGGAGCTGGCAGGAATTCACCACGCTAAACTTTACGCTGGTAGCTGGAGTGACTGGTGTTCAGATTCGAGCGCACCGAAGATGGGAAAGGAAGAGCCATTGGCAGGCTCAAACCCTTCAAATAAATAAGAAGGAAGTCTCTCGCAGAGCCTTAACAATGCCATAAGTTTCTCCTAAGTTGCACTACTCCTACTGACGGGGTGAGAGCTGCTCGAACTGGCCTCCCACTCTGGAGTTGGCGTGAGAGTATCCCGTTACATGCCTTGTAAGGCTAATTTGTAGCCTAGTTAACACATAACCAACATTTAAAGGTAAAGTAATCGAAGATTGCAATGGGAAACTCTGCCGTGTCCTGGGCTATCGTTGCTGCTGATATGTGCTGGCTGGGGTGATTGCCTTGGGACTTTGGATATCCCATAAAAGAAGCATAAATACTTTTAATTATCTGTTAACTAGAGTTGCTAACACCAGAGTTTATATCAGAATTTAGAGTCAATTATCTCAATTTTTAGGTATTAATTTGTATGGATTGTATAGTGGATCGCCTGTCTATTTTTGTAGACGGTAACAATATGTTCTATGCACAACAAAAAAACGGTTGGTTTTTTGATCCTCGGCGTGTTTTAGATTACTTCATAAATAAACCAAACGTTCACTTTGTTAATGCTTTTTGGTATACAGGATTAAAAGATCCCCAGGATCAACGAGGGTTTAGAGATGCGCTGATTAGCTTGGGTTACACTGTGCGTACAAAAATTCTCAAAGAATATTATGACGATAACTCCGGTCGCCATTCGCAAAAAGCTAACCTAGATATTGAAATCGTGATCGATATGTTCAACACAGTCGATCAGTATAATCAAGTAATTTTGTTTAGTGGTGATGGGGATTTCGAGAGAGCTATCGAACTATTGCGTTCCAAAAACACCCATATTACAGTGGTTTCAACTGAGGGGATGATTGCCCGAGAGTTACGCAACGCCACAGATCGCTACATCGACCTCAATAGTATTCGCGACTATATCGAGAAAGTGGAATAGAGACGCGAAGTGTTGCGTTTTATTGTATAAATTGAAAGTAGTACAGCAGTTTTCGAGTTCCTCAAATACACCTTGGTTGCAATCGGGGAAAGGTTAAAGGGATGGATGTTAAACTCCCTTCCCCCTGACCCTTTCACCGACTTGGCGGAAACGCTGTACTCCATCGAAATGCAAACCGCTATAATTGTTTCCTAATGTCAGCCAATTCTGCTATGAATACTCAACCTGATCGCATCATCATTTTTGACACCACCCTCCGCGATGGAGAGCAGTCTCCTGGAGCAACTTTAAATATGGATGAGAAGTTGACCATTGCGCGGCAGCTTTCTCGTCTGGGTGTAGATGTGATTGAAGCGGGTTTTCCCTGCTCCAGTCAAGGCGATTTTGAGGCGGTACGGCAGATTGCCGAAACTGTAGGTGTTGAGGGAGGTCCCACCATCTGTGGTTTGGCGAGGGCAAAGAAAGCGGACATCGAGACAGCAGCCGAAGCGCTCAAATCTGCTGCTAGTGCTAGAATTCATGTCTTTTTATCCACCTCCGATATTCACCTGGAATACCAGTTGAAAAAGTCTAAGAGCGAAGTGCTCGACATGGCAGAAGAGATGGTTGCCCATGCCAAATCTTTTCTAGACAATATCGAGTTTTCACCAATGGATGCCAGTCGCTCCGATTCAGAGTTTCTCTATCAAGTCATCGAACGGGCGATCGCTGCTGGGGCAACCACTGTTAATATTCCCGATACCGTCGGCTACAATACTCCCCAAGAGATGGGCGCTCTCATTAGCGGGATTCGAGAAAACGTCCCCAATATTAACCAAGCAATTATCTCTGTTCACACGCAAAACGATCTCGGACTTGCCACGCCTAATGCGCTTGCGGCGCTGGAAAGTGGCGCTCGTCAGGTGGAATGCACGATCAATGGCATTGGGGAACGGGCAGGAAATGCTGCCTTGGAAGAATTGGTGATGGCACTGCATGTGCGGCGGCAATACTTCAATCCCTTCTTGGGGCGTTCCCGCGAATCGGAAGAACCACTCACTCGCATCGACACCCGCGAGATTTACAAGAGTTCCCGCTTGGTTTCTAACCTCAGCGGAATGATGGTGCAGCCCAATAAGGCAATTGTAGGCACGAATGCCTTTGCCCATGAGTCGGGGATTCACCAAGATGGTGTCCTGAAGAACAGGCAAACCTACGAAATCATGGATGCCACTTCCATTGGCTGGACAAATAATCAAATTATTCTGGGCAAACACTCCGGGCGCAACGCATTTAACTCTCGCCTTCAAGAATTGGGGTATGAGCTTTCCGAGACAGAGTTAAACAAAGCATTTTTGCGCTTTAAAGAGCTAGCCGACAAAAAGAAAGAAATTACCGATTGGGATTTAGAAGCAATTCTCAGCGACGAGATCCAGCAAGCGCCAGAACTATTTCGCCTAGAGTTGGTGCAGGTTTCTTGTGGCGATTCTGCCCGTCCCACTGCTACGGTAACGCTACGCACGCCAGAAGGCGAGGAACTCAGCGATGCTGCTATTGGCACAGGTCCAGTGGATGCGGTGTACCAAGCGATCAACCGCGTCGTGAACGTCCCCAACCAGTTAATTGAGTTTTCCGTCAAGTCCGTGACAGCAGGAATTGATGCGATTGGTGAAGTCACCATCCGCCTCCGACACGAGGATCGGGTTTATTCCGGTCATGCTGCCCACACCGATATTATTGTCGCTTCGGCGCGTGCCTACGTAAATGCCCTGAACCATCTCTCGGCAACTTTACGGCAAGGGAATCAGGCAAGTAATCTTAGTGCGCATCAACAGAACTGATTGTGCTTCGGTATTCTTCTCTGGAAAGACATATAAAGAGAGCAACAGTGCAAACCGTCAATGCAGAAAATCTCAGCTTGCGAGAGCTAATACCGTTTCTCAAAAGTAGCTGGAGACTTAGTATAGAGTGATACTAGTTAAATTAAACCCCATGTCAGGAGTTCCAAAAATTGCGATCGCCGAAT
>PXPT01000083.1 GCA_003021505.1 Cyanobacteria bacterium QS_4_48_99 | reverse complement strand
CTGGCGCTGCCATCTCATTGCTGGGCTGTACCACTTCGAACTTTCCTTCTCTACTAGCTAATTTGTGCAAGAGGTCTAATAATTTCGTACTTTGCCTTAGTTGATCTGAGTCGATAGGAACACAGGAACAATCTCCACGATTCGGTGGGGCGCATCCTTGGTAAAACGCCAGTTTGCGTCGGGGCTGCTGCGCTTGTAGAGCTATCTAGGTGGCGTGATCGCCCACCTCGGCTAACTCTCTACCGCCAAAAACTGCTTCCCAATGACGGTAAAACTTAAACTCCAAGATGTTATAAAACGGGTCTTCTAAGAAAAAGGTGCGATGCTCAGTTAACTCCCCCTGAAAGCGGTGCCTAGGCTGTTGATAGAAATACACTTGCTGGGTTTGAGCCTGTTGCAAAAGAGTTTCCCAGTCGGCTTCTGAGGGGAAAACTAAGCCAAAGTGTCGGGGATAGATGCCCTTTTGGGGGGTTAGGTGTTCTTGAGTGACGTGAGCGACCACCTGATGACCATAGAAGTTAAAGATCACTGCTCCGGGGCTTTCACGACCGACTTCGCAGCCTAAACCTTCGGCATAGAATGCTTTCGCTTTAGCAACGTCTTTAATGGGGATAGCCAGATGAAATCGGGGTGAGTTCATAATTAGAGGCAAGTTGGAGGTTACAGGTTACAGGTTAAATAACCTTCAACCCGGAATGGTATTCTAGCAACCAATCGCTGCTTGGTGGGGTTGGCAATGCTATCTACTATATTTTTTCTCAATCCTTGGCTGGTTGCAGTCGGCTTGAACACAATTCTATTCGCGATCGCTTGGATTGTTCCTAAAAAGTTACTTACCCCAGCAGGGCTACTGAACGGCTGGCTGCTAGGCGTGCTGATTTGGGGGACTCTGCGTTGGCAAGGATACGCTGTGGTAATATTCTACTTCCTGGTGGGTTCTGCCCTCACCCGCATTGGCATGGCGCAAAAAGAGGCACAAGGGATTGCTGAAAAGCGCTCTGGCGCTCGAGGACCAGAGAACGTGTGGGGATCAGCATTGACAGGTGCAATTTGTGCTTTGGGAGTGGGGATTGGGGATTGGGGACTGGTGATGGGGGATGAATCTTTTCTACCCAGTCTCAGGTTTTTGTTATTGCTGGGCTACGTGGCAAGTTTCAGCACCAAGCTCTCCGATACCAGCGCTAGCGAGGTAGGGAAAGCCTACGGCAAGCGCACCTTTCTCATTACTACCTTGCAACCTGCAACGCGAGGCACAGAAGGGGCTGTCAGTTTAGAAGGAACCTTAGCAGGAATGGTGGGATCTGCCGCGATCGCTTTCGTAGGTTGGGGAGTGGGTTTAGTTAATCTGATTGGGATAGGCTGGTGCGTGGTGGCAGCATTTGTAGCAACTAACTTAGAAAGTCTCATCGGGGCTACCCTACAGTCGCAGTTTGACTGGATGACCAATGAAGTCGTCAATATCATTAATACTGCGAGCGGAGCTATCCTTGCCGTATCATTAGCTTTAGCATGGAGCTGGCTGGTTAGCCTCTTGTGAAAGTTACTAAAACATACACTGGCGTGCTAATGCTTGCTCTAGCAGTGCCTTATACTGCTGCTCGCTCACTTCATAGGAACCGAAACGATCTAGGTGAGGATTGCTAATTTGGGCATCAAACAGTAAGAATCCCCGCTCTTTGAGGTGCTCTACCAACTTCACCAATGCCACTTTCGAGCCTTCGGGAATACGGAAAAACATTGATTCCCCGATAAATGCTCCTCCAATCGCAATTCCCAAAATGCCTCCAGCAAGCTCATCTCCTTGCCAAGTCTCAAAGCTATGTGCCCAGCCTGCCTGGTGCAGTGCCTGGTAGATTTCTTGGAGGGTGCTAGATATCCAAGTCATGTCTCGGTTAGCGCATCCGTGACAAACGCTTGGAAAATCTCGGTCAATCGCTACGCTAAAGTGTTGTTGATTCAGGATGCGCCGCAGGGACTTGGGGTAGCGAAACTGCTCATCGAGGGGAATTAGCGCTCGCCGACGGCTGGCATACCAGCCTAAGTCCCCGGTTTCGTCTGCCATGAGAAAGTAACCCTGGGCATAGCCCGAAATTATGGCAGAAACGTCAACTTCCATAAAATTTAACGAACCACAGATGAGAAACAATTAAAAATTAGAAATTTAAAATTTAAAATTGACATCCCTAAATTTTGAATTTTGCATTGGAGCAAAGCGACTTCTTCTCCGCATTTTTTGTATGCTGATAGCTAGGAGGCACCGAAGCGATAGGGATCATGGCTGAATCCATTCCACCGATTACTCTTCCTCCCATGCGAAATTCGCAGCAGGAGGGCAAGTGGTTACAGGAGGCTCTTCGGGATTGGCTTGACCAGGAGTTTATTCCCGAGCCAGCGAACGCCGAAATTGCCCAGCAGGCTTCCCAAATCTTCGTTCGGCAGCGCCTAGAGGGAGAAAATGATTTGGGAGCGCTCGTGCTGGCGATTGTAACGGAAATGCAGGGGTTTAACTTCCAAGATAGCTTTTACGGTGAATTTGCGATCGCAAATGCAGTTAGCGAGCTACTCTTGGATAGTCTTGGCATTGACCACTGCTGCGGACAGTAACTATTCGCTTACCAGCTAGATTTGGTTACGCCTGGCAAGAGTCCTTTGTGTGCCCATTCGCGCATGACGTGGCGCGAGAGACCAAAATCGCGGTAGACCCCTCTGGGGCGTCCTGTCACCCAGCAGCGGTTGTGCAAGCGAGTGGGGGCACTGTTGCGCGGCAGCCGTTGAATCTGCCGATGAATTTCTAGCTTCTCTCTTTGTGAGGTTGCATTCCTAAATTGTTCCTTGAGGGCTTCCCGTTTGGCGGCGTACTTCTCCACCATCTTGCGGCGCTTTCTTTCGCGCTCCATCATGCTTTTCTTGGACATAAATCTTTCCTTTAAAACACCGTCTTAGATCTTATCGAATCGCTTCAGTTTGAGGAGGAGGCAGTACCCGCTTCTCCCAGCGCTGGGTTAAATCGTGCCGCAGAAGGACACAACTCTGCCAGCACGCAAGCGCTACACTTGGGTTGGCGGAACTGACAAATTGCTCTACCGTGGTAAATGAGGCGAATTGACCAGTTTTCCCACTCCGGCTGGGGCAGTATCCGCATCAAATCTCTCTCGATGCGTTCGGGAGTGTCTTGTTCTGTAAGTCCTAGACGCTTGCTGAGGCGCTTCACGTGGGTGTCTACTGTCACCCCGACGTTAATGCCGTAGGCATGAGCCAGTACGACATTCGCACTCTTGCGAGCCACCCCAGGCAGTTTCAGTAATTCTTCCATTCGCTTGGGCACTTCACCGCCAAATTCGGACACAATCATTTTGCAGGCTGCTTGAATATTTTTTGCCTTGTTGCGATAGAAACCAGTGGGGCGCACGAGGTTTTCCAGTTCTTCTCGATTCGCACTGGCAATAGCAGCAGCGTCACTAAACTGCTCGAATAGGGGTGGGGTAACTTGATTAACCCGCTCGTCCGTGCATTGAGCCGAAAGCATCACTGCTACCAAAAGCTGCACTGGCGTTTCATAGTTCAGCGTGCAAGTTGCTTCTGGATACAGTCGCTTCAGGCGAAGGAGAAGTTCTAGTGCTCGCTGCCGCTTCGAGGACCATTTACAAGTGATACTCAACCAATCCTCCCACCTATTGGAAAAGTTCCTGAACCACAGCCAGATTAGCGGTATCCCGGATAATCAAGAAAACGGCTAAACCCAGTAGTAGCACTACCCCGGTTTGGGTAATGCCATTCTGAATTTTGCTGGGTAGCGGTTCCCCGCGCACTCCTTCAAGAGCTAAAAAAGCAAGCTGACCGCCATCAAGGACAGGAAGAGGCAAAATGTTGATAATTCCTAGGTTGATGCTAATTAGGGCACCAAACTGAAGCAGACTGGCGGCATTAGAACTGGCGATATTGGCTCCCACTTCGACAATTTTCACTGGACCTGCCACCTGACCAGCCGATTCCTGAAAGTTACCAATTAACCGCCCAAATCCTTCAAACGTGAGGTTAAAAATGCGCTGGTACTCTTGTGCCCCAGCGGGAAACGCTTCAAGAATGTTATCGGGCTGGCGTCGCGTTATTTCTCCATTCGGTGCTAGCATGACACCGATTTTGCCTTCGCCTGCTTCGTCTGCTTTGGGGGTAACGGTGACAGAAATGGTTTTTTCGTCTCGCTTTATGGTCAATGCAAGCGGCTCTTTGACTGAGCTTTGGATTTCTTGTTGGAGGGAATTAATTGCTTCCCTTGATTCTCCCAGTTTTTGCGAGTCTACTGCTACGATGACATCCCCTGCTTGCATGCCTGCTTCTGCTGCTGGAGAAGTTTCTTCCGAGACTACTTCTGGAACTGCCACCCCAGGCTGAAAGTTAGATTCGGGGATTCCAATTGTTCCCGATTGGGCAACTAGCAGGAAGTAAGCAAATATAAAGTTGGCAATTACCCCAGCGCTGATCACAATTGCCCGGTCTAGCAGGGGGCGGTTTTTCATCAAGTTGGGATCATCGGGTTGAACTTTACTATCGGGGTCATCGTCTGGAAACCCGACAAATCCACCCAGCGGAAGTGCCCGCACTGCGTATTCGGTTTCGGCTCCCTGGTATTTCCAGAGAACTGGACCAAAGCCCACTGAGAAGCGATTAACGCGAATGCCTTGAACTCGTGCTGCTGTGAAGTGACCTAACTCGTGGACTACGATGAGAACTGCCAGGACTGCGATCGCCGCTAGGACGGACATAGTAATAACAAATACAATTAACTAAACTCCCCTACATTGTAGGACAACACTCTCGGAAGGCAGAGGGCAGAGGGACGGCGCTTTTCAATTGGAGGGGACTGTCGCCGGAATTACTTCCGGCGCTTGTAAGCCTCGTCCGAAATGAGTTCGCGTATTCTGCCCCTCCAGAAGAAAGAAATAAGCCCCGCCGCACGGACACTTGCGGTTCGTTAAAATTAGTTAAGAAATTAAAGCAAAACTTGGTAATGCCGTGACAGGACAAACCGCGAACTTTTTAGAAAAACACTTCTGGAGCTGGCGAGGTTACAAAATTCAGTATACTGTGAAGGGCACAGGCACCCCCCTTCTCCTGATTCACGGGTTTGGAGCCTCCCTGGGACATTGGCGCAATAATATTTCCGCACTCGCTGAGGCAGGCTACCAAGTGTTTGCCATTGACTTACTGGGATTCGGTGGCTCGGATCAACCAGCACTTTCCTACACTATGGAGTTATGGCAGCAGCAGATTAAAGATTTCTGGGAGGCGAAGATTCAACAACCGACGGTTGTTGTCGGCAATTCCATTGGGGGATTACTCAGCCTGATGGTGATGACGAGTTTCCCCGAAATGACTGCTGGTGGCGTTTTGATTAACGCTGCTGGGGGACTCAATCACCGCCCCGAGGATCTAAATTTTCCCTTGAACCTGGTTATGGGAGGGTTTACTCAGTTGGTGAGTGCTCCAGTGATTGGGAAAATCCTATTTAATCGGATTCGTCAGAAATCCCGCATCCGCGGCACGTTGGGGCAAGTTTATTACAACCAGGAGGCAGTTACGGATGAACTGGTCGATTTGATTTACACTCCTGCTAGTAACCCTGGCGCACAGAAGGTGTTTGCCTCCGTTCTTACTGCCCCTGCTGGACCCAAACCTGAAGATTTGTTGCCCCAACTTGAGCACCCTCTCCTCGTCCTCTGGGGAGAAAATGATCCCTGGACTCCCATCACCGGGACGAAGATTTACCAGCAGCTTAGTGAGACAAGCGAGGATGTAGAATTTGATGTAATTCCCCAAGCGGGGCACTGCTGTCACGATGAGAAACCCGAAATTGTTAATGAGCGGATGATCAACTGGCTTGCCCAACTGCACTCTGATGAGATGCCCAAGCAAGGGAATTCGCCGCACGCTGAACCCAATTCCACAAGTGTCCTAAGTCATAACAATTAAACCATGCTCGCGCGTCGCAGATTTCTGCGCGTCGGTTAAAAGTTAAAACTTAAAAATTGATAGTCACTAGTCCACAGTCCGTACTCATCAGTAAAGTTATATCAATGTTAGTACTAATGACCAATGACTAATGACTAACTAGTGCGTGAATTCGGAGCAAAGCGACGTGAATCCTATTCTTGCTGGTGTGATTGCTAGTCTATGCGCGGGACTCGCCACATTCGTGGGAGCTTTACCGGTGCTGCTGCCAGTCGCTTACACTAGACGAGCCCAAGGAATGATGTTGGGGTTTGGCGGTGGAGTAATGCTGGCGGCGACGGCATTTTCCTTAATTGTGCCAGGAACAGAGGCAGCGATCGCCCAGGGTTTCTCTCAGATTATGGCTGCCTTGATCATGGTGGCTGGCGTGGCTTTGGGAGCTATTCTGTTACAAGTTGCCAATGAGCGTGTGCCTCATGAGCATTTTATCAAAGGACGAGAAGGCATCGATGTCACAAAGCTCAAGCGGATTTGGCTATTTATCTTTGCCATTAGCTTGCATAATTTCCCAGAAGGATTAGCCGTGGGAGTCAATTTTGGCAGCGAGAATTTTGCCGATGGACTACCTCTAGCAATTGGCATTGGTTTGCAAAACTTTCCAGAAGGGTTAGTGGTGGCATTGTCTTTAGTGGCTCAGAAATACACGAGGGGCTATGCTCTCTGGACTACCCTACTAACGGGGTTAGTGGAACCTGTGGGCGGGTTCATCGGTGCGGCAGTGGTGTCGTTGGGGGAATTTCTCTTGCCTTGGGGAATGGCGTTTGCTGCGGGAGCAATGCTGTTTGTAATTAGTGGTGATATTATCCCAGAATCTCACGAGCAAGGTAGGGAGAAAGAAGGAACCATAGGGGTAATGGTGGGTTTTGCTGTGATGATGTTTCTCGATATTGGGTTGGGTTAATTAACTGCACGCCTCGCCAAAGTGTACAGTGACAAAGCTTGCAACAGAACCTCCGAAGCTTTGGGCAGTAGCTCGGTTCGCGATCGCCTCACTATCAGCAACGCCAGAGAGATTTTGCTGAGAGCGATCACAGGCAAGGTTTTAGGGATGGTAAGCAGTGATCACTATCGCCATGTCCGGGCTGTAGATAGCTGCGACTCGGTTCCCTCTAGCTGGAGCAGAGACAGCTTGAGTATAGCCAGTTTGCACCATCAGTTGTTCAAACTTTTCCCTGGGAAGTATTGAAGCTGAAATCTTTGGGACACCATCAAGCTCGTGCTTATTCAGGGTCATAGGTTCCGGTATAGGTGGTGTAAATCCGGTAACCTGGTAATACCACAGCCAAGCCTAAGGACCTGGATAATTTTGTTCAGGTTCGCTTCCACCTAATCGAATCTTGAGAGAGCCAGCCCAGAAGTAGAAACCAGGAATGAGTGCATCCATGCTATAAGCGATCGCTGTCAAGCGCTGGCTGGAGGATGAGGTATCTTTCATAATTCCTCAAATAATGAGTTACTGTACAGTCACAATGTAATGCTATTCTTCCAAGACATTTAGCACCGCTTTTGGTGACAACTTATCTTTAAACCAAACAATTTTGGCTGGCACATTGGTAAATTTAACGCCAGTTTTTTCTAAGTTCAGTCGCTCCGAAATTGCTAGAATTAGATTGTCTGCATCGGCGTGACGCACTTGAGCAAACTTTTTTCTTAAGTATTCTGGTCGCCAGTAACCCAAAATTTCTAGCAAGAAGTCGCGTCCGTCGGGATGAACCAGACGAAAATCGGGAATCATCACGCTGCCAGGAATGGGGATGAGGTCAACTTCTCGCTCTAGCTGCCAGTCGGTTTTCTGCTTCTGCCAACGATTGGCAAAGGAATACTCCAGCATGCTGTCGTAAGGTTTTCCAGGCGGATAGTGACTCACTAAGCCACAATCATCGTCAAGGCTAAAGTGTCCCTTCTTGTGAGTGCCGCTGTAGGAATCGCGGTAGTCTAGCGTTGCTTTTAAACTCCAGCGGCTAACGTGCAGCAGCGCAGGTAACATCTTGGCAAGGGCAATTCCGTAGCGGGGACTGGATTTAAATAAGCTCGCTGGACCATCGATGGTAATAGTAAAGCCATGATCTGCATCGCCTTCAATGTAAGCCATGAGCTGAAATAATTTGAGATAGCGAAACAGCAGTTTATACTCGCCAGGGACATTACGATGAGCATTCAAAGTAATCTCACTGGCGCGGTAAAACACTCCTTGGACTTGCGAGAGGTTATATCGATGTAAGAGTGCCTCCGGCGTTGGGGCATCGAATTGGGTAAGAATGCGATTTTCTTGTAAATCAGCATAAAGACCCTTTTGAATTTCTTGCGCTAAAACTTCTCGATTCAGTTCTTGGCTAAGGTAGCTAGCTAGGGTTTCTAGGGTTTGACTGCGACTCTGGGGGATAGGGACAGCATGAGCTGCTGCGGTAAAAACCCGCTGCCGTAACTGTTGGGGTTCTAGAGGCGCGAGGATTTCAAAGGTAGAGAAGTGACTTTTGAGAAGGTGAGCTAAACCTCGTTTAATCCGGTAATCCGTGCTGTCGCCTTCGAGTTCTAAAAGTTGTCGATCCAGTTCTTGTTGGGTGTAACCTGTGGCATTTTGGAAGCAGGTAATTAAATCAGTAGCACCAGCGATCGCATTTTCATCGATAGGCAACCGTTTCGGAATAATTGTCTCACCATTTTGTCGATGAATGAGCAAATTTGTCGGTAGCATAATGTGGTTTCAAGATGAGATTATTCCCAGCGCCCACTAGTCGCGCAGGATAATATAGTGACGCTGCTGGCGAATAATCGTACCTTCTTCTTCTAACTCCTTGAGTAGCCGCGTCACTGTCACTCGCGTCGTGCCAATCAGTTCTGCAAGGCTTTGATGAGTCAAGCGCAGGTCAATCAACTTTCCCGATGGAACCGGACGACCGAATTTATTGCCTAACCAAACCAAAAGTTGCTGCAAGCGCTGGTAAACTCTTTCATTGCGAACAATACTCAGCAGTTCTTCCGTTTGTTGGAGGTGGGAAATAATTTCATTGAGTACCTGATCCCAGTTATGGGAAGGGATGCGGACGACTTCCACACTGGTTAGGCACTCCATTTGATGCGGTTGGAGGCGCGACAGGGAGTGACCAACAACATCCCCTGTTCCCCAATATCCCAGAGTGACAACTGTGCCCTCTTCACTTCTGGTTAAGGTGCGGACAGTCCCCCATTCGATGCGCCATAGGATGTTGGGACGTAGCGGTAGCAAGTCATTGCGGCTATAGGGAAACCGCACTAAATTAGCGGGTAATTTGGTAGGAAGATGAGTCGTTAGGGTCATAGCTGAACTCCAATAGTTTAAGCCAGTAACGCCAGTCCGAAAGGCAACTACAGATTATTTCAAGCTGTATAGCGCTGCCTTGCCGACCAATGCTTGCCTGGTTAGTTGCAAAAATTATCAATCTCAGTGAATGGGAAGTTTTGCCAATCTGGTACAAATATTTCCTTGGTAAGAGTAGCACTGGCGATTTATGAGCCAGTAAAAATTATATGAATAGAAGGTTAAGGTAAAGTTATCTAGACTTGCTTCTGTCAAAGGTTAGAAACAGTATAAACTTGTTGCAAGATAATTTCAACTGTTTGGAGTGGTTAGGCAGTCTCCTAGCTTCATGAAGGTTAGACAAGCTGCCTCAAGTTCTGGAATCAAGCGTGCGATTCCCCTACTCAAAAGGGGTTGAACATATTATTTGCGATCGCGACAGGTGACATATTGAATGGAGAATCACTCTGGTTAAAAGCTAAGCCAAAAACGTCAAGAACTCGGAAAAATTAGCTGAGAGGCGGTTATCGAATCAGGCAGAGGGCAGAGGGGTTCAAACATGGCAGATGGCGTGACGTGCAGATGGCAGATGTTGTTTACTAACCTTTTTTCCCTTCTTGCCTTCATCCTTTAAGTTCTGGAGGGGAATCGCGCAGGAGGTTTCCTAGCCTAGCTTGTAAGTTCCCCTTACTCCTGCCCTCGTTCTTCTTCCTTCCGAGGCTTCCGCGTCGGTAAGAGTGGAAAAATCTCAGTATTTTAGTGACCAGAACGTAATTTTGTTAACTTTGGGAGAGGTTGATTTTCTGTTTCGGTGTGAGGAGAAATGATTCCAGGTGCAGCTTTCAAAGAAGGCTCCGCTTGTGGGAGATTCTGGACGTTTTGTTTAGCCGGTAGCGCTTTGATGCAAGTTCTGCCTGTGCAGGTAGCGATCGCTACGCCGAATGCCCCTACTCTAGAAAAAACAGACGTGGCGCACTTCACCCGCGTTTTGCAACTCCGAGATGTTTCTCCCGGAGATTGGGCTTACGAGGCGCTGCAAAACCTCACTGAGCGCTACGGGTGTGTTAACCAAGAACGCGGCAACCAGACTTTAACCCGTTATGAATTTGCCGCAGAGTTAAGCGCCTGCCTGCAACAGTTAAAAAGCCGAATTACTCCTGAAACAGCCGATTTTGCCACCTTGAAGCGTTTGCAAAAACAATTTGTCCAAGAATTGGCAATTCTGCGGGGTGAAGTTGATGGGTTGCAGGCTCGCGTAACCGAACTAGAACTGACGCAGTTCTCTGCGACAACAAAACTTACTGGAAAGGTTTTTTTCAACCTTGCGGGAGCCTTTGCCAATGGCGAAGTGACAGCAGAAGTAGCTAACCCGATCCTCGCGCAGCAAACTGTTCGCCCAGGAGAAACTCGGCAGGTAGATGAGGCGAATACGAGTTTTAGCAATTTAACGTGGCTGACGCTGAATACTTCTTTTACAGGTAGGGATCGCCTGGTTACTCAACTCGCAGTTGGGAATGGGTTTGCCTCGGCGGGGTTATTTAATACCTTGGGCGTTCCCTATAGTGATCGCACGGCTGGAGTAAGCGAAAATGAGGTGGTGCTGCGGGAGTTGTTCTATGCCTTTCCAGTGAGCGATCGCCTCCAAGCAGTGATTGGCTCTCGAATTAATTATTATCGTTATTTTGATAACAACCGTTTCACATCTTTTATTACTAGCACAAGTAGTGTTAACGCTAGTGGCAGTACCTTACTCAACACACTTGAGCGGGGAGCTGGCGCTATTTTACTTTGGGAGATTAGCGAACAATTGGAGCTGCGAGTCGGTTATCTGGGAGAAAACAGCGGATTTCTACCCAGTTCTCCCTTTAACTCCGCCTCTAACCCGACAGAAGGCTTATTTGGCGGTACGAATACTCTCACAAGTGAGGTAATCTTTTCCCCCACTGAGCGAGTGAAGCTGAGATTCCTTTACAATCGCTCCCATCTCCAAGCAACTGGGAGACAGGTGGATGGCACACTGGGAGAACCGATTTATGGATTTGCCGATAATAGAGTTGGGGTTAGCCTGGATGATGCCACAGCAGACACTTTCAGCTTTAATTTCGACTGGCTCGTTTCTTCTGGCTTAGGAGTGTTCGGGCATTATGGCTATGGCACTACCCATCTCAATCCCCAAACACCTGGTTTATCGAATGGGGAAGTGAACGCCCAATCCTTACAACTGGGAGTGGCGTTTCCTGATTTAGGCAAGGAGGGGGCACAGGCAACTATATCCTATCTGATCCCTTTTTCCGTTCTCGATGGTCAGCAGTTTCTCATCTCTGGCGGTGGCGATGGGGGGGGTCAGTACGAGTGGAAACTTACCTATTATTACCCCCTCACAGACAACATTGCTCTGACTCCTGCTTTTTACCTAATTGGCAATCCCAACCACTTCAGCGACAATCCCAATGTTTATATTGGTAATTTACGCGCCCAGTTAAGTTTTTAGGGTTACAGGTTACAGGTTGCAGGTTATTCATAACCTTCAACATTTAACTTGCAACTGCAACCCGTACATACCTTCAACTCCTTGTTAAAAATCCAAATCAGTGAGATTAAGCTGGGAACCATAGGTTTCGATGAATTCGCGCCTGGGTGCGACGCGATCGCCCATTAGCACGGTAAAGATGCGATCCGCCTCGGCAGCGTCTTCGATCTCGACGCGCTTGAGGATACGGCTATCGGAATTCATGGTAGTTTCCCAAAGCTGCTTAGGCATCATCTCCCCCAACCCTTTGAAGCGCTGAATGTTGTAGTTAGCGTTGGCGGGGAACTCATTTTGGATAAGGTTATCTTTTTCGCGATCACTATAGCAATAATAATGATTGCGTCCCCGCTCTATTTTATACAGAGGCGGACAAGCAATGTAGACATAGCCTTGATCAACAAGCGATCGCTGATAGCGATAGAAGAACGTCAGCAGCAGTGTACGGATGTGCGCTCCATCTACATCAGCATCAGTCATGACAACGAGGCGATGGTAGCGTAAGTGAGAAGCGTCAAATTCTTCGCCTTTCACTCCCAATCCCAAAGCCGCAATCAATGCCTGAACTTCGTTATTTTTGTAGATTTTGCTGTCGTCTGTTTTCTCAATATTGAGAATCTTACCGCGTAGGGGAAGAATCGCTTGGAAACGCCTGTCTCGCCCTTGCTTGGCACTCCCCCCAGCACTATCGCCTTCGACGATAAATATTTCTGACTCTTGGGGATTTCTAGAACTGCAATCGGCTAATTTACCAGGGAGGGGCGACGACTCCAGAACGGATTTGCGTCGCACTTGTTCGCGGGCAAGGCGGGCAGCTTCGGCGGCTTTGAATGCCTGAACGGCTTTGTCGATAACGGCATCTGTTATACCGGGGTTAAACTCCAGGTACTCTGTCAGCACCTCACCTACTAGGGAATCCACAATGCCTCGCACTTCCGTGTTGCCCAGCTTGGTTTTGGTTTGACCTTCAAATTCTGGCTCAGGCACTTTAACCGAAATCACCCCAGTCAAGCCTTCTCGCACGTTTTCGCCGCCGAGATTGGCATCTTTTTCTTTAAGCTTGTTGCGCTTACGAGCAACCGTATTCATTGTCCTCGTCAGGACAGTTTTCAATCCTTCCAGGTGAGTGCCACCGTCGATGGTGCGAATATTGTTGGCAAAGCCCAAAAGATTATCACTGTAGGCATCAATGCACCACTGCAAGGCAACTTCGACTTGCACACCTTCCCTTTCCCCTTGGACGTAGATAATATCTTGGTGCAAGGGCTGCTTTTCGCGAGTCATGTAGGCAACATATTCCCGGATGCCACCTTCGTAGCAATAGCTTTCTACATGGGGTTCCGGTTCCCGCTTATCCGTGAAGGTAATTTGAACGCCGCCATTGAGGTAAGCAAGCTCTCGCAGTCGTCCCGCTAGGGTGTTATAGTCGAACTCGATGCCGTTGGTGAAGATTTCCCTATCCGGCATAAAAGTCACAGAAGTGCCTGTGTGTTCTTGTTTTTTGGGCTTTTCTGTGATTTCTGAGAAGGGAATTCCTCGCTCAAAACGCTGAGTATAAACTTTGTTATTGCGCCAGACAGTTGCCTCTACCCACTCGGATAGGGCGTTAACCACGGAAACGCCAACTCCGTGTAGTCCGCCAGACACTTTGTAGCTGCTGCCGCCAAATTTTCCGCCGGCGTGCAGGACAGTCATCACAGTTTCTAGGGCCGATTTACCTGTTCTGGGATGAGGTTCTGCGGGAATGCCTCGCCCATCATCGCTTACTGTAACTGAACCTTCTGCATTGAGGTCAATTTCTATATGCGTGCAATAGCCAGCCAGCGCTTCGTCAATGGAGTTATCGACAACCTCGTATACTAGGTGGTGGAGTCCTCTCGAACCTGTAGAGCCGATGTACATTCCCGGACGTTTCCGGACGGGTTCAAGACCTTCTAGAACCTGAATTTGCTCGGCGCTGTAACTGCTAGTCATGCAGGGAACTCTCCTATTAAGGTTTGGAGCCGTGCTTAGACTCCTTCAAGGCAAAATCTTCAAAAATTCTAACACAAAAGGATTAAATGCGACTCTAGGGCAGTTTGAAGAGAAGTTTGGTAAGGGGATGAACCCAATCAAAAAAAACAGAGGAGCGGAGGGGCAGGGGAGCAGAGGTGAAAACAAACCACCAACAACGAATAATGAGGGACTAATTGTAATTTGTGGTGCTACGGCTACGGGCAAATCAGGGATAGCCTTAGCGTTGGCGCAGCGCCTCAATACGGTAATTATCAGTGCTGATTCGCGCCAGGTGTATCGGGAGTTTGATATCGGCACGGCAAAACCCACACCTGCCGAACGACAGTTAGTTCCCCACTACTTAATAGATATCTGCAACCCGACAGAGACATTAACCTTGGCACAATATCAAGATCAAGCTCAAGGGTTAATTGCTTCTCCTCTGCTCCCCTGCTCCTCTGCTCCCTTGCTCCTAGTGGGGGGCACGGGGTTGTATATTAAAGCTGTAGTGCGGGGGTTGAAGATACCGAGAGTCCCGCCGCAGCCGGAATTGCGATCGCAACTGCAATCCCTAGGTCAAACCCAACTCTACGCCATTTTGGCACTAGTTAACCCTGCTGCCGCCAACAAGATTCATCCCAACGACCAGGTGCGAACCTTGCGGGCATTAGAAGTATTTTACGTCACCGGATGCCCTATTTCCCAACAGCAAGGCGAGAATCCTCCCGATTATCCCATTCTGCAAATTGGTTTGGATGGGGAGCCAGAAGCTATCGCTCGTCGTATCGAGAGACGCACTGAAAAAATGTTAGCAGCAGGCTTAGTAAAAGAAGTCGAAACCCTAGCTCACAAATACGGCTGGGAGTTGCCACTACTCGATACTCTAGGTTATAGGGAAATCAAACAATATCTGAGGCACGAAGTTACCCTCTCGCAAGCACAGGAGTTAATCATTTCGCACACTCGCCAATTTGCCAAACGCCAGCGCACCTGGTTTCGCGCCTCTCCCGAAATGGAATGGTTTGATATCGATTGTCCAGATTTGTTAGAGAAAATATGGCAGCGCGTGCAGGTGTTTCGAGAGCATCTTAACTGAGTGTCTCTGGATCAACACCCATTGTTCGCAATTGCTCTGCTAGTTGTTGGGCACGTCGTTGTGCTTGTTGGGCGAGTTTATCACCAGGAGGGAGAACATTACCTTCTTTGTCACACCAACGCAACCAGACATCCTCTCTGTGCTCAAATTTTCCCTCCCATAGCGTTAGACCTAACCCGAGTTGCTCTAGCCACTTCGATGGGGTGCCGTCCGTGATCTCAAAATAGCGCCTCCCCCGAGTTCATAGACGCGCAATACCGGCTCACCGAGTTGCTGGCTGGGTCATATACAGCATAGTAACTCACCCCCATTTGTTCATAAATACTGAGTTTGTTGCCTAGTTCCCCTCCTTCTGGATTGGAGACAATTTCAATAGCGAATTCGGGAGGTTTGCCAAACTGCCAAACGAGGTAACAGCGGTTTTGCTTATCCCACCAGTTTTGAGGGACTTGCACATTGAGGCTAAAGAAAACATCGGGAAGAATGGGAGGCTGATTATAAGCGTGGTAAATACCGACATTGGCTTCTACTCAAAACACCTGCCCTTGCCAAGCACTGTCAAGAGAGCCGGTGAGAAGGCGGTGTCGTATTGCTCAACCATAAGATTATTCCTGGGTGCGTTAGTAAAAACGAAAGGCGCATCCTTCGCTATTTTTAGCTTAGTTGCTCCATTCTTCACTGTCCCGATAGAAAACTTGCTTTCTTTCTCACCACTTAGTTTGAAGTAGGATAGCAATTTCCCTTCTTCCCCTGCTTCCCCCTGCCCCTAGTGTACCTCTGCTCCTAGAGTAGCCTTCCTCACTCCATTACTGTGCAACGCCCGAGGGGCTATCCTCTCGTTCCTTTGCCTCAGGCGTGACTCGTTGGAGATTACCTCCTAATTGCCGCAGCTTGCTCTCTAAATTTTCATAGCCTCGGTCTAAATGAGATAATCCCTGAAGCGTAGTTTTTCCCTCTGCTGCTAATCCAGCTAGCACAAGCGCCGCTGAGGCTCGTAAATCCGTCGCCACCACGGGAGCGCCGGAAAGCATGGGTACTCCGTGTACAATTGCATGCCGACCTTTAACGCGAATATTTGCCCCCATGCGATTCAACTCTGCTACGTGGCGCAGCCGATTTTCAAACACTGTTTCGGTAATGAGGCTGTTTCCTTCACTCAGGGAAAGCAATGCCATGAACTGTGCCTGCAAGTCCGTGGGAAATCCCGGATAGGGCAAGGTTTCGATATCCGTTGCTCGCAGTGCCCCAGGGATAACGCGCAGGTGGTCAGGCGTCTCTGCAATGATTTTCACCCCAATCGCACGTAGCTTCGCAATAACAGGACTAATATGTTCAGGCACGACTGGCGAGAGACTCAGCTCAGAATGGGTGATTGCCCCTGCCACCAGCAGAGTTCCCGCCTCAATGCGGTCTGGAATAATGGAATAATCGACAGCGTGTAAGCGCTCCACGCCAGAAATTAGAATAGTGTTGGTGCCAGCACCGCGAATTTTAGCTCCCATCGCTCGACAAAAATGAGCTAAGTCAACCACCTCTGGCTCTTGAGCTGCATTCTCGATTTGGGTTTCTCCCTCTGCGAGAGTTGCTGCCATAATTAATGTTTCGGTGGCACCGACGCTTGGGTAGTCCAGGTAAATTTTTCCTCCCTGGAGCTTGCCACCCCTCCCCCTGACATCTGCCTGAACCATGCCATGCTCAATCCGAACCTCGGCTCCCATCGCTTGTAGCCCTCGGACGTGCAGGTCGACGGGTCTAGCGCCAATGGCACATCCCCCTGGTAAGGGAACGTGAGCTACTCCCAACCGTGCTAAAAGCGGACCAATCACAAAAAAGCTAGCTCTTAAGCGAGAGACAAGTTCGTAGGGAGCGCTGCCGTTGCCGATATCGCCAGCATTAACGTCTAGGATATCTCCATCTCTCTCAAGCTGAACGCCTAGTGCGGACAGCACCTCACTCATGCGAGTTACATCCACCAACGAGGGTAGATTGCGAATCCGGCAGGCTTGCGGGCACAGCAAAGTTCCTGCCATGATTGCTAAGGCAGAGTTCTTGGCTCCGCTGATTTTGACGTGCCCCTGTAGAGAGGCTCGACCCCAAACTTGTAGAACCTGAGCTTCTTGTTCGGGCAGAGATTGGGGTTCGGTGAGATTCATCTGCTGATTAATGGCTCTATCCTCCCTTAAATATACTCGCAATATTGTTAAAAATCGTTCCGATTTTAGCCTAAAGCGTAAAAATGTCCAGGTTTTTCTAGGAGTTTTGAGACCAGCATCGGTTATGATGTGATGATGAGGGTCAGCGTTGATCTTGTCGGTAAAAATTGACTACTATCGGAAGTGGCTACCCGAGCAAAATTTGCACTTCAGCAATTAGATGACGCGGAACTGGCGGAATTGGTAGACGCGCTAGATTCAGGTTCTAGTGTCTGAAAGGACTTCCGGGTTCAAGTCCCGGGTTCCGCATAGCGAATCGTTGTAAGGTATGTATGGCTTACAAGTTAAAAGTTGAAAGTTGCAAGTTAGTCATAACCTGTAACCTGCAACCTTAAAAGCTGTGGATGTTGACTAGTCTTCAGAATCCTCTAGTTAAACAGATGCGTAAATTACACCGCACTAAGGAGCGGCAAAGGCAAAATCTGTTGCTACTGGAGGGAACTAACCTGCTGGAGTCCTGCTGCGGGCTGAGTTATCCGCTGGTGACTGTTTGCTGTACTCCCGAGTGGCAAAGTCACTATCCCCAGCTCTGGAAGAAAGCTTCTCAAGGCAGCGAGAGAGCAGAAGTAATTACCCACTCGGTGATGGAAGCAGTCACTACTACGGTTAATCCTGATGGAGTAGTGGCAGTGGCTTCGCGCGATGCGCTTCGGCAATCCCTCGCGACTAAACCGAGTTTAGGATTGGCGGTTGAGAAGTTGCAAGATCCTGGTAATCTAGGAACCATAATTCGCACTGCCGTTGCTGCCCATAGCGATGGTTTATGGCTGAGTGCCGATAGCGTTGATGTGGATCACCCGAAAGTACTGCGAGCTTCGGCGGGAGAGTGGTTTCGGCTACCGATGGCAGTAAGCCCCGATTTGAAATCAGTGGTGGAAGGCTATCGGGAACAGGGGATACAGGTGGTTGCTACTCTACCCCAGGCGGCTTTCACTTACTGGGAAATTGACTTTCGCCTCCCCACTGTGATTTTACTGGGCAATGAAGCAGGAGGACTCTCAGCCGATTTGGTAGCTTTAGCAGACCAGCAGGTCACAATTCCCCTAAGTGCTGGAGTGGAATCGTTGAATGTAGCGATCGCCTCTGCTCTGTTATTATACGAAGCCCAGCGGCAGCGGCAGGATTGGGGGTAAGCGGAGACGCGGGAACGCGGTGAAAACTAAGGACTAATGACTAAGGACTAATGACGAATAACTTTGATTACGATTTAGTAATTATTGGCGCAGGTGTGGGAGGGCACGGTGCTGCCTTACATGCTGTCAAATGTGGCTTGAAGACTGCCATCATTGAGGCACAAGACCTAGGGGGCACTTGTATCAATCGCGGCTGCATTCCCTCTAAGGCACTATTAGCCGCAGCGGGAAGGGTGCGAGAGTTAAGGGATGCTCACCACCTCAAGTCTCTGGGCATTCAGGTGGGGGAAGTGGATTTTGACCGAGGCGCGATCGCTGACCATGCCAGCAACACAGTCAACAAAATTCGCGGCGACATGAGCAATAGCCTCAAACGCCTAGGGATTGATGTTATTTCCGGCTGGGGCAAGGTAGCAGATTCCCAAAAAGTAACCGTAGCCACAGAAAGTGGTGAAAAGAACATTACTGCCGGCGACATCATGATTGGAACTGGCTCTGAGCCTTTAGTTCCCCCCGGCATCGAAGTGGACGGGAAAACTGTCTTTACCAGCGATGATGCTCTCCAGCTTAAGGAGTTGCCAGAGTGGGTTGCCATTATCGGCAGCGGTTACATCGGTCTGGAATTTTCCGATATCTACTCGGCCCTAGGCTGCGAAATCACTATGATCGAAGCACTAGAGCGCCTCATGCCTGGATTTGACCGGGATATTGCCAAAATTGCCCAGCGGGTGCTGATTTCCCCGCGCGATATTGAAACTAGAGTTGGGGTTGTAGCGCAAAAAGTGATTCCCGGCTCCCCGGTAGTAATCGAACTAGCAGATGCCAAAACCAAAGAAGTTGTCGATGTTTTGGAAGTAGATGCTGCTTTGGTTGCCACAGGGCGCGTCCCTACCACTAAAAACCTAGGGCTAGAGTCAGTCGGAGTGGAAACTGACCGACGGGGCTACATTGCAGTCAATGACCGTATGGCAGTGCTAAGGGAAGGGGAACCTGTTCCCCACCTTTGGGCGATTGGAGATGCCACGGGCAAGTTGATGCTGGCTCACACCGCCTCCGCTCAAGGCATTGTGGCAGTTGAAAATATCTGTGGGCGTGACCAAACTGTGGACTATCGCAGCATCCCCGCCGCTGCCTTTACCCATCCCGAAATTAGCTATGTGGGGCTGACAGAAGAAGCCGCCAAGGAAATCGGTAAAGCAGAAGGATTTGAGGTGGCATCGGTGCGAACCTACTACAAAGCTAATTCCAAAGCACTTGCCGAAGCAGAAACGGATGGCGTGGCAAAGGTGGTTTACCGCAAAGACACAGGCGAGGTGCTAGGAACACACATTATGGGAATGCACGCCTCAGATTTAATTCACGAGGCAGCCAATGCGATCGCGGAACGGCAATCTGTACAAAATCTTGCCTTTAAAGTTCATACTCATCCCACTCTCTCGGAAGTGCTGGATGAAGCATATAAGCGAGCCGAAGTTACTGCTAACAGCTAATGGCTAATGGCTAATAGCGGGTAGCAAGGAACGATTAGCAATGAGCAACTATGGAAATTCGACGACGTCCACCCAATCCCCCCATCAATGTCAATAACTGGCGCTATCAAGTGGCGCTGCCAGAATCGGAACCACGTAATATTCTCGAAAAAATTGTCTGGCATAAAGAAATGGAAGTGCAGAGGCGACGCACTCGCCTGCCATTGTTGGATCTACGCAAGCAGGTGCAAGCAAGCGATCCAGCGCGGGATTTTTTGGGCGCATTGTGGCAAAGAAAGAGAGAACCTGCCCTCATCGCCGAAATCAAAAAAGCCTCTCCTAGCAAAGGGGTGATTCGGGAAGACTTTGACCCAGTCGCGATCGCCCAGGCATACCAAACAGCAGGAGCAAGCTGTCTCTGTGTGCTCACGGAGGAGCAATTCTTTCTAGGCAGTTTTGAAACCCTTGCCTCGGTGCGAAAAGAAGTGGCGTTGCCCATACTGTGTAAGGAGTTTGTGATTTATCCTTACCAAATCTATCTGGCTCGTCTCCACGGCGCGGATGCAATCTTGCTGATTGCGGCAATTTTGAATGACCGTGATCTGCGCTACTTCCTCAAAATCGCTAATTCTCTGGGGATGACACCTTTAATCGAGGTGCATACGCTCTCGGAAGTAGACCGCGTGTTAAATCTAGAGGGCGTTAGTCTAATTGGGATCAATAACCGCAATTGGGAAGATTTTTCGGTGGATCTGCAAACAACTCGCCAACTATTAGAGTGGCGAGGGGAAACCTTGCAAGAGCTAGGCATACAGGTGGTGAGCGAGTCGGGATTCTATGCGCCAGATGACCTCAATGTGGTCAAACAAGCTGGTGGGAATGCCGTTTTAATCGGTGAGTCGCTGCTGGTGCAATCCGATCCCGCAGAAGCGATCGCCTCTCTGTTTTCTAACTAAAGAGACTCTTGTTCGCCACCTTGGATTTTGAGCATCAAAAAGCCCCAAGCTACGCCGAACAAAGTCAGTGCAATAGACAATATGGCTGCGTTAAAGATCATTTCATTAGCGGTCATAAAACCTCCTTGTTATACAGGATTGGACTGAAAGCTTATGCTTAATTAATTATAGCAATGGTGAGAAACCGTACCCCAGCGCTTCCCTCACAGCAATAGGAAGGGAAAGACAAGCTTACAAATATCCATTTTCGGCTAGAAAGGTCATGCTAATCTCTTCACTGCTGTCGTTAGCTGAGGAGCGGCTACTGAGCAATTGATCCACATACTTGCCCAGAAGGTCGCTTTCTAGATTTACCCAACTGCCAATCTCCAAGTGAGCGAGATTGGTATCGGCATAGGTGAGGGGAATCACAGCGACTTTAAACCAGCTTCTCTCGGCATCACAAGCTGCAACAGTAAGGCTAATGCCGTTGACAGCAATGCTGCCTTTAGGAACCAAGTAACGTGCAATTTGATGCTGCCATTGTTCAGATAGAGAAGCTGGGGCAGCAAACGACATTTCCCAGGCTTTTTCGGTGGGAACCGACTCGATTAAGCAACCCACGCCATCCACGTGACCCAAAACAAAGTGTCCCCCCAGCTTGCTACCCACTCGCAGAGAGGTTTCTAGATTGACATATGCTTGGCTGCGCTGCCCTAAACTAGTGCGCCGCAAAGTTTCAGGAGAAGCAGTCGCCACAAAACCGTCTGAAGAAACTTCTTCCACTGTCAGGCAAACGCCGTCCACTGCCACACTGTCGCCCATCGCTAAATCCGACAAAGGGAGATGAGAGCCTTCGGTTGGGAGTGAGATGCTAAAGCGATCGCTCCCCAGTGGTTGCATGATTCCTTGTGCCTGAGTGATACCTGTAAACACTGTCTTAAGTTTGGGAAAATAGGGTTAGGCTTGACTATATTTGTAGTGGTGAGTGTCAACTAGGCTGTCCCTGGTAGATTTTTTCCTGCTATCTAGGGGCAGTTGCCCTTACACTGGGGCATACTTGGAAAGGAGGGTTTAACCCTACCACCCATCCTCTCTAAAGCTAAGGCAGGATTGACGGTAAACCGACAAGGTGAGGTGAACAGCTTGGAGATTGTTCCGATTCTTATTCATTTAATACCAGTCTAATACTCACTTTAAGTCCCTAGTGCCGATTTGGTTTTCGAGGCTACACTGATGATTGAAATGAAAGTTGCTGGAATCGCATTAGATGCTGTGACGCGCAGCCCCATTGCGCTGCTTAAGGATAGTACAGAGCGACGTGCCCTACCGATCTACATTGGGCAGGATCAGGCTAAGGCAATTATGGGTGCTTTAGAAAGACAGAAGCCTCCTCGCCCACTGACCCACGACTTAATCACGAGTATCCTAGAGGAATGGGAAATGAACTTGGAGCGCGTAATTATTCACTCGCTTCAGGACAACACCTTCTACGCCCTGTTGTGTCTTCGCTGGGGCGAGCAAACCAAAGAAATTGATTCCCGACCGAGTGATGCCCTCGCAGTTGCGCTACGCACCGATAGTCCTATCTGGGTTATGGAAGAAGTGGTTGCCGATGCCTCGATACCGGTAGACCGGGATGCGGACGAGGAAGATCAAAAAGCCTTCAAGGAATTTGTCTCCCATTTGCGACCGGAAGACTTTATCAGGGGGGGTTCTTCTAGTAGTAGCGAATCCTAGTTATCGACAAAGAATTTTATAGCTAATGGCAATGAAAGATTAGCAATGGACAATTAGCAATTAGCGCCCCCGTTACCAAAATCGAGTGATACTTGCTAACGAAGAACAATTAAAATGCGCTATCGGCGATTTGGGAAAACTAATCTCATGCTTTCGGTGTTTTCCTTGGGAACCATGCGCTGTTTGGCTAACGAAGCGGAGTACGCGCAAACGCTACAGCAGGCGGTGGCACAGGGAATTAATCATCTGGAAACTGCCAGAGGTTATGGGAAAAGCGAGGAGTATCTTGGGCAAGCCTTAAAAGCGGAGCTATCCGTGCCCCGAGAGCAATTACACATCACGACTAAGCTCCCACCAACTCCAGATGCTGACCAGATGCGCCAGTGGATCGATCACTCCCTGGAGCGCTTACAGCTCGACTATCTCGATGGTTTGGCGATTCATGGCATCAATACCTGGGAGCATCTCGCCTGGGTAAAAGAAGAGAGAGGATGCATGGAGGCAATCACCGAAGCCGTAGCAGATGGCAGAGTGCGGCATGTGGGGTTTTCCACCCACGCTACCCTCGATATTATCCTCGCCGCGATTGAGACTGATTTATTTGAATTCGTTAATCTCCACTACTATTACTTTTTTCAGCGCCATGATCCTGCCGTGGAGCGGGCACACGAGAAGGATATGGGGATTTTTATTATCTCCCCAGCGGACAAAGGAGGGCAGCTCTATACGCCACCGGAAACCCTAAAACAGCTCTGCCACCCCTTCTCCCCCCTAGAGCTAAACTATCGGTTTTTATTAAGCGATCGCCGCATTACCACCCTCAGCGTCGGTCCGGCTAACCCAGAGGAATTGAGAGACCCCCTCAAAGTTGCTGACCACGATGCCCCCCTAAGCGACAGCGAAATCGAAGCTTTTCAACGCTTGGAGGCACAACTGGAAGATGCCTTGGGAACAGACAAATGTAGTCAGTGCTACCAATGCCTACCCTGCCCGGAAAAAATTAACATCCCAGAAGTTTTACGGCTACGCAATCTTGCAGTTGCCTACGAAATGACTGATTTCGGTCAGTACCGCTACCGTATGTTTGAAAATGCGGGGCATTGGTTTCCTGGCGCTAAGGGCAACCGCTGTACCGACTGCGGCGACTGCCTTCCCCGCTGCCCGGAAAACCTCGATATCCCAGCTCTATTGCGCGACACGCACCAGCGCCTTAACGGTTCCCCTCGCCGCCGCCTTTGGGGTTAATACTTACAGCAGTTTTCGACGAGCTGAGGTACACCTGGGCGCGAAATCGGGAAAGGGGAAATGGTGAGGGAATGAGAAGTACGGGCGAGCCGGCAGAACCCGAGTATAATAGTGAGGGGCAAAAATTAACATTTCAGACAAAATTTGATTTTTATTTTTAACTCTCTCACACACTCACGCGCTCACACCTCACTTCTTCCCCCTTACCCTTTAACCTACTTTCGGATTTCGCCGTACTCCATCGAGATGCTTGCCCGCTGTAACTGTGCTCAAGGCGTGTAACCTTGAAATAGTAAAAGAATCCCCTTTTCCCGTACAAGGAGGGGGTTGGCGATTGGTTAATTCTCCCAGTCCTTATTTGCTCTCAGATAGTGTTTCCTGGCCTGCCTCGTTAAAATTGAAAATTTTTCTGAAAGGATTGGCGAGTCATGGGCTGCTTAAGTAAGACACCCTCCCCGCCTAAAGTTTTGATGGGCTGACCTTCTACCTCGACCCAGACTTTAGCATTGGGGTCTAAGCTTGTAGCTGTGTAAAGCACTTGTCCCACGCGACCTGTCATAGAAGTGCTACCCCCTCCTTGAGTAAATTCTTGCGAGAGGTCAACGTGAATCCCATCTTGTTGCATGGAGACGCTGCGTAGCGTCGTTCCTTCTGGAATTGTGGTGGTTAATTCCGGCTTACTTTTTCCTTCCTCAGCCAGCAAAGTCTGCATTGCCCTTTCTATTGTTTGGCTAGGCTGCTCGGAATTATCTACAGTAACAGAACTTGGAACCAACTCAATTGTTTGAGTAGTAGGATTGAGCCAATAAACTCGAACCGTTTCTTGTTGTGGAGGCTGGGCTTGCTGAGAAGGTGGCGCAAGTTGGGACGTTTCCGGTGGCGAGGTTGTGGTTGGAGAATGCAACGAATTCCAAGCCCACCAAGCTATCCCCCCACCAGCCGCCAAAATAGCTGCTGAAATACCAGCAACGACACTCCTAGGAAAACGAGTATCTTGTTGTTGCTCTTGCATGATTGTCCTCCTGAAAACTGGGATTGAATTAGTGTGGGAATGTCTTTACCTAAGTAAAAGTTTCTACTGCATAATATCTCCCGGTACAGTGTTAACCCCTAACCGCCTCAAAAGCCAAATTATCTTTAGTTAATCATACCTGCCAGAAGGTATAGCTGCCTAAACAATGCTTACTAAGCTTAGGGTAGATATAGTTTTAACGCTTTAATTTAGCAAACGCTGCCAACTCCAACTCATTGCTTATTAATCTTGATTGTAAGATCTCTGCTGTGGTAGTTGTCTCTTCCCCAGTGTGTAAAACTGAGTGATCGCCCTAACAACTGCTAACCCAGCGCTGCCATTAAGAGGGAGCATAGGCTAAACTCGCAGGGGACAAAGATGGGAATAAGTTAAGTAGCAATCACAAAATTTTAACAGTGTTGCCAAAGCAGGAGAGGGGCACGCGCCACATCGTCCCATTAGAGCGAACTACTATTTTAGTTAGATTACGCCTACCGACTTACCCATAATAGAATCGCAGATAAGTGTTCTGCGGAACCGAAACTTGGTGTTTAGCGCGAGTTTTAAATCCTTTGCTATAGGGAATATCTCTAATTGCTCATGTCTATCGAAAAACTTCAGCCCGCTACTCAAGCAGATGTCAGTGTCTATGCGCCCTACTGCCACGGAAACAAGCGCAATCTTCTTCCTCTAGCAATTAGCCTCTATCAAAAAGGATATCTAGAAGGTGAGCGTCAAATAGAAGAGAGTGAAAGCATTCCCTTTGTTGCTAGTTGGTATGTCTCAAAACTTCCTGCTGAGTTGACTCGCTGCCGATTGCAATTTAATGGAAACGCAGAGCTAAACTACGAAGTGAGCATGGCTAACTCTGAGTTCGTTAATTACTTAACTGAGGTGATCAAAAAATTCAAGCACTCTCGTTCAGCTGATTTTCCCAAAGAGTTTTACCAGAAGCTGCTTAAGATGGACAATTATTAATACAAGGAGTAAGGGCATGGCAAAATATGCCCAAAGTTTGCTGATTGGGTCAACAGAAGCCTACAGTGGCAAGTCAGCCACTATCTTGGGGTTAGCCCATCAGCTACAAGAAAAAGGAGTTGTTGTTGCCTATGGGAAACCGCTAGAGACTCGCCTGAGTAACCCCCAAACCGAGATGGTGGAAGAAGATGTGCAGTTCATGGCAACTGCCTTGAATTTACCCGAAAGCCGAGTGCAAACACCGCTGTTGCATTTGGATAGTGAAACGATTGAGAAACGCCTGCAAGGAAAGGATTCTAAAGACTACACGCAGCCTTTGCGCCAATACGTTCAACAATTCCCAAGCAACCTCGCCCTATTGGAAGCACCAGCAACCTTATCACAGGGAACGCTGTTCGATTTGTCCGTAGGAGGGATGGCTCAAATTTGTGATACTGCCGTATTTTTGGTGGCTCGCTACAATCCGCTACTTTTGATTGATCATCTCTTAGCAGCCCAACAGGCATTAGGCGATCGCTTGCTGGGTGTTTTGATTAATGATATTCCTGCCGAACAGCTAGAATCTACCACCGCCTCGGTAAAGCCTTTTCTGGAACAACAGGGAATTCCAGTGTTGGGAATGTTACCCAGAAATAGTCTGCTGCAAAGTGTGAGTGTTCGAGAACTCGTCCAGCAGTTGCAAACTAAAGTTCTCTGTCGCCCAGATCGGCTAGATTTGATGGTGGAAAAACTGACTATCGGGGCGATGAACGTCAGTTCCGCGGTGGAGTATTTCCGTAAAGGAAAGAATCTGGCAGTGGTGACAGGGAGCGATCGCAGTGACTTACAACTCGCTGCCCTGGAAACTTCTGCCCATTGCCTAATTCTCACAGGTCACGTACCGCCGCAAGATTATATTCTCAGTTACGCCGAAAACTTAGAAATCCCTATCCTATCAGTTGCTCTCGATACCCTGAGTACCGTAGAAATTGCAGACCGCACCTTCGGTCAAGTGCGCCTTGCTGAACCCATCAAAGTGCAATGTATCCGGGAGTTGATGAGTGAACACTTTGAACTGGACAGATTGATGAGCAAGCTCGGCTTATAACCTGCATTCTCGGGGTAGTAGAGATTGAGCAAAGGAGCAGGGGAGGCAGGGGGAGGCAAGGGAAAAAGAGAACGCGGAGACACGGGAACGCGGGGAAGCGGGGAGCTGCGGGAAAAAAGTGAGAGCGTGAAAGCGTGAGTACGTGAGAGTGTTGGAAATAGAAATAAATTTTTCTATCAAACCAGCCCATCTACCTCCTCACCCCTCATTTCCGCTCTCCGCGTCAGTCCCAACGGGACTCTCCTCACTCGCTCACCCCTCACTCCTCACTTGCCTCCTCCGCATCTCCACACCTCTGCCTTATTCACTGACAATGACACAATAAAGGTAAATCCTTAGATATCCTCGCAGAAGAAGTTAGCTTTACCGGTTATGCAAACTCTCCCTAATCCGCAAAATACCTCAACTGCGCCCCAAATTGACACCACAATCCATCGGCGCAAAACTCGTCCCGTCCCCGTCGGTGATGTCACCATTGGCGGCGCTCATCCTGTCGTGGTGCAATCCATGATTAATGAAGATACCTTAGACGTGGATAGCTCAGTTGCAGCCATTCGGGATCTACATGAACAAGGCTGCGAGATTGTCCGCGTCACCGTTCCCAGTCTGGCTCATGCGAAAGCTTTGGCAGGAATTAAGCAAAAATTAGCCGAAACCTATCAGCCTGTGCCTTTGGTAGCGGATGTCCACCATAACGGCATGAAGATTGCTTTAGAAGTGGCAAAACACGTGGACAAAGTGCGGGTTAATCCGGGGCTGTATGTGTTTGAAAAACCCAAAGGCGATCGCACCGAATACACCCAAGCCGAATTTGACGAAATTGGCACAAAAATCCGCCAAACTCTAGAACCGCTAGTGGTTTCCCTACGGGATCAAGGGAAAGCAATGCGTATTGGTGTGAATCACGGTTCACTTGCCGAACGGATGTTGTTTACCTACGGCGACACTCCAGAAGGAATGGTGGAATCTGCCCTGGAATTCATCCGAATCTGTGAGTCCCTCGATTTTTATAACCTGGTAATTTCGCTTAAGGCATCACGAGTACCAGTGATGCTGGCAGCTTATCACCTCATGGTACAGCGAATGGACGAACTGGGAATGAACTATCCCCTACATTTGGGAGTCACTGAAGCGGGGGATGGTGAGTATGGGCGCATTAAGTCTACGGCTGGAATTGGCACGCTTCTGGCAGAGGGAATTGGAGATACAATTCGCGTTTCTCTTACTGAATCTCCAGAAAAAGAAATTCCCGCTTGCTACAACATCCTGCAATCGTTGGGATTGCGTAAGACTATGGTGGAGTACGTGGCTTGTCCTTCCTGCGGTCGTACCTTGTTTAATTTAGAGGACGTGCTTAAGGAAGTGCGGGAGGCTACTAGTCATCTTAGTGGTTTAGATATTGCTGTGATGGGTTGCATTGTCAATGGTCCCGGAGAAATGGCAGATGCCGACTATGGTTATGTGGGCAAGCAACCGGGTTACATCTCCCTCTATCGAGGCAAAGAAGAAATCAAAAAAGTGCCAGAGTCCCAAGGTGTAGAGGAGTTGATTAATTTAATCAAAGCTGACGGTCGTTGGGTTGATCCTTAATCGGAAGGCACTCATTTCAAAGGCAAAAGGCTTTAAGTAAGGCAAATGGCAAATGGCAAAAGGGGTAATGAAGGCAAAAAGCACTCTTGCTAGAGGCAAAAGGGGAAAATAATGATGTAAGCGATAGTACTTTCGCCTTTCGCCTTATTCTTTACTTTAGCCTTTCGCCTTTTTCGAGTTTTTCTAAAAATGAACTAAATTTAAATAAAAAATGAATAACAATTCAAAGCTTTATGAAAATCGCTCGAAGTTTTTTTCTTAATTGCTTGATCGGGGTTCGTGTAGTATCATTAATACTACAGAAGGGGAGTAGCTGCTGGCGAATTAATAGCCAGTCCACCTGAGTCAACAAACTGGCGATGAGCCTGGTTCAGGTGACAAGGAGCGCAAGTGCGCTGCGGAAAGCGAGACCTTCACTGAGTTCACAACTAAAGTGAGCTTGGTGGGGTCTTTATTGCTGCATCAAGCTCACCGACAATGCCGAGAAACTTCGGGAGAGCTTGATACCAATGCTAAGTGCCTTCACTGCTAGTCTTTTACTAGTTACCGTTTCAGAACTAGGTGATAAAACATTTTTCGTTGCTGTCATTTTATCGAGTTGCTATTCTCGACGACTCATAATGATGGGAGTGATAGCAGGTTTAATTTTAATGACTGTTTTGTCAGTATTGTTAGGGCAATTTGCTTCTTTCATTCCCAAAAATTATCTGAAATACCTCGAAGTTGCTTTGTTTATAGGTTTTGGGTTCAAGCTGCTATATGATGCTTCTCAGATGTCACCCCAGTCTGATAGTAGCGAGGCAAAAGAAGCAACGGCTGCAGTTAATAAGGCGACATCGAAACTGCCTGAGAACAAAGCTGGTTTGGCAATTATATCGAGTGCTTTTTTCATGACATTTTTTGCTGAGTGGGGCGATCGCACTCAAGTAGCCACTATTGCCTTAGCCGCCTCTAATAATCTCCTCGGCGTTACGTTTGGGGCAATTTTAGCTCATGCGATTTGTACCGCGATCGCCGTGATTGGGGGGAGCTTAATCGCCAAACAAATCTCCGAGCGGATGATTACTGCCATAGGAGGACTACTCTTTTTCATATTTGCCGCAGTCGCCGTGTTTCAGATTTAAAAGTTGCAGGCGGCAGGTTGTAGGTTAAAGGTTGAAGGTGATCCAAGTGAGGAATGAGGGGTGAGGGGTGAGGAGTGAGGAGTGATGGGTTGGCTTGTTTGAGAGAAAATCTTATTCCTATTCCCCACTTTCTCACGCTCTCATGTGCTCACTTCCTCCTCTGCTTCCCCTGCTTCCCCAACTCTGTCACCCTCTCACTTGTTCCCCTTGTCTCCTTGTCCCCTTGTCCCCTTCCGTGTCTCCCCCACCCGGCTGAGTTGTCATTTGCTTAATTTTGTCTTTGTACTTCGGTGGCGCTAGAGAAACAGCCTTAGTTAACAGGGACTGAGCTTCTGCCTGTTTCCCTTGCCTTTGCAGCACCAGCGCTTTTCCTAGGACGGGACGGAAATTCTGTTTGTCGGACTTAATCGCTTGGTTATAGGTGGTGATCGCCTCATCGTAGTTCTGTGTCCTCGTATACACTTCAGCCAAGAGTAACTGAACAGAGGTTTGCTGAGGATTAAGCTTTGCTAACTTCTGCAAAGGCGCAATTGCCGCCTCAAAATTGTCCTGTTGCAGCCGTACCTTTGCCAATCCTCGCAAGGCGGCGACATTCCCCGGTTCCCTCTGCAAAACCGTTTTGTAACCTTCAGCTTTCGCTTCGAGATCCGGTTGGTTTGGTTGGGTGGGTGAAGTAGTTGTCCTTACCGAGGGCTGATTTTCTCCGAGAATGCCTTTCAGTAAGGGAAGTGTCGAAATGCTTACGAATGCCAACACCACAATCACTAAGACGACATAGACCCAGCGACCGCGTTTGTTTGGGGATGAACTCATGGTATTGAAATCTGATAAAGTTATGGATCAAGATTAGATTAGCGATGGGGAGCTAGCTTTCCTGTCACTGCATTGAGTAAAATGATCGGGTTAGTGCCAAGTAACTCCAGCGCTCTACTACGATTTGTCTACAGTGTGAGCCATTTTGAGCGTTGATATTTCTACTTGGGTTAGTTTAACTCGCTTTAGTTTAGAGTGTTCGCCACTCCCTTAACTTGTCAGGAGGACGGCTTTCCTCCTCGCCCATGCTTCTCATGGATGAGGTATCCAGCCGTAATTTTTGATGAACTTCCCTGTGAATCAGTTTTCCCAATCTTTTCCCTCTTCTGGCCAACCATCGCCAGACTCATCGCATGTGTCCAGCAAGCCTCAGAATGCAGCAACTAGCAGTTCCTCGCGGCAACAACCGATTTCCCCACCTACTCACGCCATGCAATACCGAGCTATCGGTCTGCTTTGGGGTCAATACCAGCCACAAAAGGAGCAATTGACGCGAGGTACCCTGTCTCTGTCGGATGGAACCGAAATTGATGCAGTGCTACTGGGCCGCGCGATCGGCGTGGTTAAAAATCACGTAGACTTAGAGCAAGCTCACCTCTGGGTTGTCTATCCCAGGACAAGACAAAATGACGACCACCTACACGTCCAAATTGTCGGTGTTTGGGAGCCAGAGACTCTGGGGCAACCGCAGCCTTCCTCGACAGAATCGACCTCAGCCGAATCAGAAGGCACTTCGCCTGTGGCACTTGCCAAGGAGGGGGGCTATTTTTCCGTTCGTGGTGAGGTAGTTTACTATTCCCAGGAGGAAGAGAAGGTCATCGTTAAAATTAAACAGTCTCCCCGACGGGACTCAGAATCACCCAAGTTCTTTAAGTTGAAACTCCAAGGCACTCTTCCAGAAAAACCACTCGGTCGCTTTTGGGATTTGCAGGTGCAGTGGCAAGATAATGCCCTTGCGATTCAGGGAGCAGAGCAAATTGGTATTCTATCTCCCAAGAACAAGAAAGGTCGCAAAAAACCACCGAAGAAAGGTTCAAGTCGCCCTGAGCGCACGCAAGGCGCTCCCTCACGCCCGCGTCCCCATCCAAGAGGAGAGCAAGCAGCAGATAGACCAGCCTCAAAGCAAAAACCCCGCCCTAAACCCACTAAGCGCCCTGAAAAGAAGAGTGATTAGGAATTGGCAATTCGGGATTGGGTCTTTTGTTTTTACGGTTTTATAGGGGGTTTCTTTCTCCTTGCTTAGAGAGTGCCCTAACCAAATTTGTCAAAAAAGGCAATGGAGTGACATTGCAACTTAGGTATTTAGTAACTCCCATCTATATCGACACTTTTTCCTTTCGCCTTTCCGGTACATATCTGTATTTTTAGGTAAATCGACAATTTCTACCAATTGGCAGCCGATAATCTCGCAGGTGCGGCGCGATGCATAATTGTCCGGGTTGCATGTTATCCATAAAGTCTTTAGACCGCTAGACAAGGCAACTGGCTTGATTAGGCTGCATGCCTTAGCTGCATATCGGTGTCCGCGATCGCTCTGCTTGATTCTGTAACCGATATGACCTGCATACATAATAATGTGATGGGTGTTTCCAAGGCGTAAATCAATTGAACCAATGGGTTCATTAGAACCTGTTAAGGTGATGTTAAATTTGTATACTGGAGCCTCTCCATTAAACTGATCGACAGGACATCTTTCCCGAATCTTTAAATCGATTTCACCATTAGTGACAACACCAAATTCTCTAAACTCGAACTGGCTCATAGCTTGGGCGTGCTTCACTCCTACAGAGAAGGACTTTACAGGATGGTATAATAATTTCACTTTATACTTAAGTTTCGGCAGGTTCCACTCAGAAGTTAATTGGGTAACAACCTGAACGCACCGTAAGAAGGTAGCTGATCAGTTTGGTGGGAAAAAACGAATCGCCAGGGGGAAAATCCGGGGTTCAACATGTTCTGTTAAGCCACAATATGCGAAAACCAACTCTGGTTAATTAGAATAATCTACGCTTGATGGGACTCCATAAGCGATGGAAAGTAGAAGTATTAATCCGTGCACTAAATAGTTGCAACTTAGAGGCCTGTTTATTTCACCGAGGGCGCCCAGAAGTAACGGCTCATTCGGTTCGGCCACTGCTGAATCTGGTGCTGGTAAGCTCGCACCATTCGCACCAGTTCAGCGGTATACTGCGGTCGGCTACGGCCTAACACATTGGTTTGAATGTCCTGGTTGAGAAAACCATCCGGGTTGCGCTATGCGGATGTAGGGCCGCAAGCAGAATAGTTCTAATTGCTGAGATTTGAGCCACCCACTCTCGGACACGGCGTGCCTGAGTCGAGATTCCGAGCGCAGTTCCATCTCATCTCCAAACGACTACCAAGACTGTCCTAAATTTGTCCAGATTAACGATACTCCCTTCCTCCTTAGGTTGAGGAGCATATAGTTGAACTTACAAGGGTGGAAGTTGAGAGTGCTGTGTCTGAGTGAATTCTGCTAAGCGCACTGTTGGCTATCTCATTTGTACGATATGATGCTATAGCAATTTTCAGTACTTATACGGTAGTAAAGTGTATTTGAATACAGCTAAATTGTTGTCAGTACATACTACCGCCTAAGATACAAACTAATGCCTACCGTCTTTGACACCCAACTAAATCAAGCAAATGCAGGAGAACAGCAAAAAGCTCTCGACCAGTTAATGGAAAAATACTTTGATAATAGTTTAAGTGATTTATTTAACAGTGAAGGTGAAATTCAAACTCCCAACATAGATGAGGATAATAATGTTACTTCTGAAGAAGGCATGACCACTGATGACTCTTCTAATCAAAAGGATGATCCGGTAGGTAAAGAAGATCCCGTAGAAAGGGATAACAGCGAAAATGATACTAACGAAAGCGAGGAAATGAGTTTCGCTAAGGAGGTTGTGGAACTCACCAACGATGAGCGCACTCAGCGCGGGTTAGATCCGCTAGAGATGGATGCCGACCTCGCCAAAGCTGCTCAAAATCATAGTGATGCAATGGCGAGTAAGGACTTCTTCAGCCATACTGGTGCGAATGGCTCCTCTCCCTTTGAGCGCATTGAGGATACGGGTTATGATTACAGCACTGCCGGAGAAAACATTGCCGTCGGACAGCAGACGCCACAAATGGTTGTTGATAGCTGGATGGGTAGTTCTGGGCACCGTGCTAACATTCTCAACCCTGACTTTACTGAGATTGGAATTGGCTATGAATATCTAGCCAACGACACAGGTAGTGTGAATTATAACCACTACTGGACTCAGGATTTTGCTACGCCTGCCTGAACCAAGTTAGACCCAACTAAGTTCAGTATGCTGCATCTGTATTGACGCTCCCACGACTTCCACTTCGTGAGGGGTCGTGGGCTTTCGTTTTCTGTAATTGCTGCTTAAGATTGGGGTAAAGCCTATAAATTATTATCTGCTAACAAAGCTTTATCCCTCTCCAACTCTAGAAGCTGGTGACAGGATTTGAACCTGCGACCGGCGGTTTACAAAACCGCTGCTCTACCGCTGAGCTACACCAGCAATCATGATTACGATAGCAAATTTTGTTCACTCTTTATTGAGGGATAACAGTGATCGTTACCTCATCCTGCCCTCTACCTTATTTCTATTGAGCCAGTTTGCTTTCAATCGCCCACCGTGCCAACTCAGTTCGATTGTGAAGGCGGGTTTTATTCAGCATATTGGAAACGTGGCTTTCCACTGTCCGCTGACTGACATTGAGCTGTTGAGCAATTTCGCGGTTAGCCAAGCCCTGTGCCACTAACTGAACAACTCTGGTTTCGGTGCGAGTTAATCCAATGTTGTCGGGAACTTGGATTCTTTCACTCACATCTACTTCCTGGTCATTATGTCTGATGAGGCGATTTGCCTGTTTAAGTGAGGATTCCACCTGTGCCACGAGTTCTTCTGGCTCAAAAGGCTTCACCATATAGACATCGGCACCTGTGTTGAGACCTTTTACTCGGTCTTGGCTTTGACTCTTGGCTGAGAGAAATAGTACCGGAATCCACTCAAGACGGGAATCCTCCCTAATTTGCTGAACTAGTTCGTAGCCGTCCATCTCCGGCATCATGATGTCACAGATAATCATGTCAGGCACTTGCTGCTCGAGAATCTCTAGTGCTTGCCAACCATTCTCCGCCGTGAAAACCTGGTACCCACGAAACTCCAGGTAATCCTTCACCAGTAAAATCAAGTTGGGGTCATCATCAATCAGTAGGAGTTGCTTATTTGGTGTTGGAGCGTTTTCTTTCATTCCCATTCCCTGCGGCAGAAATCCTTGTGGTCAGATTTGGGAAGGCACTGTGCCCTCAGTGTAATTACAGAAGTGAAACCAGTTAACTATCTAACAAGCTTGATTTGTTTCGATAATAATTGGCTCAACAGCTCCAATTAACTTTTGAAACTGCTACTTGAGTAACTGTATATTGAGATACGTCGCCATTCCCATGCAGGCAAATCCCGTATAACTACTGAAGTTTTACCAGAATACATGTTATTATACCAACATTATTTAACTGGTTCCATTCAGTTGCACCAAGCAAAGCGATTAAGAACTTTCCTTTGCTGTTTCGCTTGTTTATCCTTCTGGCAAAGGATGATTGAGCAGCGCGTATTCTTCCACGACTTTGTTGCCAATTAGATGTTGCTGGATGATTCGTTCTATTACCTCTGGAGTGGCGTTGCAGTACCAGACACCATCGGGATAAACCAAAAGAATGGGACCAGCGGCACAAACTCGCAGGCAGTTGGCTTTAGTGCGAAAAATGTAGCCCAGATGAACTTGGTTGGGTTGGTCTAGTTCTAATTCTTTTTCTGGGCTAGAGTGAGTCACGGCTTTGTTACTTAATGAGCTTAGACTTGAAATAAGGGGCACAGTAGTTTCGTGTGAGCAACTATTTTTTGAGATTGTATAAGTACACAGACTTACTAAGCGCGAACTCGCTTGGAATCGAGGTGATTCAAGCCTACTACTGTATCATTTCTAGCAGAAAGTATCGCATCACCACAGCGTTCGGGAACCCGTACAGAGAGAGGAGTTGCAATTGCCGCTAACATTCCCCTAAATTAGCACTCAGAAACCGAGAGTGCTAAAAAACAGGAGAAATTATGGCAGCAGTTACCCTCAGCGTATCCACAGTCAAACCCCTAGCAGACCGAGTCTTCGTAAAAATCAGCCCCTCAGAAGAAAAAACCC
>PXPT01000082.1 GCA_003021505.1 Cyanobacteria bacterium QS_4_48_99 | reverse complement strand
CCCCGCGTCCTCCTCAAGGGGTGGCTTTCGTTTTCTGTAATGCAATAACGCCGTGCAAGCTGGAACGTCACTCGCTTTTGAATTAAAAGAGTTGCTGTAATGCCATGATTAAGATGCAATTCTAAATTACCCAATCCCAAATCTGAAACCGACGCGCAGCCCGAAGGGGGTCGCTGGAACGCAAAATCCAAAATTCTTTGTCACTCGCTAGTTTTGGCATCCTGCTTGGCAACAGCTTTAAGCTTGAGGTAAAACTCAGAAACCTCTGGAGGCGGAGTGAATTCGTGAATCGGGCTGTGTTCAACTTCGCTGTTTAACCCATTGCGCTCGGAGGCAGGGGAGTGGCGCTCTAGTTCAACTTTTGAAAAGGGATTTGTCACCTCCTCTTCCGATTCCATGGCGCTCTCGCTACTGTATTGAGGCTGGGAAGTTTGTAATGGCGAAGCTTGTTGAGCCGAGTGATTGAAGTCTGGGAAAGTGAGTGGCGCAAACTCGGAAGCCATCCCTTGGGTGGAGACTGAGCCATTATTATTTTCTAGGTCAGCGCTTGCAGCAGGCTCCGCCGTTTTACGGTGAGCGCTTAGTGGTGAGGTTTCTACCGACGTTAGTAATTCCACACTTTGCGATGTCCCTCCCGAACCCGAAGGGCGGAGTAATCTATGATTTTGGTGGGAAGAATCGGGAAGTTTGCCAAAATCTTGGGGAGGTTTGCCACTAATCAAGCGTTCAAAATCGTGATTAAAGTGAAAAGTGGGACGTCCCCGGCGTGACCAGAAATGCAAAATTTGCTCTATCGAGATCGCTTTGTAACGTCCCTGGTACAGTGCCTCAATCACTGCTAGGCGCACCCAACCCGCTTCATAGTCTTTTAGCCATTGGGCAACTAACTCTTCGGCGCTATGTCCTCCCGTTTCAAAACTATAGTGGCGAATGAGCTTTTCTAGAACTTGTTTCATTTGGGAACTTGACAAGAGCAACAAAGTCCTTGAGTGCCGAGTAACCAGTAGTAAAATTCCTATTCAGGACTTACCGGCAGAAAGAATGATAGAAGTTGAGCGTTTAAATAAAGTTTTTGGCTCGACCCCAGTCATCCAGGATGTTGCCTTCACAGTGGAGGCAGGAGAAATTCTCGGGTTTTTGGGACCGAATGGGGCAGGGAAAACGACTACCATGCGGATTTTAGCGGGCTATTTACCAGCTACTAGTGGGACAGCGCGGATTGCTGGTTACGATGTTCATGAAGATTCTCTCGCAGTTAGGCATCGCATTGGTTACTTGCCGGAAAATCCTCCACTGTATCTTGACATGACTGTGGAGGGATTTCTGTATTTTGTAGCACGACTGAAGGGAGTAGCGGCAGGCTCACTTGCCGAGAAGGTAACTTCGGCGATTAAGCGCTGTAACCTCACTGAGAAGCGAAAAGTCCTGATTCGCAAGCTTTCCAAGGGGTATCGACAGCGAGTCAGCATTGCCCAAGCGATTGTTCATGACCCACCAGCCATTATTTTAGATGAGCCGACAATCGGTCTTGATCCGCGACAAATCATTGAAGTTCGCAATTTGATTAAAAGTCTGGCTGGGGAACATACGATTATTCTTTCTACTCACATCCTGCCAGAAGTGAGCATGACTTGTGATCGCGTTGCCATTATTTCCTCGGGGAAGGTAGTAGCCACCAATACCCCAGAAAACCTTAGGGCACAACTGGAAAGCACCTCGGGTTACGAAATGGAAGTGGAGGGAAACCCACGCAAGGCACAGTCCATGCTAGAAAATCTTCGTGGCGTATCCAGCGTGGAAATCTCCCCAAATGGAACACAATCGGGTGAACGCGCTTTCATCCGCATTATCCCAGTACCGGGGGCAGAACCAGGACACGAGCTTGCCGCTACTCTTATTGATGCTGGTTTGGGTTTGTATGAAATGCGACGCACTCGCCCTACCCTGGAGGATGTCTTTTTAGAGTTGACCACTACTGAATCAGCCGTTACTGGTGAAAAACAAGCGATGGAAGAGTAGGGAAAGCAGTGAGTGCGTGAGTACGTGAGTGCGTGAGAGAGTTAAACATAGAAATTAAATTTTCTATTGATTTGAGTTAATTTTGGCCCCTAACTCCTGTACGCGAGGTCCGGCGGCTCGCCCCTACCCCTCACTTGCTCACCTCTTTTACTCCTCACCCTCACTCGGAACTCCTCACTTGCCCTCTCCGCACCTGGGCACCTGGGCACCTCGGCACAGGATTACTCCTTACTCCTCAATTCTTCAGTCAACCTGCAAGTTTCAATATTCATCATGCGCCTAATTGTTAGCAATATCATCGCCATTTTTCGCAAGGAGTTACAGAGCTATTTTGCTTCGCCTCTGGCTTACCTTGTGGCAGCCGTTTTTTGGTTAATTTCGGGGTTCTTTTTTGTCTCCATTCTTCTGGGACCAGACGGTATCATTCAGCAAGTTGCCCAAAAAGAGCAAATGGGCGTTCCCTCCCCACCTGTCGATGTTGCCTATCGGCTTTTGCAGTTTTTCTTAGGCGTGATGGGAGCATTAGTATTATTTTTACTACCTATTCTTTCGATGGGGCTTTACGCTGAAGAGCGCAAGCGAGGAACCCTGGAACTTTTGGCAACTTCTCCAGTTACTAACTGGGCAGTAGCACTGGGAAAACTTTTAGGCGTAGTAGTGTTTTTTACAGCAATGGTAATCCCTTTGCTGATTTATGAAGCGATCGCGCTTAGTGCAGCCAATCCGCCTATTGACCCTGGTGTGCCGCTGCTAGCTCATGCGGGACTAATCTTACTAGCAGCAGCAATTCTCTCCCTGGGGATGTTTGTTTCTTCCCTAACTGATAGCTCCATTCTGGCTGCTATCCTTACCTTTGCGTTAGTCTTGTTCCTCTGGGTGACAGATTTAATTGCAAGCCGCGTCGGTGGTCCACTCGGAGAGGCTTTAGCTCATCTTTCCTTACTGAGCAGTTATAACAATCTCGTACAAGGTGTTCTCGACACCAGCAGTCTAGTTTTGTTCGCAAGCTACATCTTTCTGGGGCTGTTTCTTACTGCCCAGTCTATTGATAGTTTGCGTTTCACACGTCGGTAGTCACTCGTCCTTTGTCCTCTGTCATTGGTTTTCTTTACTACCTGCTAGTTATGGACTGTTTGCTTTCTGTGGGACAACTGGGTGCTTGTTACAAATGACTAATGACAAAAATATGAACACTATCTCTAATCCTGGCAAATATTTAAAATATCTAGTCTGGTTCGGTGCAGCCTTGTGCATCATGGGTTTAGTTGCTGGGCTAGTCTCGCAAGTTTGGTTGCCTGTGCCTGTGGGCTTGTTGGTGGCTGGAGTGATCATTAGTGTTGTGGGGCTAGGATTTCTGGGAAATTCCAGTCAGAGCTTTTGGGCACGTCGTTCCACCGAGGCAGGAACCAATGCCTTGATCACCACTCTGGCAGTGGTGGCAATTTTGGGACTAATTAATTTCTTGGCTGTTCGCTACGGAGCGCGCGTGGACTTAACCGAAAATCAGCGATTTACCCTTTCTCCTCAATCGCAGCAAGTTGTGGAGAATTTGCAGCAGCCGTTGAAGGTGTGGGTATTTGTTCCCAATTCCAAACCCGAAACTCGGAAATTGCTGGAAAATTATCGTCGCAACGGGTCGAACTTTCAGTTTGAGTTTGTTGATCCCCAGGTTCAAGTGGGACTTGCTCGAGAGTTTAACATCCAGTCCTTAGGAGAAGTTTACCTGGAATATGGTGACGAGACACAGCTCGTGCAAACGATTAACCAGGGAAGAAGTCTCTCGGAGGCACAATTGACTAATGCTATACAAACCATCCAGCGCGATCGCACCCAGCCAGTTTATTTCTTGCAAGGGCACGGAGAACCACCGCTGAAGCGCGTGAAGGGCGGACTTTCTCAAGCCGTAACTAGCCTGAAGGAAGCAGGCTACGAACCCCAGCCGCTCAATCTTGCAAATCGTTCTCAAATACCTGAAGATGCAGCAGCGATTGTGGTTGCTGGTCCCCAACAGGAACTACTTGAGGGAGAAGTGGAGGCTCTGCAAAATTACCTGAATGCAGACGGCAGCCTGCTGTTAATGATTGAGCCAGATACGAGTCCTGGGCTAGAACCCTTGCTAAACGAGTGGGGCATGGAACTAGATAACAGGATTATCATTGATGCTTCTGGCAGGGGAAGCGCGATTGGTTTAGGTCCAGCAACATCGCTAGTGACTAATTATGGGAACCATCCCATTACTAAAAAACTTAACGGAATTTCCATCTATTCCCTAGCACGACCTATTACCGCAAACCAAACCAAAGGGATTGCTGCCACTCCCCTATTAATTAGCTCTCAGCAGAGTTGGGCAGAGAGTAACTTGGAGTCACAGCAACTAGAATTTAATCCCAGTAGCGATCGCGAAGGTTCTTTGACCCTAGGGTTTGCGGTTAGTCAAACTAACTCAGATAATAGTCAGTCTTCCAACACTGAGCAAAAGAAAACAACCGACAATCAACAAGCATCACAGAAAAACCAAGAAAAAGAGCAGCAAAAATCCCGATTGGTCACGATTGGTGACTCTACCTTTGCTACAAATGGTTGGTTTGATCAGCAGCTCAACGAGGATGTTTTTCTTAACACCGTCAACTGGTTAGTTAGTACGGATGAGCAACCGCTTGCCATTCGCCCCAAAGAGCCGACAGAGCGCCGAATTAATCTTACCTCCAAACAAGCGGGAATCATCAGTTGGATGGCTTTACTAATTATACCCCTATTCGGCTTAATTCCTGCTGGGCTAACGTGGTGGCGGCGGAGGTGAGTGATGTAGGGGACGCGGAAACGTGGGGACACGGGGAAATAGTCCGCAGTCACTAACGCGCTCTGAACTTTAGCACGCTTTGACCAATGACTGATGACTAATGACTAATTTATGAAATTGCAGCGGACGACTTTGGTTTTTGCGGCTTCTGCGTTGATTTTGGGTGGGGGTGTCTATTTTTACGAGAGCCAAGTTGCCTCGAAACAACGAGCTACCCAGCAAGCGCAAAAGCAAATTTTTGGCTTTGAAGAAGAACAGATTCAAAGTTTGACAATTGAAAAAGGGAAAAAAACACTTAAATTTGAGCGAATGAAGGACCAAAAAAAATCCTGGCGAATGATGCAGCCAAAGAAAGTTTCTGCATCTGGAGGGACTGTGGTATTTTTACTAGATTTACTGGCGACAGGAAAAAGCGATCGCGCTTTCACTATCTCCCCTAGTCAACGCCAAAACTATGGCTTGGATAACCCTCTAGCAAGGATAAAATTTCAGCTCAATAACCAGGAAACCCACGAGTTAATTTTAGGAAAACCTAATTTTAACAATCAGTTGATATATGCTCTAAAAGATCCTTCATCTCAGCCTAATCAAAAACTAGAAGTGCTTTTAGTGCCTAATGATTTTCAGGATGCCGTCGAGCGAAAACTTTCAGAATGGAAGCAGGAAAAAGACACTTCCCAAGAGTAAGTTTTTGCATGCATTTGCTCATTTTCTTGAGAACATCTCGACTAGAATATCCAGAACTTGATGGCAATACTTGCTAGGCAACTCTCCCATGTTATGGAGCAATCGCACTTTATCAACACTACGGATTTGGTCACACTGTTCCATGAGAGGCTTGGGGATTCTCACACCTTGGAATTTCCTATACGCACTAGCTGTGCTTTCATGGCTCTTTTTCTCCTGAGAGATCCCTTGTAATTACATACTTACCAGTTTTTGACACTCCCCAGCCTAAAGGCGTGGGGATTCTCGCTTCTACGGGAGAGTCTAGAAAGCACGGAACTAAATCCAGATACTTTCCCCGATCTCAAAA
>PXPT01000081.1:44084-49469 GCA_003021505.1 Cyanobacteria bacterium QS_4_48_99 | reverse complement strand
TTAATCGAGTGCATGGGAGTCTGCTTCCCGATTGCAGTTCTCGATTTCCAGCAAAGTCAATCCTGTCATTGCTATTCTAGCTTGGCGTTTACGAATCAGCTAGATTACTATAGCAACTTCTATTGTCAGAAGGGGATGATCGAGGATTTACTACTCCACGCTTGGCAGGCACTTCCACTCCATGAAGCTACAGGTAAGCAGAAGCCTTTGCTGTCGGAAAAGTCACTGTTACTAAATTGTATAGTAGTTGACTGACGAAGCTACCGCGATTTCATTGCCAGTTTGTTATACAGCTACACATTTAACTTGCAGATTTTGAACGAGAGGGAAAGGTAGGTAAATCTTTTGTCCCCTCATCCCCGCGTCTGTGGTAATTATGGCATTCCACCGAACTCGCTCTGACAGGCAAGTAAGTCAAGATAAAAGATAGCCCTATAGATGCGAAATAAAGATGCGAGAACACGATGTAATCATTGTTGGCGGTGGTTTAGCTGGCTGTCGCGCTGCCCTAGAGATTATCCGCACTAATCCCAGTTTTGATGTTGCCCTGGTTGCGAAAACGCATCCGATTCGTTCCCATTCGGTGGCTGCCCAAGGGGGGATGGCAGCAACGCTACAAAATGTCGATCCCGAGGATAGTTGGAAATCACATGCTTTTGATACTGTCAAGGGGTCTGATTACCTCGCCGATCAAGATGCGGTGGAAATCCTCACTAAAGAAGCACCCAATGTGGTAGTTGACTTGGAACATATGGGCGTTCTGTTCTCTCGCTTACAGGATGGAAAAATTGCCCAGCGTGCCTTTGGCGGACATTCTCACAGTCGCACCTGCTACGCAGCGGACAAGACAGGTCATGCGATTTTGCACGAGTTGGTGAATAATCTTCGCCGCGAGGGAGTGCAAATCTACGATGAGTGGTACGTGATGCAGCTCATTTTAGAGGATGCTCAGGCAAAAGGTTTGGTAATGTACCATCTCCTCGATGGAGAGATTGCGGTTGTGCGGGCGAAGGCAGTGATGTTTGCTACGGGTGGCTACGGGAGAGTTTTTAACACCACCTCGAATGATTTTGCTTCCACAGGCGATGGTTTGGCAATGTCGGCGGCGGCGGGAGTCCCCCTTGAAGATATGGAGTTTGTCCAGTTTCATCCCACCGGGTTGTATCCGGCAGGCGTGTTGATTTCCGAGGCAGTGCGAGGCGAAGGAGCTTATTTAATTAATAGCGCAGGCGATCGCTTTATGGCAAACTATGCCCCCAAGCAAATGGAACTCGCCCCCCGTGATATTACCTCTCGCGCGATTACCCTGGAAATTCGTGCTGGGGGTGGGGTGCATCCCGATGGCACGGCGGGGGGTCCATGTGTCTTTCTCGACTTACGCCACCTGGGGAGAGACCATATCATGAGCCGCATTCCCTTCTGCTGGGAGGAAGCACATCGCTTAGCGGGAGTGGATGCCATTCATGAACCCATTCCCGTGCGTCCCACTGCCCATTATTCCATGGGAGGCATTCCGGTGAATACGGATGGGCAAGTACGCAGTGGTTCCCAAGGACTAATTGAGGGCTTTTTTGCAGCAGGGGAATCCGCTTGTGTTTCGGTTCACGGGGCCAATCGCTTGGGGAGTAACTCGCTGCTGGAATGCGTAGTGTATGGTAAAAAAGTGGGAGGCGCGATCGCGCACTATCTCCAAAACCACAAGCTCCCCGAAATCGACGAGCAGCACTATCAGCAGTGTGCCCAACAGCAAGCCCAAAGCCTCCTCGATCAATCCGGCACAATGCGTATCAACCAACTACGTCAGGCTTTCCAAGACTGCATGAGTGAATATTGTAGTGTCTTCCGCACGGATGCAACCATGCGCGAGGGACTAGAAAAGTTGCAACAACTCAAGCAACAATACCAGCACATCTATCTCGATGACAAAGACACTTGCTGGAACACCGAACTAATTGAAGCACTCGAACTGCGTAATTTAATCATTGTGGCAGAAGTAATTCTCACCTCTGCCCTCAGCCGCCCAGAAACCCGGGGGGCACACTCACGAGAGGATTACCCCCAGCGAGACGATGCCAATTTCCTCAAACACACCCTAGCTTATTACTCCCCTGCGGGAATCGATATTGCCGAGATGCCAGTGGTAATTGATCAATTTGAACCCAAAGAAAGGAAGTATTGAGGGAGAGGGAAATCTTACCTAAACAGATTTTACTGTATGCAAAGGTACATAGACTTCAGCATATTTGCTGAATTGCGTTTAACTGACGCGGGCTAAATCAAATCAGTGAGAATTTCACTAGAGGCGCGATCGCAAATCCCCGCTTTATGATTGAAACTATGTTGGTAATTCCCACATCACAACATCAGTTTACAAACCTGCGTACCACTCATAACCCCAACTCTCCCAGGTTCCTGTCGGGGATGAAAGCTCGCTGACTAGAGTAATCCGAGTTACCCACTTGCTTTGCTTGTAACCCAATTTAATTGGAGAAGCAAGACGTAGAGGCGCACCGTTTTCAGGTGGCAAAGGTTGCTCATTTTTCTGATAAGCCATGAGCGTTTGGGGATGCAAAGCCGAAGCAATATCCCAGCTTTCTAAGTAACCATCGGCAGAATGAAAGTAAATGTAGCCGACACTATTTTTAGGTTGAACTAAGCTCACCAAATCTCGCAGTTTTACTCCGCCCCACTGCACAATTGCCGCCCAGCCTTCGACACAGACATGGCGAATAACCATGGAGGTGAAAGGCATTTGCTGAATTTCTGCCATGCTGAGACTAAGAGGATTGTTTGCCTCCCCATCGATGGACAGACGAAACGCCTCTGGATCAATATTGGGAGTATACCGATACGTATTAATCAGCAACTCCTCTGGTTGAATGGCACTAGGAGGAAATTCTGGTACAGGCTCTTGCGGCTCTAACAGTAAACTTTGTACGTTTCGATTGAGGGGTTGAATGGCTTTGCCAATTTGCTTCTCAAACAGAGTTGCCCCACAGCCACTCAAAAATATGCTGATGCCAGAGAAACCAGAAAGCTGAAGAAACCGACGACGCGGTAGCCTAGGATGCATAGAAAACCTCTACCAAAAAATTGACTGAATCATGCGTATTCCCCCGACTTTCAAACCCAGTAAGGAGTGAATCAGAGTAAAAATGACCACGATTGGTACTGTCATAAAATGAACGATTCGCAAGGCGTGCCAACCACCGAATAAATTGGCAATCCAGTAGAACTGAGCGGGCTTATACATCCCTATTCCGCTAAATACTGCGAGTAATAAGATCGGAATAATCGCGGTGTAAACGAAGCGATGCCAAGAATAATTTTTACGCTTTTGATTTTGGCTAACCCGGAGCGCTTTCAGATCTTTGGCGCTCAGAAAACGCCGCTTCCAGCGCCGAGTAATAAGAATGTAAACTCCATACCAAAGCAAGTTGAGCGCGAAGAGCCACATTGCTGCAAAATGCCAGTGCCTCCCCCCAGCAAGCCAACCTCCTAGCAAAAATAAGTCAGGAAAATGCCAGCCTGCTCGTCCACCAAAAACGGGATTGGCGTTGTAAATTTGCAGTCCACTGCCAATCATTAAAACCAGGGCAATGATATTGAGTGAGTGGAAAATTTTAGCAAGAATAGCTTGCTTGGGCTGGGGAGGTTTAGTTTTTTGTGATGAACTATATGAACTCATAATCGCTGACCAGACAATTACAAGTTAAAAAATAAAAATGCAAAATTACACTAATTCGGGGTTCTTAAGTGCGTCTTCCATTTTAAAGGACACGGGATGTGAAATACTTCTTACCCTTAAGCTCTCCTTGAGAAACTTCGGAATTACGTACTCGTTTTTTACGTTTTGAGTAGATCTCCAGTTAAAGCCCCCACAATTTTTAAGTTTATTTTTTTTAAATTTGAACTAAATCGGTGGCAGAGATGGAAAAAAAGGAGCTAACCAAAGCTGGATTTGGACATCCCAACCTAGCACGATCACAATTGCTATTGCCACAATCATCACGCCGCCGACTCGCTGTAATGCTAGAATATGGCGACCGAGGCTTAACAAACGTTGGTTCAGATATCGGCCGCCATGCGCGATCGTGAGCATTGGTATCCTGACTCCCATACCATAAAATAGCAGTAGAATAAAAGCACCCGCAGCATTCTGCTCAACGGCAGCTACAATCAAAATACTGCCTAGAACAGGTCCAGCGGAACCCAGAGCAAGCCGAGTTGAGTTCCTAGTAAGAATTCGCCCAGTAATCCTGCCCGCGTGGGTTATTTTGTCCACTGAGCGAGAGGCAAACGACTGAAGACTCGATAGCTCCATTTCGGAAAAATTGCTAGAATCCCTGCAATGAGTAGCAAGCGTGATCTCCACATTTCTGAGAATATTGGCTAGTCCAGTTAACCAACTCGCTGTTATCCCCAGCAAAGCTCCCATTGCCGCAAAACCGACAATTAGCCCTGTCACTAGTGCCGCAGGACCATAGCGATCGATCGCAGCGATTGACCTAACAGAATCGGTAGAATGGGCAAAATACAGGGGAAAAGAATTTTGACACTCCCCAGCCTAAAGGCGTGGGGATTCTCGCTTCTACGGGAGAGTCTAGAAAGCACGGAACTAAATCCAGATAATTTCCCCGATCTCAAAACCGCTCAGCGAGCTTTTTTGGGGATAGCCCATCCCTACTTAGAAGTAAAATATATCACAGGGCTTCCTACAGGAAGGGGCTTGAGACCCATGATTTTTGGGTCAGCAATCCGCCCAAAAGAGCCAAGCCTGCCAATGAAGTGGAAACTGTCATTACGCTACCCTAAAAGCGTGCGAATACCCTGTTCTGTCTCCTCATAAACGCCTTCCCCAATGTGATCGAAACGCACCATCCCATCGCGATCTGCTAAAAATAGATGGGGCTAGAAACTATTTTCGTAAGCTCTCTAGGTCTTGTACTCATTATCTAAAGGAACGGGGTAGGTAATTTGGTGTTGCTTTAGGGCATTTTTGACCTGATTGGCATCCCGTTCATAGGGAGACTCAGGAGTATGTACCCCAATCACTTTCAGTCCCTGACCTGCATACTGCTGGTGCCAACGAGTAACATTAGGGTAGGGTGCGCTGGCAGTTGATGCAACTAAATGTCCAGAACTGGATTAGTACAACATTCCCTTTGAGAGCCTCAACTTTCAGGGGATTGGAATTGAGCCACTGGCTAATTCCTTGAAATTCTGGCAAGGGCTGACGGAGTGGTAAATCCGAAACTGCGTTAGCTGCTTTGCTAAGGGCAGAGTCTTGACACTCCCACGGCTGAAGCACGTGGGATTCTTGGATCACTGAGGAGCCAGAGTTTTACGACTTCCAGGTCGGAGCCGAGCCTCTAAGCAAGCATC
>PXPT01000081.1:0-44045 GCA_003021505.1 Cyanobacteria bacterium QS_4_48_99 | reverse complement strand
CAAAGATGGGCGTGGTGATAGGAAAGTGGGGTATCACCTTAGCTGAAGCTAACCACGCTACATCCCACGTTTACAAAACGTGGGCTTTGCTTCCATCTCGGTAACACCTTACCCGATCTCCTTTACGAATATTCCAAACTGCACTGCACGCGATCGCTAATTCAAGTTTCAGGGCGTTCAGCACCAACCTTCCGGCTAGAATTACGCTTGATAAAAAACAAGCCGCCGAGGGCAAGTAGTCCCCCTGTGGTTGTAGTTGGTTCTGGCACCTGCTCCAGTTGAACGCGAGCTACCTGATAGCCTGGCGCTGTGAAATCGGCACTGGCAAACATGGGATCAGCTAAAATGCCTCCCTCGCTAGCGGGCTGAAAGCCTTCGTGCAACCTGACGACTCCGTTTTCATCGACGCCAGTATCAGGCGTCTGCTGACCGAAGAATGCTGTATTTGCAGGACATCGTTAACTTCCGTACCGGCATCGAGGACTTGAGAGCCAGGCACAATAAAATCGGGTCCAATGAAATTTCCCACATCGTCAAATACCTGGTTGGCAAGAGGATTCCCATTTGCAATAAACGCATCATTGCTAGGAATGACCATCGAGGCATAGCTAAAATACTGGCTGCTGGGGAGGTTACCGTCAACCTCGAACGTCATGGTGGCGGTTTCGCCCGGAGCAATTGGACCATGGGCTCCCAAGATTGTTCCTTGAGCCTCACCTGCTCCCACTGCCTCGAACCGATTGGAAATCTGTTCGGTCAAGCCATCTTCGGCTACACTTTCACTACCAGGGAAACTATCCAGGGACGCACCCTGGTCATAACTATCAAATTCACCGTTGTGAAAGCCAGCCCAGACAGGCGTTAAGAAGTTGCCGTCCTCTGGTGCTAGATTCTCAACAATAACCTTCAACTGCGCTGCTGTCGCACTGGATGCTAGTGTCAGCGTCGAACTGAGCGCAGTCGCTATTGCAACGATTCTTCGGCTCTTAAGCGTTTTCTGCTCAATTGGCATCAAAGATAATCATCACTGCAAACTACTCTCCCGATTAAACTCTAGAAAAATGAGTTTGTGCTGAGAGAAAGCTTGGTACTAGCTTAAAATTACAAAAACATGGTTTTTTGAGCTTCCAAAAAAACACAACCTCACGAGCAAAATTGATTGTAAATGAACATTCAGCAAGCTTTTAATGCTACCGCAGCCGATTACAATGATCTACGTCCAACCCTAATTCCGTGTTTCGATGACTTTTACCAAACAGCGGTTGAAGTCATACCAGGCGATCACACTACACCACTGCATATTCTAGATTTAGGTGCGGGAACAGGACTTGATTCGGGCATGGTTCAGGCAGTCTTTCCCAACGCAGAATTTACCCTGCTAGAGTTGGCTGTCGAAATGCTAGAGAAAGCCCAGTCTCGATTTAGCCAGATGGGTAAGTCTCCCAAAAATTAGATTGATGATTATGTTGAAACAGATTTAGGAGGTTCGTATAACTTGGTGATATCGTGCTTATCAATTCACCATTTAGAAAATTCGGACAAGGAACGTCTTTATCAGCGGATTCACAACGCCCTAACTCCTGGAGGAATGTTCATCAATGCCGATCAAGTTTTGGGCAAAACCCCTAAGCTAAAGAGATACTATCGGCAACACTGGCTTGACTCTGTTCGCGCCCTCGGAATCTCAGATGAAGATCTCTCAGCCGCCCTCAAACGTATGGAGTATGATCGCATGGCAACTCTTGACGAGCAGCTACGCTGGTTAGAAGCGGCAGGCTTCCACGATGTAGATTGTTGGTATAAAAAATTTAGCTTTGCAGTATTTGGCGGATGCCGACAACTATAAATTGGGGAAAAATGTCGCAATTTGAGGAAATTTTAGAGTTTTGGTTCGGTAAGCCCTCTCAACCAGATTATGGCAAACCTCGTAAAGTTTGGTTTGTCAAAAAATCCGCATTTGATGAGGAAGTGCGATCGCGTTTTCTCTCCACTTACCAACAAGCAGCAGCAGGAGAATTGGATACCTGGCAAGACTCGCCTCGCAGTTGTTTGGCACTGATTCTCTTACTGGATCAATTCCCGCGCAATCTGTTTCGCAATCAGCCCCAAATGTTAGCAACTGATCCCAAGGCTCTTTCGGTGGCACAACATGCCGTCGCCCAAGGTTTTGATCAGGAATTTATGCCCGTGCAGCGTTGGTTTATTTATCTCCCTTTTGAACATAGTGAAAATCTTCAACATCAACATCGGGCAGTGGAATTATTCTCTACTTTGGAAGATGATCTCGAAAGTGGTGAGACAATAGACTATGCCTATCGCCATCTAAGAGTGATTGAACGCTTTGGGCGCTTTCCCCATCGCAATGCAATTCTAGGGCGAGAAAGTACGCCAGAAGAGGTAGCGTTTCTCAAACAGCCTGGATCGTCGTTTTAGATTGCTAATATTAAAGTACGAATTGTACAATTCGGCTAGGAGGTGCGATATGAAAGGTGCGATATAAAAGTCAACTCATCTACAGCACGGGATGAATTTCCAGAACTTGTTGCTCGCGCTGGTATAGCGGAGAACGAACTGTCATTGAGCGGCGCGGGAAGGCGATCGCAGCCATCATCAGCCACGCAGATTTAGAACGGCTGGAGGCTCTCGAAGATGCCCTTGACTCGGCTCTATTGCGAGAAGCAGTCGCAGAGAGTGATGGAGAATCCCTCACTCTGGAAGAAGTGATAGCTAGGCGCGGCTTATCCGCCTCAGAGCTAGATGAGTGAGCAGTAGTTGCTACGAGTCGAGAAGCCTGCTGTGAAAGCACTGGATGCTCTACCACAGAAAGTCTTCAAGCAAGTGGTTCTCAAGCTTTTGGCACTGCAAGGCAATCCCAAACCTCAAGACTGTAAGAAACTAAAGGGCTATCCCAACGGTTATCGCGTCGATCAGGGGAAGTACCGAATTCTCTATAACATCGAAGAGAATGAGGTTCGAGTGTTTCGCGTCGGTAAGCGCAACGACTCGGAAGTTTATCGCAATTTAGACAAGGGTGGATAACGAACCACAGTAGGGGCAAACCGGTGGCTCGCCCCAACAATGGAGGAGAAAAAGAGAGTGAACGACACTCAATCACGAGAGGTTTCGGTTCGCAAAGCCCAGCCGGATGATGCTGAACAAATGCATGACGTTCATGTCTGGTCTGTAAAAATGCTCTGTGCAGGTGACTATACACCTGAGCAAATTGAAACTTGGGTAGGCAAGCTCAATCCTGAAAAGCGTCGCCAAAGAATGCGAGAAACTGAGGCAATAATATTTGTTGCTGAGAAAGAGGAAAAGATAGTTGGGTTTTCTTCCCTATCCGAGAAAAAGGTACGCGCTGTTTATGTTCATCCCGGCTATACTCGTCAGGGAGTAGGCACAATACTTCTCGATGCAGTCGAGAGAGAAGCTATGGCACACCATATCCAAAAGCTAGAGCTTCAGGCTTCCGTCACTGCCGTGTCCTTTTATCAAGCACGCGGCTATAAACTTGTCGAACGCTCTCATTACATGCTTTCTGGTGTCGAGATCCCCTGTGCCTACCTGGAAAAATCGCTTCTACCCACCAAATAACTGCTAACCTCTTTATTGGGAACCCAATCCTGGAAAAATCGCTTCTGCCCACCAAATAACTGCTAACCTCTTTATTTGGAACCCAATATTGTCTAGCCATGCCGAATCAAGAGAAACTACGCTCCACATTACAAAGACTCGACAACAATAGCTACAAAGCCTATAAGGATATTAAGGGAAGCTACGACTTTACGGACTTTACGCTCATTATTGACTATGTTCAAGGTGATCCCTTTGCTGCCCCCAGCCAGTTGCGAGTGCAGGTTCCCCAATCAGTGGCTGGGTTTTCCCGCGATCTCTATAATTCTCGTAGCCGGGAAGTTGCCCTGCGAGATTACCTGACGCGTCAGTTTGACAAGGCGGCACAGGAAATTACTTCCTCGCGGGGAACGGGCAAAAGTGGACTAATTGCGATCGCACGTGTCGGGCAAGAAGTGATAGATCGCACCTCTGTGCTTGTGAATGAGGAATTTGTCGAGGCGCGATTTGTGGTAGGGCTACCAGCCAAAGGGCGTAAAATTTTGGGGCGGCAGGCGGCAGATATGCTGTGTGAAGACATCCCCGACATTGTTGATGAGGCACTGATTTATCAATCGCTCACTCCCAAAGCAATTCGGCAGCACGTCGAAACTGTCGAAGATGCAGACTGGCTGCGCCAACAGTTGGGCGAACGGGGGCTAGTTGCCTTCGTGCCTGATGGTGCAATTCTCCCACGACGTTCTGGTGTGGACGATCGCCCGTTGCAGGAGGATAATGTTGTGCCCTTCCAATCCCCAAAAGAACAGCAAGTGACGTTTAACTGTCCCAATCGCGGCGAAGTGACAGGCATGGGGATTCCTGCTGGTGTCACCTTAATTGTGGGTGGCGGTTATCACGGTAAATCCACTTTACTCCGCGCAGTGGAAGTGGGCGTTTATAACCATATCCCTGACGACGGGCGGGAATTAGTTGTTACCGATCCCGGTGCTGTTAAAATTCGTGCTGAGGATGGGCGCAGTATTGCTGGGGTAGATATTTCTGCGTTTATTAATCAGTTACCGCAAGGGCGTTCGACTACCAACTTTTCCACGCCGAATGCGAGTGGTAGCACCTCCCAAGCCGCTAATATTATTGAGGCATTGGAAGCGGTGGCAAAGTTACTGCTAGTGGATGAAGACACGGCAGCGACAAACTTCATGATTCGTGATCGCCGTATGCAGCAGTTGGTGAGTAAAGATAAAGAACCGATTACACCCTTTATTGATAAGATTCGGCAACTCTACATAGACTACGAAGTTTCCACAATTTTAGTAATGGGCGGCAGTGGCGATTACTTTGATATGGCAGATACCGCCATTGCCATGGATAATTTTCAGCCCTATGAGGTGACAGAAAAAGCCAAAGCGATCGCGGCTGAGTATGCTACCGAACGCACCATAGAAGGAGGCACGCAATTCGGGAAAATTACGCCGCGTGTGCCTTTAGCAGAAAGTATCGATCCCAGTAGCGGGAAAAAAGCAGTGAAGACGAAAGTGCGGGATGAGGATGAGATTTCCTTTGGTAGTGAAGACATCGATTTAGCAGCAGTCGAGCAGATTGTGGATACTGGACAATTGAGAGCGATCGCGGCTGCCATTGTCTACGCCAAGCGAGAATACCTCGACAAAAATATCACCATCCCAGAGATTCTAGATCGCGTCATGGCTGATGTTGATGCCGATGGATTAGACGCGATTACCACTTCTCCCCAAGGAGACTTAGCCGAGTTCCGCCGCTTTGAACTTGCTGCTGCCCTAAATCGCCTGCGTACTCTAAAAGTGCGGTGAATCCTAGTTAGGGGAATGCGAAAAACTCGCAGCTTTGGGATGGAATGAACCGCAAAGACGCAAAGAAGTTTGCAGGCAGGCTCTAGAATTTTGGTGAAATTGCACCTTTGAGTGGTAAAGTAACTACCTACATGGGGTAGTGTTATTTATGTAGTGAAAGTTGATCTAGTTCAATAGTAACTCCCTATTATAATGGTGGATCAAATAGAGTATGGCTCCTTCATGATTGAAAAAGTTTTTAGAAAATGAAAGACCTTTTCTCACCAAACGAGAACATCTTTGTCTGAGGGTATTATTAAATCTTTCTATTTGAGAGGGTGTTTGAAAAGTAGAAAAGCTTTCATGGCGTAATCTGTCAGTACGAACAGATGCGGACAGAGCCATGAAAGCCTTGTACAAATCCTATCCAAGTAACCTGTGCATCCCATCCGGGAGTATGGGAGTGGCCCCGCTGATTCGGTGTGGTCGACAGGGAATAGCTACCCCTAGCACACCCCACACCAGGAGGTTGAACTTTCCACAGACGCCCACTCACTCCAGTTGACAGTTCTGGCCCGTAGTAGGGCATCAGCAACATTGACACCAAGCTCAGGCGACCTCCATGCCATTTCCCATGGAAGCGCAAGGTATCGCGCACTAGAGTAACCTCATCGATCGGGTTTCATTGGTTGCTAGCAATTCCATGAAACCCTTTTCCTGCTCACTCTTCCAGCTTTTGTCCTGTACTGAGGGCGAGAGTTTACTAATTTGGTTTCGCTGGCAAAATTCGGCGATCTTTTCGTCGGGAATTTCAATTGCTAATTGAGTAGGCATTACAGCACCTCGCGTTGTCGCTACTTAAAGAGTAATTATCCTACAGTAGCCAAACTCGGGGCTTGATGGCTCGACGTTCGAGTAAGGAGAGGCGGAGGAGTTGCCAGACATCCATAAACCAGTTTCGCACCTCTGCGGTGGATGAACCCCGATAGCGGCATAATAATCCTTCCCCTTGGGTTCGAGTAACGCCTGCTTGTCCTTGATGTTCCCTAGCACTCCAGAGAGTTCTCGCTTTCTCTATAATCTCTGATGAGACGGGTTGCCCAATCCAGACAAGACTGGCTATGATCGCTTCTCCTGCTAAACCGTGAGGGCTGTTGATGATTTCCTCTCCGCCTGGTAGCCATTGCCTGTCTATCCATAAGGGATGTCCTTGTTGCCAGATTTCGGTGTGCGATCGCCACTCACCTTGTAAGAATCTCTCCCCTCTAGCACTGCGCCCAAAGCGGGTAATTTCCCAACCTAACCAACTTGCACCAGGCGCTAATTCCACTCGCAAATCCTGCTGATAGTTGGCACCATTGAATACGATTGTTTCCTGGGGCAACCATTCTAAACAAGCCCCGGAATCGAGTTGGATATTGATAGTTTGTCTGGCTGGTTGCCCATTACTGCGATACACTTTACTAGCAGCAGCAGTGGTGATTAAGGCATGGGCGTGGGGTTTGAGACGGATGGATTGGGAAAGGCGATCGCCCCCGACAATTCCCCCAGCCGTGTGCAACACCACGCTATGACAAACAGCTTTTCCTTCTGGATAAAAGGGGCGCTGCACCTTCAGTGGTGCTTTTACCTGAGAGTGAGTTACTTGGGTAGCACCCAGGCGATCGGCATACACCAGATTGAGGTTGCCGTGCCATCCGGTTAACATCTCACTCGTGGGCGGCTTCTGTTGCTTATTCATTAATCGCTTTTCCACAGTGGGGACAAGTTCGTTGTTTTTCTTGCCTGGGCGGAGTTCGCTTGGTTTGGATTTCGTCTGCAAAACCGGAAGCCAATATGCCTGCTGGCAGGGCAAATATGCCAATTCCCAATATGGCTAACGCTGCCCCTAGAAGTTTGCCTAGGGTGGTTACAGGATACACGTCACCGTAACCAACAGTGGTTAAAGTGATTACTCCCCACCACATTGCTGCTGGGATACTAGAAAACGCTTCTGGTTGCGCTTCGTGTTCAGCAAAATACATGAGGCTTGATGAAAATAACAGACTAACAAATAAAACAAATAATGAAACGATTAGGTCTTTTTGTTTAATGATTAAAACTTTTCCAATCGTTTGAAAAGATTCAGAATGCCTCCCCATTTTTAATAAGCGAAAAAACCGCAGGAGACGGAGAGAGCGAACAAATCTAAGGTCGGGTAATAGCAGAGGCAAATAAAAAGGGACAATTGCAATTAGATCGACCAGAGCAAAGGGAGTCAACATAAATCGCAGTCTCCCCCAGAGCGGATTTCGAAATTGTCTATAGATAGTGCAGCACCAAACTCGCAAAAGATACTCGACTGTAAAAAATATTACTGAAAATACTTCAAACACCCGGAAATAATACTTGTATTGCATCCCAATTCCATCCACTGTTTCTAGGGAAACAGCAACTAAATTGAGGAAAATAAGGGTTAAAATAAATCTATCGAAAATTATGCTAATTGAGTCTTCGGATGGGGTTATTTCCAGAATTTTAAATATTCTTCGCTTCAGTCGTTGACGCATGTGCTTTTTAAGTCCCCGTGTAAATCTTGTTCTAGTTTATACTAGCTAGGAGTAGTTCGAGATTGGGTAGGAGGTGATGTGCCGAAGGCATGACGCCCGGAGAAGGACACGGGGTGCGAAGTAATTCGCACCCGTGAAATGTCCGTCGCGTATCGCAGTTTCTCGCGTTCTTTTCGCTTCAGTTTCATTTACCGTTAGCCAGAATATCGACCCCATACTTTAATCCTTCAATATCCTCAATAGGATAGTTAAATTCGGAAGCTCGTATGGATGTATTTGGTTAATTTCAGTTTGTATATAATCGGCTAAAATTGGTCGGATTTTACCTTATTTTTAAATAGCTGCTCTAACCAAGAGAAGTTTGCACCAGAATTTTCAATTTCTTGTAATATCCGCTGTGCCTGTTGCTCATTACTTCGCCAGAGTGCGCTGCAAAACTGTGAGGAATGCCACCAATTTCCCAACAAATTAGTCATAACCGAAGCCTTCTTGGCCTTCCATAATTGGCACATCACTCGGCAAAAAAATTAGTTTATCTTTAAACTGCTGGTAGCTTTTTTGCTCATCGTCGTACCACCAGGCATATTTATACTTGAGTGCTAATGCTTCTTCGCGGGTTGATGCGACAAGTGTACGTCCATTGCTAGCATGAAACTCCTGAACGACTACTCGATCCGCTGCTGCCAGGTAATTAAAAAAGCGCGTTCATCTTCTGGGAAAGTAGGGAGTAGCGGCGTAATGGTGATGGAAAATTTTGCTTGGTGAGCTTCATCCCAAGGAATGTTGTGTTTGAGCTTGCCCATTGCTAGCAGTCGTGCTTTAATAGTAGGCGATCGCGGCTCAAAATCCTTCCTTACTTTTTCACTCCCAGTAGGAACACTCATATTAATCCGTAGACGCTGAAACTGGCGCAGCAAATCGATATCTCTAGTAATCATCGGACTGCGAGTTTGAATCACCAGAGTCGGTTGATACGGCACCATCACCTCCAGTAACCTTCGCGTTAGCTGCTGTTTCGCTTCAATCGGCTGATAGGGATCAGTAACGCTACTCATGTAGATACTGGGCGGCTTGCCGGGGTCTTTTTTATCCCATCGAGCAAGCTCTTTTTCTAGAACTTCCGCAGCATTTTCCTTAATAATTACCCAGTTTCCCCAATCTTGGCGCATTTCGCTGTTGGGACTAAAAGCAGCAGCGTAGCAATAGCTGCACCCATACTGGCAACCCCGATAAGGATTGAGGGTAAAATCATAAGCATTGATAAATCCCGTTGCCTTCGTCAGGATTGATTTCGCATTTTGGGCATAGGCATTAACACTGCCAAATTTTTCCCGAACCAGAATAGTAGGTTTCCCAGTAGAATATCCCTCGTACTGCGGCTTCGCCATAATTAAACGTCTTGGCTAGATTCCTCTCCTTTTTAGCCCCTAGAAGCGGCAGTGACAAACCCGGAAAACTTTTAATTTTGGCGTTCTTTGCGTCTTCGCGGTTCGTTAAATCCCCTCAAAACAGATGCAGACACTTCCTAAATAGCAGGTATCCCAGGGTGCGGGAGACCTTTTGCAGTTGCTTGGGTGGTGTTTATTGGCGATAACTCTCGCTTAGTGAAATGCTCGACTACTCTGGCTTGCACGTTTTCAAAATCTCCAGCTTCGGTGTAACGCCTCCCCTAAATCGCCTGTTCGGTTGAAATCTTCTGCCATCTACCAAAATTTCTCGCCTCTAACGTCTACCTCAAAAGTAGCGTTGTCCCTAACTTGTCTTCTGCAGTGCCGAGATGTCTAAAATAGCAAAGATCGCTATGATCCAAAGTGATACCTGTACTAGTTTGTATTTACCTTAGGCAGAGCTTATGACTTCCTATGCAACCGCTTCTGCTAGAGCCGAGATGGGTGAACTCCGGCGTTTGAAAACCTTACTGCCACCAGAACTGCAAAGCTGGGTAATGGTGGAAGGAACCACAGAGGTGAATCCGCCTCTAGTTCGCTGTGAAGAGATTGGCAAAGACGAGGTTGAGATTCAAATTGACCTCTCCAAGTGGGAAAATCTGGCAATTGACCAACGCAACTTGCTGTTTTGGCACGAAGTTGCCCGCATTCAAAACGATACCATCCCCAAAGAGGGTTGGGAAATGGCTGCTTTAGCAATTGGTTTGGGCGGAGCTGTCGGGGAACTCTGGGTGCAAGATGGCTTGCTCCTGTTGTTAGCACTTGGGCTTTGTGGCGCTTCTGGCTATCGGCTCTGGCAAAAAAACAACAGCGATCGCACCACCCAAGAAGCAATTGAAGCGGATGAAAAAGCGATCGCTCTGGCGACTCGTTTCAATTACACGCTTCCTAATGCCTATAAAAGCTTGGGCAGTGCTTTAAAAGTCATCATTGAGCAAACCCCCAATCGGCGTCAGCGGAAAAAATACGAGGCGCGCTTAAAAGCCCTCAGAAGTAGCGCTTCTCAAGAGAAAGCGAAAATGAAGTCCAAGCGTGAGGGAAAGCGTGGAAGTCAGCGTGAGGGAAAGCGCGAGAGCCAGCGTGAGGAAAAACTTCAAAGTTGACCAATCATTTTATGCGTCTGGGGAACCACGCGAACCTGTTTGAGCATTCGGCGCTCTGCACTGTCACCATTTAAGTAAGTGGTTCGCTTCATTAAAGTCTGCCAAGTGAGGACTTGTTCAGCAGAGGGAGGAGATACCATTCCCGCTGCCAGAGGTTCCTCTAGTGGCGTTACAGGTTGCAAAAACACCGGAATTTCCGGGTTTACCGCCGCCACCAGCCTTGCTGAGTGTTCTAACTCAGCAGGTTCAGTGTGACTAGAGACAATCAACTTGACAAAAACTCCCACTGATGCATCGCAGCAGCGCCGCAGAAACTCAGCATGAGCTGTCCATCGCTGTTCCCCACTCACACTGGGCAGCTTCATATCCATACCCACCCAATCTAGGTAAGGCAAAACCATCGAGAGTTGTTGAGGGCGATGCCCCCCAGTTTCTAGGTAAATCGGCAGGTGGGTTGACTCTCGTAACTGGGGTAAAAATGCTTTCAAAAAACGGGCATGAAGCAGGGGTTCGCCACCTGTAATACTCACACTCTCGTGCAAACCAGCTAAATTTTGCCGCTCCACAGATTGCAGCAAGGTGGAGAGTGCGACTGGATTGGAGTGGCTTTCAAAATCCCGCGCTCCCGGAGTTACTTCCATGCGACAGGTATTTGCGAGTTCCCAAGTATGGTCACTGTCGCAGAAATGGCAGCGCAAATCGCACTTGGCGAACCGGATGAAGATTTGGCGAGTTCCCACATTGAGTCCCTCCCCCTGAATGGCAGAGAAGACTTCTACCAAATTCGCGGTTGGCTCTGTTATCTCGCTCATGGGTTGATTATCGGTAAAAACGAGAAATTTTGCTGGGTAAACTGCATATATGGCGTTTGTACAGGTTGCAGGTTAAAAGTTTATTCTCCCCCTGCTTCCCCTGCTTCCTCTGCTCCCTTCGCCATTCTCCTCTGCTCCCCTGCTCCCCTGCTTATCCGCTCCTCTGCTTTCCCAATCACCCCGACTGGTGTAAAATAATGCGATTACCTGCGGCATCATAAGCATAGATTTCCCTGCCGTGGGAAGCGGTGGTAATTTCTCCAGGGGGCGGATATCCTAGAGAATTAAAAAGAGCGATCGCTTCTTCTAAGTTATCAACTTCCAAACATAAACTCATCCCACTGCCAGCGGGGTAAGCAAACACCTGTTGATGACTGTCTCGCGGCTGAAAAATCCCCAAACGCAATCCCACTAGCTGAAACTCGGCATAGACTTGGGGAATATAGGGCTGTGGTTCTTTCTCTAGTAGTTGCCGATAAAACTGAATTAGCGCCTCAGCATCAACCGCTGCCAAAGCGACAAACGCATCATGATAGCGAAGTTTCATTTGATAGCTGTTTTCGAGTGAGTTAACGACACCAAGTTTACGCTTAGTAATGAATGCAGAGTGCTGAATGCGCTTGCTAGATGTACTAATCCCACTGCAAACCGCTATGTATGAATTCCCAACTCTGAACTCCGAATTCTTCTATTCAATCACTCCGCGTCAGGATTTCCACCCCATCTCCAGTCACAGCAAGGGTATGCTCGAACTGAGCGGAGAGTTTGCCGTCTTTGGTAATAGCAGTCCACCCGTCATCAAGCATTTGAGCTTCCCAAGTGCCTTCATTAATCATCGGCTCAATCGTGAAAACCATTCCTGAGCGCAAGCGCTTGCCTTTGCCTTGCTTGCCGTAGTGAGGAATCTGGGGCGCAGTGTGAAAGACGCGGTTAATCCCGTGTCCAACAAAGTCTCGCACGACAGAAAAACCATTTGCTTCGGCGTATTCCTGGATTGCTGCACCGATATCGCCGATACGCCCTCCTGGCTTCACTGCGGCAATTCCTTTCATAAGACACTCCTCAGTCACCTCAACCAGCTTTTTAGCTCTAGCAGAAGGAGTACCGACGAAGAAAGTTCTAGAGGTATCGCCGTGGTAGCCATCCAGAATGGGGGTAACGTCAATGTTCATAATGTCGCCATCTTTGAGAATCTGCTTGCCATTGGGAATCCCGTGGCAGACTACCTCGTTGACGCTGGTGCAAATGGATTTGGGAAAGCCGTGGTAGCCTAGAGGTGCGCTCGTTGCTCCATGCGCTTGAGTCCAGCGTTCCGCCTCATTATCTAGCTCTAGCGTGCTAACTCCTGGTTTAATCATCGGCTCAAGATGATCCAATAGCGCAGCAGCTAAACTACCGGCTTGACGCATTTTCTCAATTTCTCTACTTGAGAGTAAAGTAATCGTGTCGCTTCCCATTAGTTTTGATTCCGTTAATTTTCTAATCGATGCTGGATGTACCTACATGCAGTATATTAGCTACCCCACAGCTTCATCGAGAAAATCAGCTTCCCATGTTGCCAAAGGAGATTTTTTGCAGCTATAATCGTAAATTGAGCGTAGTTAGCAAAACTGTAATCAGTTTGCGATCGCGCCCCTAACAACAAGGAATCCTCAGTAGCTCAGCGGTAGAGCGGTCGGCTGTTAACCGATTAGTCGCAGGTTCGAATCCTGCCTGAGGAGTTAATTACATCTCACCATTACAGCGACGTAGACTCATTGCTGCGAACCCAAAAAAGTCTGCCTGCTGACTGCCCATAATAATTTTGAATGTCGATTGCTCAGGCAGGCAACAACAATCTACCGTTGCGAACGAATTGCCCGTGCGTAAAAGGCTGAATAAGTCGCACTTCTCTAACTGACTTAACAGAATTCTCACCATGTTAGCGTCGGCGGTGCCGCCACCAAATATAGATTGCCGCCACGAATTGAAAAGGATGGACGCAATCAGTGCAATACTAATCAGCGTTTAACCCCGAACTTCGGAAGTGCTTGAGGTACCTAAATCACGGGATTGGGTTAGAGCGATGCTCAACTGCTGAAGGTGTTCCGGTTGGTGGGTTGCCATCACCGAGACGCGAATCCGACTAGTTGGTACTGTGGGAGGACGGATGGCAGGGGCAAAAATACCAGCCTCCTGGAGTCGCTTTGCAGTGGCGAGGGCATCAGCAGAAGTTTCCGTTCTCATGCACAGAATTGCCGATTCGGAAGGCAGCAGTTTCGGTTTCGGTAGCTGTCGTTTGAGAGTTTCGACATTATGCCATAACCAGGCGCGACGTTGCGGCTCGTTTCGCACAATTGCGAGAGCTGCCACTGCTGCGGCAGTATCGGCTGGGGAAAGCCCCGTGGTATAAATCCAGCTCGGAGCGCGGTTGCGTAAAAACTCGATTAGGGTAGCAGAACCAGCAACATATCCGCCTAAGCTGCCCAAGGCTTTACTAAGCGTGCCGATTTGAATGAGTGGGCGCTTGGTGCAACCCCAATATTCAACACAGCCTGCTCCAGTTGCCCCCATGACTCCTGTAGCGTGGGCTTCGTCTACTAGCAGCATACAGCTCCTTGCTTCTGCAAGTTCTAATAGCTGCGGCAAGGGACACAAATCCCCATCCATGCTGAAGATGCTATCAGTAATAATCAGGCAGCGGCGGTATTGTTGCCGATGTTGCTCCAGCTTGGCCTGCAAATCCTCAATGTCGCAATGGAGATAATCTACTACCGTTGCGCCGCTAAGTGTAGCACCTTTTTTGAGGCTAGAGTGGTTATATTGGTCAGATAGGATTAAGTCGCGCTGTCCGACAAGGGCGGCAATGGTTCCCAGATTCGCCAAATATCCAGAGCTGAAAACCAAGGCATCTTCGGTTTGCTTGAGAGATGCGATCGCTTCTTCTAGTTCGCGATGGAGTTGCCGATGACCACTCAGTAAACGAGAACCTGTGCTACCCGTGCCCAATTCCTGCGTTGCTTCCACTGCCGCTTGGATAAGGCGTTCATCTCCTGCCAGTCCCAAATAATCGTTACTGGCAAAGTTGATCATGGGGCATCCTTCTAGCTCTACCACTGCTGCTGGATGTCCCTGAATCGGTTGCACCGAGCGATGCCAGTTTGCCCGATGAATGGTGGCAAGCGATCGCTCTAGCCAAGCATAAGCATCAGTGGAGGAATCCTTCATAATCTAACCTGGCAATTTTGAGTGTTGCATGCATACAGGTGGCTCTTTCTTCCCCTGCTTCCCCTGCTCCTTATGCAGCAAAAAATACACCTTAACTTAATATAAAGAGGCAATTAAAATGGCATATCCATCCACACCTTGGACGCTCAGAGGTTATGCGCTTCCGACATTGCAATTAATTGATCTCGAACAAGTGCGTCCCCTCATCCCCTCGCAATTGGAAATCGTTTCAGTATTACCGGGAAAGACACTAGGCGGCGTTTATGTCTCCTTTTACGACTCATCTTCAGTGCTGCAATACAGTGAGTTAATTGTGGTTGCGGCGCTAGTGCGGCACGCCCAGCAATGGGGAAGTTGGATTTCGCACATCTATGTAGACGACGCTGACTCTGTGGCAGGAGGGCGAGAAATTTGGGGGCTACCGAAGGAACTAGCTGAGTTTAGCTGGGAGAAGTCCAATAACGGCTACCAACAGTGCGTCACAGTTTCTCAAAGAGAGAGGACGCTATGCCGCCTGAGCTATAACCAGCCAGGCATGAACTTGCCTGTGCCGTTTTCATTTTCCCATTTTAGTGTGATCGGATCTGACCTTTTCTCATTCCAAGCAGAGGTTAAGTCTCGGCTTGGATTGATAGATGCTCAGTTAGTCGTTCCGCAGGGGAGTCCTTTCGGGCGTTTAGGTTTAAACCAGCCTAGGCTTACTCTCAGTGCGAATCAGTTGCGTGTAGTCACTCATGCGCCCAAATTAGTAGCCAGTGGTTAATGGGCTGAGGAGTGAGGAGGTTTCTGTGCAGAGGTGCAGAGGTGCGGGGGGTGCAGGTGCGGAGGTGCAGGTGCGGAGGTGCGGAGGTGCCCAGGAGAGGGATTGATCTGCTTGTTTCCCCTCTGCCCCTGGGGCCCCTCTGCTTTTTTATCCCCTGCCCTGGAGCTCCTGGAGCTTTTTCTCACGCTTTCACACACTCACTTCTTCTCACTCCTCACTGTCCAACTTTCGCCATTTTTCCCACAAATCCTGGCGGCGATCACGCGTTCGCTCTATTTGCTGGTGGCTACGCCAGCGCTCAATTGCTCCATGATTTCCTGATCGCAACACTGGCGGTACTTCCCATCCCCGAAACACTGCGGGTTTAGTATACTGCGGATAATCCAGAAGTTCTGTTTCAAAACTTTCGGCTTTAAGGGACTGCTCTTTGCCCACCGTTCCTGGTAGCAACCGCACAACACCATTAATTAAAGCGAGAGCCGGAATTTCGCCCCCCGTTAATACAAAGTCTCCTAAAGACACCTCTTGGGTAACTAGATGCCGCACCCGCTCGTCCACCCCTTCATAATGCCCGCAAATCACCACAATTTGATCGTAATCCGCAGCCAACTCTCGCAGCAAAGGCTGATTCATCGGTTGACCTTGGGGACTCATCAAGATAATGTTCCGTCTAGGTAAAATCGGCAGCGATTCCACCGCAGCGAAAATGGGTTCTGGTTTCAGCAACATCCCCACGCCGCCACCGTAGGGTTCATCATCCACCTTGCGATGTTTATCTTGGGTAAAATCGCGCGGGTTAACCAAATGAAGGTAGGCAATCTGTTTCTCCAGTGCCTTGCCTAGTAAACCAGAACTCAGAGGTGAGGAGAAAAAATCGGGAAATAGCGTAATTACGTCAAATCGCACAATAGAAAGAAATTATAGCGTTGAAAACTCAAACAACAGTCCCCATCAAAGCTTGCTCAGAAAAATTAGATCATTAATTTGTAAAAAGCCGATGGGTTTCTTACCGTTGATGCTGTCGCTAGGTATCGACTTTTTTTCTCTGTTAACAAGTAAAAGGGGTGGTCTGTCATGAAACTATGATATCAAAAACCAATAACATAACGAGGAGCGGGATTAGCGCTCATTGGTATATTTTGGGTAGCAGGAAAAGCAGGGGAGAAGACGTGGCATCTACACCTGTTACATCTGTGGTTGCCTGTGTGAATACAACTTGGCATCAAAATAATCTCAACGGCTGTGCCAAATTTACAGCGCTTTTATGTTTTTTTTTTATGATTGATGCGCTCATTTATTGCGAAGTAATGTCGGGCTGGTAATGGGTGGAAACAAGAGGTTTTAGAGTTAAACTGTATACTTTAAGATAATAAACCTTAAGAGAGATGATGCAAAATGATGAAATACTCAAGCTAGAAGAAAGTTGCTCAAAAAAAATAGCAACATGGGTTCAATCTCCAGTTGAGGGAACCGATAGTGAGCGCAACTCCTTTTAGTTCACAATCAAGTTAAGCCCCCAATGGGGGACAAGTTTGTTGCATTTTGATCAGCCCACCAACCCAAGTGTTAAAATTTTTTTACACTCAAGCACAGCCTTATGCTAAAGAGCGACTCACAATTCAGCGGAACCCAGATGTCCCCTTCCACGAAAAGCGCCATCTTGGTAATTGGCGGTGGCGAAGATAAAGTGGATAGACGAAATATTCTACACGAGTTTTTCCATCGCGCCGGGGCCTCGGATGCGAGCATCGCAATTATCCCCTCAGCATCGCGGGAACCAACTGTGGTTGGAGATCGCTACAGGGGAATTTTTGAAGATATGGGAGCCAAGCAGGTGAAGGTTCTCGATATTCGAGAACGCAGTGAAGAACCCCAATTCACTGAGTACATCGGCGAGTGTAGCGGGGTTTTCCTCACCGGAGGCGATCAGGTTCGGTTGGGTGAATTACTAGCAGATACTCCGTTGATAGAACGAGTGCGCCGGCGTGTGCAACTCGGAGAAATGACCCTTGCCGGAACCAGCGCCGGAGCAGCAGTAATGGGACACCACATGATTGCTGGAGGCAGTAGTGGTGAGTTTCCCAACCGTTCCCTAGTGGAAATGGCAATGGGACTCTCGATGATTCCCGAGGTGATCGTGGATCAACACTTTCACAATCGCAATCGCCTCGCTCGCCTGATCAGCGCGATCGCCATGCATCCTGATCGCCTCGGAGTAGGCATTGATGAAGATACCTGTGCCATCTTTGAAAGGAATGGTCTATTGCGGGTGATGGGTCAAGGCACTGTCACAATTATCGACCCTCAGAAAATCTCGTCTAACAACCATTCTCGAGTGGATGGAAGCGCTCCCCTCAGTCTCCACAATCTCGGTTTGGAAGTTCTGTGTCATGGCGATTGTTATCACCTGCTTGAGGGCCGAGCAATTTCACCAGAGTATGTTCAGGAGTCAACGGTTAGTGGTAAAAGGGTTGAAGGTTAAAGGTTGTTCGTGAAGCCTTCTCCGAAGGAGTAGGTTGAATGTTGTTACGCGCCCGCCTTGCAACCTGTAACCTGTAACTCATTCCCTATAACCTAGTAACGTACCCAGCGCCACCCTTACGGGATGGAGTGGCTTCTAATGTCTTACTCACTCTTCCCCGAATCGAGAGCTGCCCTCGCGCAAAACTCTTCATTCTAACTCTTCCCCGAATCGAGAGCTGCCCTCGCGCAAAACTGTTCATTATGAACAGCTAAACGTTTTTTGAGCAGAGAAACTGTACATGATGCCCCTTTGTGTGTGAATCCCAATCTCATCATTAAATCGTTATGAGAATTCTGAAAACCCAGACCCTACGCGGACCCAACTACTGGAGTATTGGATACCACCAACTCATTGTCATGCGCCTCGATTTAGAGGAACTCCGAGATCGCCGTTCAAATGAGATTCGCGGGTTCTACGAGGGACTCACTGAGGCACTGCCTAGCCTAGAAAACCATTTCTGTTCTACTGGTGATCGAGGGGGATTCCTCGCTCGCGTTCGGGAAGGAATGATCATGGGAGATATCATCGACCATATTGCCCTCGAACTCCAGAATTTAGCGGGAATGTCTGTGGGATTTGGTCGCACGCGCGAGACCTCGACCTCTGGCATTTACAACGTGGTGTTTGAGTACCAGGAGGAACAGGCGGGTCGTTATGCAGGGAGGGCAGCAGTTCGACTGTGCCAAAGTATTCTAGATCACGGCAGCTATCCCCAACAAGAGCTAGAAAAAGACCTAGAAGACCTGGAAGACCTGGCAAACAACGCCGCTCTGGGACCAAGTACAGAAGCGCTGGTTAAAGAAGCCGGGGCGCGTAACCTCCCCTGGATGCGCCTAGGGGCACGTGCCATGATTCAGTTGGGCTATGGGATCAACCAGAAGCGCATTCAAGCCACCCTCAGCGATCGCTCTGGGATGTTGGCAGTGGAGTTGGCGAGCGACAAAGAGGGAACGAAACAAATTCTAGAAGATGCGGGGGTTCCAGTTCCTCGTGGGGTGGTTATTCAGTACCTCGATGAGCTAGAAGAAGCGATTGAGGGAGTAGGCGGCTACCCGATTGTGATTAAGCCTCTCGATGGCAATCACGGACGGGGCATCACCATCGATATTAATAGTTGGGAAGAAGCCGAAGCTGCTTATGATGCTGCCAGTGAAGCCTCTAGAACCCGCTCGGTGATTGTGGAAGGCTTCTATCGCGGCAATGACCATCGTATTTTAGTGGTAGACGGGAAATTCGTTGCTGTTGCGGAACGGATTCCCGCTTGTGTAGTCGGGGATGGGAAATCCACAGTCGCAGAACTAGTGGAAGAAACCAACCGTGACCCCAATCGCGGCGAAGGGCACGATAAGGTACTCACCAAAATTCAAATCGACCAGGTGGCAACCAATGTCTTAAAGCGGCAAGGCTACGATCTTGATAGCGTGCCGCCGCGAGATGAAGTTGCTTACCTGCGAGCGACTGCCAACTTGAGTACAGGCGGCAAGGCGATTGATCGCACGAACGATATCCACCCTCATAATATCTGGCTGGTAGAGCGAGTTGCCAAGATTGTGGGCTTGGATATTGCTGGGATTGACGCAGTTACTCCCGATATCAGCAAACCCTTCCGGGAGGTAAGCGGAGTGGTGATCGAAGTCAATGCCGCTCCTGGGTTCCGCATGCACGTGCGTCCCAGCGAAGGTATATCCCGCAACGTAGCTGCGCCTGTGCTGGATATGCTGTTTCCTCAGGGAAGTCCGAGCCGGATTCCCATTATTGCCATCACCGGGACAAATGGAAAAACTACAACCACTCGCCTAGCCGCTCACATCTTCCGCCAGACTCAACAAGTAGTGGGTTACACGACTACAGACGGGATTTATATCGACGATCATACAGTCGAAAAAGGCGATACGACAGGACCCCAGAGTGCGAATGTGATTCTCAAAGACCCCACTGTGGAAGTTGCTGTGTTAGAAACTGCTCGCGGGGGATTAATGCGTTCGGGAACGGCGTTTGATGCCTCCGATGTAGGGATAGTGTTAAATGTTGCTGCGGATCACTTGGGGCTAGATGATATCGATACTGTGGAAGAAATGGCTCGCGTGAAAAGTGTGGTGGCAGAAACAGTTAGTTCCCAGGGATATGCAGTTTTAAACGCAGAAGATCCGCTAGTCGCCAAAATGGCAGAGCAAGTGGAAGGCAAGGTGGCTTACTTCTCCATGAGTCCTGATAACGCCTTGGTGCGAGATCACACCAGGCGAGGTGGGTTGGCAGCAGTCTATGAAAATGGCTATCTCTCCATTTGGGATGGGCATAGTACATACCGCCTCGAGCATGCAAGCGAGATTCCCATGACGATGGGAGGTTTAGCCCCCTTTATGATTGCCAATGCCCTCGCAGCATCCTCGGCAGCTTATACCCAGGGAGTAGAGCTAGATCTTATTCGCCAAGGGATAAAAACCTTCTCTCCTTCGGCCAATCAGACACCAGGGCGGATGAACTTGTTTAATTTAGGGGATTACCACGCCTTGGTAGACTATGCCCACAATCCTGCTAGCTATCAAGCGCTGGGTGGCTTTGTTAGCAACTGGGATGGAGAGCGGATTGGTGTGGTGGGTGGACCAGGCGATCGCCGCGATGAAGATTTGATTATGCTGGGAGAGCTTTCCGCCCGCATTTTTGACTGGGTAATCGTTAAGGAAGATGATGATACTAGGGGGCGATCGCGGGGCGAGGCAGCAGATTTAATTGTGGGAGGAATTAAGAAAGAAAACCCCGATACCTGCTACGAAACCATCCTGGATGAAACTAAAGCAATTGGAGTTGGTTTAGATCAGGCAGGAACTAAAAACTTGGTAGTAATTCTCCCCGAAAGCGTCAGCCGTGCTATTCAGTTAATTCAGCAGCGGCAACCCTCTGACGAAAACGGACATCGCCCCCAAGCCGCAGGGGCGGAAAATTCTTCCCAACCTTCTGTTACTTATTAGTAGCTAACCACGAAGACGGGAAGGGCGCAAAGAATAAAAGAGAAGCTTTTTTGGGAACAGGAATCAACTTCCATAAACTCCCATTAAGCTACATCGTTGTATATATGTGCAAGATTTGATTGCCGCATTGCTCAAGTTTAACATCTTGGTGTATTCATGAAAGGATCGTCCCCAAGGAACAACATTTTCTAATTGGAAATTCACAGTTCTCCTCTCCGCGTCCCCGCGTCTCCCCTGAATGTAGGTGTTTGATCGCAGTTGAGATCAGGTATCGTTTTGCTGGGAATCGCTAGTGTCTTCTTGGGGATTATTCATTTCTTCCTTGAAGCCGCGTAAGGTTTTACCCAGGGCGCTACCCACTTCGGGCACTTTCTTGGGACCGAAGATTAGCAGTGCGACAACTCCTACTATAGCGACTTCCGGCAATCCTAAACCAAACATCAAACCTCTCTCCTTAATGTTTTCTTTATTAACGATGGTTGGTTGCCCCTCCTAGTATATCCTCAAGGTGGAATGGAATGCCGGAACGATTAGTATGTCAGAAAAATTAAAACCTTCCTTGCGCGAGGAACAACACCCGCTGATTCGCCAGCTTGCTAACGTAATTGAGTCTTGTTGGCAGCAGAACCTTGATCTCTCGCCCTTTTCCTTGCCAAAGGGACTCGGTTATGTGGAAGGGCGCTTAGAAGGAGACAAACTCACGATTGAAAACCACTGTTACCAAACCGCCCAGTTTCGCAAACTGCACCTAGAACTGGCAAAAGTGGGCAAAAACCTCGATATTTTACACTGCGTGATGTTTCCCAGGATTGAGTACGCTTTGCCGATGTTTGGCTGCGATTTAGTAGGGGGAAGGGGACAAATTAGCTTGGCGATCGCCGATCTCTCTCCTCTTAATGCAGAGCGCACCCTCTCCCCATCCTATCGAGAAGCACTTGCTGCCCTACCTCCTATCGAGTTTTCCCAACCGCGCCCTATCCCGGAGTGGGGAGACATCTTTTCGGAGTTTTGCCTCTTGGTTCGCCCAACTGACACCCAAGAAGAAACGCAGTTTCTGGAGCGCGTTCAAGACTTTCTGCAACTTCACTGCCGCCAAGCACTCCAGGCGCAGCCCGTATCAGCCCAGCAGCAACAAGAAAATTTCGCCGCACAGCACTACTACTGCACGAAGCAACAGCAGAATGATAAAACCCGTCGGGTACTCGAAAAAGCGTTTGGAGAGGACTGGGCAGAGCATTACATGAGTTCGGTTTTGTTTGACCTACCGAAAAGCTGAATGGGGAGTGGATAACGGAATTGCTAATCTACGAGTATTCCCCGATTTCAAGGTAGATTCATAGTAGTTATAAGCAACGCCTTGACAACTGTGATCGCTCACTCCATGGTCTTGGCTAACAGAATTAGTATTAGTTCTTAATTTCAGAGTGGAATTTTGTTTGTTCGTAATCCAGTTTACAGTGCCAAAAGCGACTCCGCTGCCCAATCCTAAAACGGAAACACGGTTACTCAGTAGTGTTTTGTAGCTAAAAATACAGGAAGTTCGAGTTCCTAAATTATATCTTGTGGTTATTAACGCTTGAGGTTATAGAGAAGCCAGTTTTTGCGGTATAGCTGCACTAGCTCGAATCCAAATCCACTCAGGCGAAAAAGATCACTTTACCGAAGTAGTCTTTATAAGCGAGCGAGAGGTTAGCCCATGAAAAACTACTATTCCGTCATTATTGTAGGAGGAGGTCAAGCAGGGCTGTCCATCAGCTATTGCCTCAAGGAAAGAGGCATCGATCACTTCGTATTCGAGAAAAATAGGATTGGACATTCATGGCGCTCTCAACGCTGGGATTCTTTCTGTTTGGTGACACCCAATTGGCAATGCAAGCTTCCTGGCTATCCTTACCAAGGAAATGAACCTCACGGCTTTATGCAAAAAGATGAAATCGTGAAATACATCCAGGACTATGCGGAATCATTTAATCCTCCCTTGAGAGAAGGCGTGGAAGTATCAAGAATTCGCAAGTGTGATTCCGAGGATATCTTGGAATTAACCACTTCGATTGGGGACTACAAAGCAAACCAGGTGGTAATTGCAGTGGGTGGTTACCATACTCCCAAAGTGCCGAGAATAGCAGAAAGGCTTTCCAAAGACATCGTGCAATTACACTCCTCGGAGTACCAAAACCCGCAGTCGTTACCCGAAGGAGACGTATTAGTCGTGGGAACAGGACAGTCAGGGTGTCAGATTGCTGAGGATTTGCACTTTGCTGGCAAAAAAGTGCATCTATGCGTCGGGAGTGCCCCTCGTTCAGCGCGACGGTATCGAGGTAAGGATGTCGTCGATTGGTTAGATATGATGGGATATTACGATTTGCCGATTCACGAACATCCCCAAAAAGAGAAAGCAAGGCTCAAGACTAATCATTATCTTACCGGGCGCGATGGTGGGCGCGAGATTGATCTGCGACAACGCGCTTTAGAAGGAATGCATCTGTACGGGAGGTTAAACAACATTAGTGGTAGCCATCTCGAATTTGAAGGCAACCTCAAGCAAAACTTGGATCATGCAGATGCGAGTGCTGAAAAGATTAAGAGAAACATTGATCAATTTATAGAAAAGAACCAAATTCCAGCCCCAACTGAACCTCCCTATAAGCCAGTGTGGGAGCCAAAGGAGGAAGTTCTACAACTTGACTATGAGAGAGCAAATATCGGTGCTGTTGTTTGGTGCACAGGGTATGGGACTGATTTTAGTTGGATAGAGCTTCCTGTATTCAACGGGAATGGTGAGCCCTGCCACGAACGCGGCGTAACTAGTGTGGAGGGATTGTACTTTTTGGGACTTCCGTGGTTGTATACGTGGGGTTCAGGAAGGTTTTCGGGAATCGCCCAAGATGCGAATTATTTAGCCGATTGTATTGTTTCAAGATGGAAAGCGTTGCATCCTCATGGGAGGTGCGTAAACGAACTTGCACGCTAGGCATTGCTTGCAGATTTAATGGGCTTAGGATTTAGACTTTATATGAAATGAAGCCCGCGCTTAATGATGACTGATATTCCTCACTACATCGAACAAGAAGATCCCGGTTTCCAAGAGTATTCAGAAGAAGATTTAATTCTGCCAGAGGAAACAGAGCAACAGAAGAAGCTGAAAGAAGAGGCGATCGCATCTATTCAATCAGAATTTGAGCGCTTAGAGTTAACAGAGAGCCAGGCTGAGTATCTTTGCCACTATCAAATCGGAGCAACCAGCCTCGAAAATGTTTCCCTCTTTGACCTCAAGTTGCTCTACGACTGGCTCCGGCGACTCGATTGGGGCGTGAGCAGCCATTAGATCTCTTGCAAATGTCAGCAATGGAATTAAACCCTCACTACAGAGCGCAACTTACTCTCAATCTTTTCCAGTGAGTTTGATGTTTCTGGAATTGAACTAGCCAAGGTGAAAAAATCCCTAAGTACCAGAACCCACCGATGCAGTTGTGGAACGGTACTTTGCCGGGATACCAACGCTGCCATCAACATCTTGAGGATGGGACTACCTACTGTGGGGCACACAGGAACACACGCCTGTGGATACGACCATCTCTGCACCCAAAACGGTAACGGTTTGGAGGTAAGTGGTGTGGTTGAAGCAGGAAATCTTAGCAGTGATGTTAGGAATTCCCGTCCTCAAAACCAAATGAAGCGTCCAGCTTCATGAAGGTTTTAGGGCGGAGAGAATGTCAAAACCTCCGAGATATGTCACCCCCCACAGGCTGAATGCCCAGAGCCAGTAAATCTTCCACCAAAACCCACTCCAGTGCTACGAACCGCTTCGGTATGCCATCGCTGCTAACTTCCTGCTGGGAAGACTGGGTAGCGTCGCAAGCCGTCACTAACCCAAACGCTGCCGTTGCTAATAAAAAACTGCGCCTGCTGATTCGATTCAATCCCATGATCCTCTTTGTACAACTTCCCTTTGAGCAGATTAATTTTTTTCTCCTCTGCCCCTCCACCCCTCTGCTCCTTTGCATTCAAGATCACAGGGAAGGCACACAGGCAAACCACTCACCGGATGAGACAAAATCGCCATCTCCACTCCAAAAACCTCACGAAGCGTCTGGGAAGTCATCACCTCAGCCGGGGTTACCTCAGTTACCACTTCACCCGATTGCAATGCCACCATGCGATCGCTGTAAGTTGCCGCTTGGTTCAAATCGTGCAGCACCCAACCACCGTAATGCCGTGGTTGCGATTCAGTTTCCGCATCAGGGACAAGACTTCTAGTTGATGGCGAATATCGAGAGACGTGGTGGGTTCATCCAGTAGCAACACCTGGGTTTGCTGTGCCAAGGCTAGGGCGATCTATGCCCGCTGTCGCTCCCCACCGGAGAGGGTATCCACGGCTCGCTCTGCTAAAGACTCCCATCCTGTCATCTCAATTGCCCACTCCATTTCCCCACGATCAGCTTTGGAAATGCCCTTGAGTAGTCCCTGATGGGGATAACGACCATAGCTAATTACTTCCCAAACTGTCCGCCTGCCGGGATTTGGGGCGATTGGGGGGGGAGAATGGCAAGTTGGCGAGCGATCGCGCGGGTGGAGAGTTGGGCAATGTTGTCACCGTTTAAATAGATTGCCCTCTGTGTTGGGGAAAGCAACCGTGCCAAGGCACGCAAAACTGTACTCTTACCAGAGCCATTGGGACCCACAACTGCCGTAATCCCCCCGAGAAAACGCGATTGAGAGGTCGGATACGACTGAGCTTTCACCATAAGTCACCTTGAGACCAGAGGCATTGAGGGCAAACAAAGCAGTGTTTCTCGCTATATCACTTCTCAAGGAGGCGTACGGTCTAATGCCAACTACTGTCAAGCGGGCTAATACAAATTATCATAATTATTTGCATTCAGGTTAACTTTTGCTGAATTTATAAGCCCGAAATCCCTGCCAAGCTCGGATAGAAGCGCAATCAAGATAGTCACGCGATGAAGTTTCTTGATATTGACTTTGCATTAATATCATGGTTGAGTATTAATAACTAAGAATTGCTTCTAACAAGCTAAACGTCTCGGAACCATCTCGGGCAGTGGAGTTGTCTAGCAGTGCCAACTCTAGGGGATTGTTGCGTTCAATCCTGCCTGAAGTTTCGAGCCTCACTCTCAGTGTTATTCCGCGTTTGTATGAGGAGAGTTCGTGAAACAGCAGTATTTATTTAGCGCTTTGTTAGCGACGAGTACAGTCTCAGGGTTAGCCGCGCAGCCCGCCTCGGCACAGGTAAATCAAGTAACTGGCGTGCAGATTAATCGCTCCGAGAGGGGAATTGAAGTTATCCTAGAAACGGCGGATGGCGCTGCACCTCAAACCTTTGAAACTACCTATGGTGAGACATTAGCGATAGATGTCGCCAATGCCCAGTTACGGTTACCAGAAGAGGAAACTTTTCGCTCACAAAATCCAGCTCCTGGAATCGAGTTGGTGACAGTGACGCAACAGAATCCCAGCAGTATCCGAGTAACCGTGACAGGTACAGGATCTGTGCCAAGTGCGGAAGTTATTTCTAACGCCCAGGGGCTGGCATTTAGTGTGACTTCCCCCTCGCCTGTGAGTGAGACACAACCGGAGCGCCCCGCGCCTGAAGCTCAGCCACCAGGAGCCCAAGGAGAGGAGCCGATTGAACTGGTTGTTACTGCTACTCGCACCCAAGAACAAGAAGAGGAGTTGCCGCGCTCTACCACAGTAATTAATCGCCAACAAATAGAAGAACAAAGGAACTTAACGAGTAACTTACAAGATATTCTCGGTCAGTTGGTTCCGGGTTTAGCTACCTCCACTCAAAGCAGCAGTACATTTGGGCAAACTTTGCGGGGGCGTGATGCTCAGGTGTTGATCGATGGCGTGCCTCAATCCACAAGTCGGAATGCTTTTCGGGATCTCAGAACCATCGCTCCCGCTGCGATTGAACGCGTTGAAGTTGTTCGTGGTTCTAGTGCGATTTACGGCAATGGGGCAACTGGCGGCATTATCAATATTATTACTAGAAAACCCACTGATGAACCCCTTGCTATAACCACTGTCGGGGTAAATGGTTCCCTTACCAATTTTGACGATAGTATTGGCTACGAGCTTCGACAATTCGTTTCTGGTACTGAGGGCAAGTTTGACTATGTTCTCAATGCAGAAGTTACCAGTACCGGGAGCTTTTTTGATGCCGAAGGCGATCGCATTCCCCCTGACCCTAACGCTCAAGGCGGTTTTGCAGATGCCGAAACCATCAACTTCTTAGGCAAAATTGGCGTAGATTTTGACGAGCAACAACGCCTACAACTAACATTTAACCGCTTTGATGATCGGCAATACCCGGATTATGCTACCGATCCCAGCGTCGACGAAATACCAGGCAGACAAAAAGCACGTACGCGAGAGGGACTCAGTTTAGATGAACCGCCAGGAAACAAGAATACGTTGCTCAATTTGGAATATAACAATGAGGATCTTTTTGGTAGCGATGTGCAAGCTCAGTTGTACTATCGGGATTACCTAACGCGATTTTTTCCGTTTGACGGTCGAGAATTCCCAAGCTTAGGCAATTTAATCTATCAATCCCGGGTGGAATCAGAGAAGTTTGGCGGGCGCTTGCAGATTGAAACCCCTTTATCTGACCAAGAAACTGCCAGACTTTTATGGGGGGTAGATTACTTTAATGAAGATACCGTTCAGCCTGTAACGACGTTCGATGCAGAAACTTTCGACGCTAGTGGCGGTTTAGATTTTGAACGCACGGGCGAGCGCATTTGGACTCCGCCTTTGAAACTAAACAGCCTCGGTCTGTTTGCCCAGTTAAGTTGGGATGTTAGCGATCGCTTGCTTGTGCGTGGGGGCGTGCGCTACGAAAACGCTGGCGTGAGCGTCGATGATTTTACGACTTTAGCTAATCCCGATGAGGTTATTCAGGGCGGCGATCTCGACTTCGATGCCACTCTGTTTAATATTGGCACAGTGTACTCCCTGACAGACGAGGTAGGTGTGTTCGCTAACTTCGCTCAGGGCTTTTCTCTGGCAGACATTGGCTTGGTTCTGCGCAATGCTCCCCCAACTTTTTCCGTGGAGACTTTACGCCCAGAACCACAAAAGGTAAACAACTACGAAATTGGTATCCGTGGTCAATGGGATGCAGTGGAAGCATCTCTCTCCACTTTCTACAACCAGTCAGAGTTGGGGACTACCTTTTCGGCTCCTAACACAGTGGTTCGCGCTCCTGAACGGGTATACGGTATTGAAGTGGCGGTTGATGCCCAGCCGAGCGATAACTGGCAACTGGGCAGCTCGCTCACACTCTTGGGAGGTGAAATCGACCAAGGGGATGACGGAGATTACGATCCCCTGGATGGATTTCGGATTCCGCCTTTAAAGGTTACTGCTTACGTCGAAAATGAAACTTCACCAGGTTGGCGCAATCGCCTCCAAGCTCTATTCTCTGGAAGCCGCGATGTCTTTGATGATAGCACTGCTTTTGGGAAAAGACCTGTAGAGAGCTATTTCATAGTAGACTACATTAGTAGCATTGAGATTGGCTCAGGCACGCTACAAATAGGTATTGAGAATTTGTTTAATAACCAATACTTCCCAGTAGTCTCTCAATTGCAGAGTAATGATAGTACATACGCTGCGGCTAGAGGCAGGAGATTGAGTATTAAATACTCTCTCGAATGGTAGCCAATCTCTGATGTTTTTGATTTGATCTCGCTTTGCGCTTGATGGCAGGAGGAATATTACAGGTTACAGGTTAGTCATAACCTTCAACATTCTTCTGCCTTCTGCCTTTCTTGTTCAGGAGTCTAGACAGAGATCGATACTTCAGCCATGCCTACCTTCTCCCTGTCACAACTCGCCGATTAGGGGAGCTGAGTCTGGCTGCACTCCAGTTCGTTGCTTCACTTCCTCGCGGATTTTTAGAATCTCAGCGTGCGCTGACCAACTCTGGCGTTTCTGAACCTCCTGTTCGACTGTCAGGAAGCGGACAGTAAGCGCTTTTCATTCTTTCCTGAAACCGCCGTTATCTATGTAGGGAGAATTTTTTTGTGCAAACTATTGACATACTTCTTGAGTAAATTTATAGTTTTAACCACGCTTGTTGAAATTTACTTGCACTAGTTAAAGCTAGAGGGATTTAACCATGCAAAAACTTCGCAGTAGTTCAGAGGTTCAAGAGAGCCCGTGGCTGGACAAGGAACGCGATTTCCCCAGCCGCTCTCTACCAGGACCAAGCTCAAGCTACTATCTAGAGCATCAGGCTCAACGGGAATCCCACGCTCGCTCTTATCCACGCCGGATTCCCCTCGCCATCCGCGAAGCACAGGGAATTTATGTCAAAGATGCTGATGGCAATTTTTACATTGACTGCCTAGCAGGCGCTGGCACGCTAACCCTAGGACACAATCATCCTGTTGTCATCGAAGCGATGCAGACTGCGCTCAAACAGAACTGCCCCTTGCAAACGCTGGATTTAACTACGCCAACTAAGAACGAGTTTGTGGAAGAATTATTCGCCAGTCTGCCGCCTGAATTTGCTCAGAAAGCGCGGATTCAATTCTGCGGTTCTTCCGGGGCTGATGCGGTGGAAGCTGCTGTCAAACTCGTTAAAACGGCAACTGGACGACGGAGTATGCTGTCATTTTCTGGGGGATACCACGGCATGACTCACGGAGCCTTAGGCTTGACAGGCAACTTGGCTCCGAAGACTGCCGTGGCAGGACTGATGAGTGAGGTTCAGTTCCTTCCCTATCCTAGCTCATACCGCTGCCCGTTTGGGTTGGGTGGCGAAGCGGGAGAGCGTGCTAGTAGCCACTACATTGAACACCTACTCGATGATCCCGAAAGCGGCGTTGTTCCGCCTGCTGGAATGATCACCGAAATTGTTCAGGGAGAAGGTGGGGTGAATCCAGCCCCAGATGAGTGGGTGCGCGAAGTGCGACGTATCACACGCGATCGCCACATTCCCTTAATCGTCGATGAAATTCAAACGGGATTAGGACGCACGGGCAAGCTGTACGCTTTTGAACATACCGGGATTACGCCGGATGTAGTGGTACTCTCGAAAGCGATTGGAGGCAGCTTACCGCTCTCGGTTGTTTTGTATGACGAAGCCCTGGACTTATGGGAACCGGGCACTCATTCTGGGACTTTTCGAGGAAATCAGCTTGCGATGGCAGCAGGGACAGCCGCGATTCGCTACACCCAACAGCAAGGTTTGGCAGAACACGCCCAGGCAGTAGGTGATCGCTTCATGCGCCACCTCCAGCAAATCCAGTCTAACTCGCACTCAATGGGGAATGTGCGCGGACGCGGCTTAATGATTGGGGTAGAAATTGTTAATCCTGACGCACCCGCAGACTCCCTCGGTTGTTATCCTCCCGATCCCACTACGGCGCAGCGCATTCAAACCGAATGTTTGCGTCGGGGATTAATCCTGGAACTCGGAGGGCGTTACGGCAGTGTGGTTCGTTTCTTGTCTCCCCTAATTATTACAGCCGAGGAAATCGACAGCGTTAGCGAGATATTTCAGGCAGCGGTAAAGGCGGCAGAAGTGGGCTAATAGCGGGGAGCAGGGGAGCAGAGGAGAGGAACTAACGCACTCCGAAACTATTTCCCCTCCGCACCTGGAGCACCTCTGCAATCTCTACCAGCAAATTCTGACCGACACAGACTCATCAATAGGAAGGGAAACCAACTTGCATCCAGAACGCTTTGAAAACCGTTTTCTCAGCAATTCCCAAGAAAGCATTAGCGCTTACCGAAGTGCGATCACGGCTGCCCAGGATGTCCTCATCAAAGCTTTTGCCTGTCAGGAGAAGCCTTACAGTGGCGCGGATCCAGAAAAATTAGCGGCTGCTTTCGCAAAGCTCGATCCCTATCCCACAACTGGGAAACAATTGCAAACTATTATTAACGAGTTAAGTGCAACCATTCTCAACCATGCCGTTGTGGTTTCTCACCCTACCTGCGTGGCTCACTTACACTGCCCGCCGCTGATACCAGCCCTGGCGGCTGAGGTGCTGATTAGCGCCAGCAATCAGTCTATGGATTCCTGGGATCAAAGCCCGGCAGCAACGTTGTTGGAGCAGCGGTTGGCGAGGTGGCTCTGTCAGTGGTTTGGCTACGATTCCGCAGCGGATGGGGTGTTTACGAGTGGGGGGACGCAATCCAATTTTATGGGGCTGTTGCTCGCACGGGATTACTATGCCCAAACCCACCTGAATTGTTCTGTGCAGCGTCAGGGGTTGCCTCCCCAAGCACAGTGCTTTCGCATTCTCTGCTCGACAGTCTCCCATTTCACCATTCGTCAAGCGGCTGCACTATTGGGTTTAGGAGAAGAAGCTGTGGTGGCAGTGGAAACAGACAGGCATAATCGCCTCTGCCCTGCTGCTGTGGAGCGCAAACTTCGAGAACTCCAGGCGGAAGAGCTCCTTCCCGTTGCCCTCGTAGCAACCGCAGGCACAACCGATTTTGGCAGCATTGATCCCCTGCCGGAACTGGCTGTCTTGGCGCAGAAGCACCAACTCTGGTTGCACGTCGATGCCGCCTATGGGGGAGGCTTAATCTTAAGCGATCGCCACCGTCACCAACTAGCTGGGATTGCCGCTGCTGACTCCATCGCAGTGGATTTTCACAAGCTGTTTTACCAGCCTATTAGCTGTGGAGCATTTTTACTGCGCGATCGCACTCACTTCCACTTAATCGAGCGTCATGCCGACTATCTCAACCCTGAGGCAAACGAAGCCGCAGGCGTTCCAGACTTAGTTACCAAATCCGTGCAAACCACCCGCCGCTTTGATGCCTTGAAGTTGTGGGTGTCCCTGCAAGCTTTGGGGCAGAAAGGCTTTGCAGAGATAGTTGATACCACTATTGAGCTGGCGCAGGAGACGGCAGGCTTAATCGAGGCGGATGCAGTGCTGGAACTGGCTAATTATCCCACTATTAACGCGGTAGTATTCCGCTATTGTCCTCCCCATACTCAGGCAATCAATCTCAATCAGATCAACCACCGTATTCGCACCAGCCTGATGCAAAGCGGTGAAGCAGTAATCGCTCAAACTCAAATCGCCCAGCAGGTGTATCTCAAATTCACCCTTTTGAATCCTCGCACCACCAGGGCGCAAATCACCGCGATTTTGAACGAAGTCAAGCGTTTAGGCAATTGTATGAACTCCGTTTGATGAATCAAAAAATTCCCCGCGTACTCGCGTCTCCCCATTTCCGGTCTGCCACAACTATGGGTGTTTAACCAAACTTGATATCAATTGGAAATGAGCCATGATTTCACCAACCCTCGCAACCACACCACCGAATCTTCATTACACCAATAAAGAGATTGCAGAGCGTACCACCCTTCAAAATTTTCTCAACTGTTATCTGCGAGAAACCGGAGAAGGCGAGCGATCAGAAAGGACAAATGCAAGGGAGTTCATTTGCTGCTCCCTTCCCCACCAAAGCATACAACTGTTCGCTGGGTTGCGCTATTGGTCTGCAACAGGTCGTCATCTGTTTGATTTCCCCATGTATTACCAGCCTGCCGGGGGCAAACTGCTAGAGCTAGATTATCTTACCCTGGTGGCACTGATTACGAAGGAACTCACCCTTACCCGAGGGAGTGATGGAAATCAGGATGAGCTCCTGCTGCGAGTGATTCAAAGCTGTCAGCACCTGGAACAGTTTATCCAGGCTCGCAAGAGTGACTCTCTCTATTCCTTAAATCGCTCGTTTATCGAAACTGAACAATCTCTTGTTCTGGGGCATCATTTCCACCCTACCCCAAAAAGTCGTCAGGGCTTTACGGATGAAGAGGTAGCCCTTTATTCCCCGGAACTAAAAGCACAGTTCTCCCTGCATTATTTCCGCGCTCACCATTCTATTGTCAAGGAAGGCTCGGCGCTGCCGCAGACAGCCACAGCTCTAATTAAAGCAGAACTACTCTCCGATCCCGAAGTTAGCAGCAACTTTAAAAGTGCCTACTGCAGTGAAGACGAGTATGCATTAGTTCCCGTTCACCCCTGGCAAGCGAAGTGGCTGCAACATCAGCCCGCCGTGCAGAAGCTTCTGCAACAGGGATTACTACAAGATTTGGGGAGAGAAGGTAAAGCTTACCAACCCACTTCCTCAATCCGCACGGTTTACCATCCCGAGGCGGCATTCATGTGGAAGCTGTCGTTGCAGGTAAAAATTACCAACTCCGTGCGAGGGAACTTGCAGAAAGAATTGGAACGGGGAGTAGAGATCACGCGCCTTCTTGAGAGTCCGATTGGCGAAGATTTACAGGCTCACTTCCCCGACTTTGAGATTATTCGCGATCCCGCTTATATCACTATTCCCCTAGAAGATCAAAAAGAGTCCGGCTTTGCCACTGTTCTACGTAGCAATCCCTTGCGGTACGACTGCGCCGCTAATGCCACTTGCATGATCGCCCTCTGCCAGGATTCCCTCACAGGGGAAGGTTCGCGGCTAGCTCAAATTGTGCGTTGGCTGGCTGACAAAGAACAGCGCTCGACTGGAGAAGTCAGCCTAGAGTGGTTCCGACGCTACTTGCAAATTTCTCTAGAACCAGTTCTCTGGCTCTATTTTACCCACGGTATTGCTGTGGAGGCACATCAGCAAAATAGCGTCTTGCAACTGGAGCAAGGTTATCCAGCTCACTTTTTCTATCGGGATAATCAGGGCTACTACTACCGCCGTTCCTTCCATGCTGTTTTGGAGAGCATTCTCCCTGGTATCGGCGAGAAAAGCCAGACGGTGTGTGCCGATGCAGTGGTGGATGAGCGCCTTACTTACTATCTGTTTATCAACAACCTCTTCGGTTTGATTAACGCTTTTGGCGTGGCGGGGTTAATCGAGGAGCAAGTGCTGTTGAAGGAACTGCGTATTGCTTTGGATGAATTCGACAGGTTGGACACAGGAGAATCGATGCTGTTGCACAACCTCCGTCAGCCGAAACTACGCGGCAAGGCAAATCTGTTAACGCGGTTCCACGACATGGATGAACTGGTGGGTTCGGTGGCAACGCAATCGGTTTACGCCGAAATTGACAATCCCCTTTACATGTGGAGGTATTAATGTCTTCACCTAAAACTGCATCTGAAATGGCTTATCAAACCTACGATGCCGAGATTGACAAAGTGATTAGCTTTCGCCCTGTCACGCTGCAAGAAGATCTCTTGCGGATTCACGACTGGATGAATCAGCCCCACGTCATCCCCTTTTGGAAGCTGGCATTTTCTATAGACAGGATGCGTGCCCATTTGCAAAAGGCACTAGCTGACCCGCACCAAGTTTCATACATCGGGTTATTGGATGGGGTGCCGATGAGTTACTGGGAGTCTTACTGGGCAATTGACGATGTTGTGGGGAAGTATTATTCTGCCCAGCCTGCGGATCAGGGGATTCATTTGTTGATTGGCTCGCCGCAGTTTTTGGGGAAGGGGTATGCACTGCCTCTGTTGCGGGCAATGACGGCGTTTCAGTTTCAGCACTCGGAAACGCAAAGGGTGGTGACTGAGCCAGATATTCGCAATCACAAGATGATTCACATTTTTAAGCGCTGTGGGTTTGTGTTTCAAGGGGCAATAAATTTGCCGGATAAGCAGGGGGCGTTGATGTTTTGCGATCGCTTTGAGTTTGAGAGGCAGTTTGAACCGCAAAGACGCAGAGGAGGCAACGGAGATGAATGAGAAAATTTATGATTTGTTGGGGGTAGGGATTGGTCCGTTTAATCTCGGTTTGGCGGCGCTTTTGGAGCCGATTTCGGATATTGATGCGGTGTTTCTGGAGCAGAAGCGGGAGTTTCAGTGGCATCCGGGTTTGTTGATGGAGGGCACGACGATTCAGGTGCCCTTTCTGGCAGATTTGGTGACGATGGCTGATCCTTGCAGCCGCTTTAGTTTCCTCAACTATTTGCACGCCCACTCGCGTCTTTACCAGTTCTATTTCTGGGAGGCATTTCACATTCCCAGGCGGGAGTACAATCACTACTGTCAGTGGGTGGCTGGGCAATTGCGAAGCTGTCGTTTCAGTCAGCGGGTGGAGGCAATTACTTGGCAGGAGGGAACGCCGGAAGGTTACTTTCAACTGCAAGCCCGCAATCCGACAACAGGAGAAATCCAGTCTTACTACGCGCGGCATCTTGTGCTTGGGGTGGGCAGTATTCCCAGAGTACCGCCTTGTTTTCAAGCTTGGCTCTCGCAAGAGAAGATCTTCCACGCTGCGGAGTTTTTGCAGAAGCGCGATCGCTGTCGCCATGCTGGTTCCATTACGGTGATTGGTTCTGGGCAAAGTGCTGCGGAAGTCTTCTACGAACTGTTGCAAGAACAGGAGAGTTGCGGCTATCGCCTGGAATGGCACACTCGTTCACCTGGTTTTTTCCCGATGGAGTATTCCCAATTGGGGCTAGAGCATTTTTCCCCAGATTACATTCACTATTTCTATCACCTACCGCCACAACAGCGCGATCGCGTTCGGGGAGAGCAAGATCTCCTCTACAAAGGGATTAGTTTTGGCACGATTGCAGACATCTACAACTTGCTCTACGAGCGATCTGTGGGGGGCAACCACCCGGAGGTACGCTTGCTCTCCAGCCTGGAGGTAAAGGAAGTCGAGAAGACAAATTCTGGTTATCGGCTAGGATACCGCCAATGGCAGCAGGAAGAGTATTTCACCCACGAGACAGACTGCATTATCCTTGCCACCGGATATCGCCATGCTATCCCAGATTGCATTGATGGGGTGCGATCGCTGCTTCAGTGGGATAGCCAGAATCGCTATGTGGTTAATTTTGACTATCGATTGGCACTCACTCGTGACATTCCTAATCAGATTTTCCTCCAGAATGGCGAGTTGCATACTCACGGCGTAGGCGCACCAGATTTGGGACTAGGGGCACACCGCAATTCTGTAATTATCAACACTCTCACTGGGCGCACCATCTATCCCGTTCAGCAGCGCAATGTCTTCCAGGAGTTCGGGGTTAAAGATTAGGAAAGATTAGGGATGAGGGATGAAATTCCCCCGTTCGGGGCAGTCCTTAGTCCGTAGGGGCGAGGAGTCGCCTTACTAGTCAAAAGTGATTATCGAGTGATGACTAATGACTAATAACAGAACGCAACTATGAAACCATCGCGATTCACGTATGGCGCACTCTTTTTGTGCATCTTCCTGGGATTATTCACCGAAGTTTTGCTGTCGCCGTTTTATCCCCAGTTTTTTAGCAAAGTCTTCGGTGTCGAGGACTTATCCTACACGGGATACTACATTTTCATGTGCCGTCTCGCGGTGGTGCTGAGTGCGCCTTTGTGGGGAGTGTTAGCGCGATGGGTGGAACTCAAGTGGGTTCTCTATGTTGGCCAAACGGGAACTGCTGTTATGACTGCGCTGATGGCAACTGCTAGTAGTATCGAGCAGTTTTTGGGCTTCACGTTGTGCATGCTGTTTTTCAAAAGCAGTTACTTACTGATCTATCCCCTAATTATTCAATTAGCAGGGAAAGACAAAAGAGCCACTGTTGCTGGAAGTTATCAAGCAGTTTTCCACGGCGCGATTGTGAGTGCGACTGTCGCTGGCGCTGGGATGGTTAACCTGGATAACCCGTTAACGCTGTTCTACTGGATTGCGGTTGCCGATCTTTTTCAACTGGGACTTTCCTTGTATGCCCTGCGGGGCGTTTCCACTCGCAAGGAAGTGGCAGAGGCGGGCAAACAACCAAAGGCAGTAGGCGATCGCTGGGGATTCATTCTAGCAATGGGCTTGGTAATTTTTAGTTTCCAACTTGCCAATCAAGCGGTGCGCCCCTTTTTCACCAAATATGTCACTTCCTCTCAGCCTTTCGATGTCAGCTTGTTCGCCAGCAGTTTTTTGTTCCTAATTCCCAGTCTCATGGCAATTGCTGCCATGCCCTATATCCATAAAGTCGGGAAACCGGAACGGCTACCTCGCTTGTATGGAGTGGGAATTTGCCTGCTGGTTGCCAGCCTCTATTTCCAGGGCTTGACAAATCACCTTTCTCTACTCGTTTTTTCCCGCGTGGTTTACGGTTTTTTCCTCGCTGTCACCCAAGCAACCCTGGAGTTACAACTTTTCAGTCACAGCAGCCATAAGCGCCTTCATTTCAACTACAGTATTGCCACTTCCTTTGCTAATGCTGGGCATCTCTGTGCCCCCCTATTTGCCTCCTGGCTAGTAAGTGCGTATAGTCTGGCAACCCCGTTAATTGCTGCGGCGACGCTGGGCATCTTTAACCTCCTATTTGCCCGATTTACTGTTTTCGGAACGGTTTCTAATTTTCAAACTGTACCTGTATCTAAGAAGGAGTCATCATGAATTATTCACTGCAAACGCTTCAAGCTGCCCTGCAACCAGAACAATGGCAGTCTGCTAGTCAGAAACTACTGGCAAAGATGCTTGCTGAGTTTATGTACGAGGAGATTATCAACCCCGCCATTGTGGAGGAAGGGGAGAAGACTGCCAGTTACGAACTTAGCCTTCCTGAAGGCATCGCCTACCGTTTCCAGGCACAACCTCGCCTATTTGATAGTTATCACGTGTTTCGAGACACGATGCAGCGGCGAGAAGGAAACGAGTGGTTCCCTGCCACCAACCCTTTCCAGTTTGTCCTCGATATTCACACTGCTGTGGGGATGACAGCAGAAACGACAGCCCACCTAATTAAAGAACTTAGCAATACTCTCCTCGCTGATGCCCACATTCAAACCCGCCAAGCAGAAAGGCGCCTGGATCTCACCACTCTCGACTATGCCCATTTAGAAGGGGAAATGGTGGGACATCCCTGGATTACTTTTAACAAAGGGCGAATTGGTTTTGGCTACGACGATTACCTTGCCTATGCCCCAGAACAAAAACAACCTGTGAATCTCGCTTGGATTGCTGTCGAGAAGAATCGCGCCCAGTTTTATGCTGTGCGAAACCTCAACTATCGAGGGCTAATCGAGGAGAATTTAGGAAAGCACATCATGTCACAGTTTGAAGCAACATTGCAAGGCCGCGATGCTAATCCAGAGGATTATTATTTTTTCCCGGTTCACGATTGGCAATGGCAAAACATCATTGTGCCCTTGTTTGCTGAAGATTTAGCCAATGGCGCGATCGCATTTTTAGGGCGCAGTGATGATGCTTACCTCCCTCAACAATCCCTTCGTACCTTCTCTAACCTTACTCATCCGCAGAAACATCATGTCAAAGTGCCACTGAGTATCCTCAACACCCTGATTTATCGCGGTTTACCAGGAGAACGCACAAGCATAGCACCTAAAGTAACAGAATGGGTGAAGTCAATCTGCGATCGCGATTCTTTCCTCCGGGATGAGTGCCGCCTGGTACTACCAGGAGAAGTAGCCAGTATCAACTACAATCACCCCTACTATACCCAACTCGCAGGGGCACCCTATCAATACAAGGAAATGCTGGGCTGCATTTGGCGAGAAAGCGTTTTTTCTTACCTGGAATCAGAGGAACACCCCATCACCCTGGCTTCCCTCCTCCATGTTGATGATTGCGATCACCCTTTGATCTCGCAACTGATTGCCCAATCGGGCTTGAGTCTTGAAGCTTGGCTAGAGAGGCTTTTTAACGTCATTCTGCCGCCTTTATTGCACTACCTCTACCGCTACGGTGTTGTTTTCTCCCCCCACGGCGAAAATACCATCTTGGTACTAAAAAATAACGTTCCCCATCGCTTGGCAATGAAAGACTTTGTAGATGATGTCAATATCAGTCGCCATCCCTTACCAGAACTAGAGTCTTTACCAGAAGAGTTGCGGGCAGTCTTACTCAGCGAACCCCCAGAAGGAATGTGTCAATTCATCTGGGCAAGTCTGCTGATTTGTCACCACCGTTACCTTGCTGATTTACTCGAGGTTTACCACAACTACTCCGAACGCCAATTTTGGTATCAAGTTCGCCAAGCGATTCTTAACTACCAAGCACGTTTTCCGCAATTAAAAGAACGATTTGAACTGTTCGATCTCTTTGCCCCTAGCTTTACTAAACTCTGCCTCAATCGCAATCGCTTGTTAACCTATGGCTATGACGATGATAATGATCGTCCCCATGCGGCTGTCTTTGGCAAAGTCAATAATGCCCTATACGCTGTTGCGGACTCCGTTGCGTCGTGGAATAGCACTACAATGAGATAAGGGGCGCTTTGCCACTCTCTCTAGTCCCATTGGGGAAAGCTTTCTGGTTTGAATGATTCAACTTCTATCTCTGCCTGGTTCAAAAAATTGAGAGCCTGGTTAATTTCCTCTCAGGAGAAATCTGAGCCAGAAATTTCCCTGGAGGAATTGCCAGTAGAAATAACGGAGTCGTTAAGCAGGGCAACTCAAGCCTTGCCTAGTCCCGCTAATCATCGAGAGGCAGTGCAGAATGCCTTGTCTCAAGCTTTGGAGACGTGGCAAAAGGATGATGAGGCAGAAAATAGCCTGGTGGTTTTAGGGAGTCCTGCTGAGGATGTCACGCGGGTACTAGATGAGGTTCTCAAAGCTAATCAAATCCCCTCAGAGATGTCGGTGAGGCGTTTACCAGCCGCACGAGTTACTGACTCGGAGACAATCGCAACTAAATTAGCAGTAGTTGCTGAAAATGCTTCTGAGTTGACACCAGACAAGCAAGAGTTAGTGGTGGTTCCTAGTTTGTCGAGGTATTTTTTGCGCTGCATCGGCGGCTTAGAAGGTATAGTTTATTTGCGGGATAGAATTGCCCAACAACGCTCCCGATTTTGGCTGATTGGCTGCAATCGCTGGGCTTGGCAGTATCTAGATTATGTTGGCCAAATCCAGGCTTATTTTGAGCAAACGGTTTCAATTCCAGCACTCGGTGGGGGTGAGATTAAGGAGTGGCTCCAATCTCTCCGGAATGAAACTGGACTGGATTTCACTGAAAAAATGCCAGAAGCTGAACGGGCGTATTTTGAAAGGTTGGCAGAAAGTTCTCTGGGAGTTGCTGAAGTGGCGGCGCGTTTGTGGTTGCGATCTCTATCCTATCAACCGGATAACAAGCACATTGTTCCAGAAAAGGTCAGCTTTCCCAATTTTCGCGATCTCAGTGCAAGCGACCGCTATCTTCTCTATTCCCTACTATTACACGGTCCAATCAATTTACCCAATCTGGCAACAAGTTTGGGAGAAACAGAAAGTGAGATTCATCCACCCTTGCGGCGGCTACGGCAGGTGGGGCTAATTGAGGGAAATTCCTCCTCCCTTCAGGTTAATCCTCTCCATTATCCTCGGCTGCGCTCCGAATTAAAACAAAATAACTTTCTTGTGCCTGGAGAAAACTAATGTTTAATGTTACTTTTCATCACTGGTGGATAGATATTGTCTACTTCTCGCAAGTCTCACAAACGGGCAAAAGGATACAACAGTTACTAGAACAAATCACCGCCGCCAAGCTTACTAAAGCTGCGTTCGTTTTGATTTTGGCTTCTGTTGGCATGAAGGCGAGTGAAAGAATCGTCAATCAGGTTTCTGAGCGAATTCCCCAGCGATATCGCCTCCGCGTGAAACAATCTTTGCCTGTCTGGCGTGCCATCATTCTTGTTATCGCTTCGGTGACGCTGCTAAATCTGTTTGTGGATTTCTCTAGCAATAGCGTGTTTGCCCTTACCGGGAGTGCAGCAGTTGCAGTGGGTTTTGCCTTCAAAGACTACGCTAGTTCTGTGATTGCTGGCATCGTTGCTTTATTTGAAGCGCCTTACCGAGTCGGTGATCGCATCGATATTGACGGTCAATATGGCGAAGTAGTAGATTATGGCTTTCGGGGAATTCGCATTAAAACTCTTCAAGACGAGATAGTCACCATTCCCCACAATAAGCTCTGGACACACACAGTTGCCAACGCCAATAACGGTCGCTTAGAAGCGCAAGTTGTGACAGACTTCTATCTAGCTCATGGCGTTGATATCCAAAGAGTCATCGATATTTTGACTCAGGCGGCTTACACTAGCAAATATAGCCAGGTGTCGTTACCAGTGGTCGTTTCTGTCGAAGAAAAGCCCTGGGGAACCGCCTTTCAGCTCAAATCTTATGTTATGGATGTTCGAGAAGAAACATCTTATAAAACCGATTTAATCAAGCGTGCCAAGCAAGCTTTTTATCAGGCTGGTTTTACCTATCCGGGACTACCTGTTCAAGAGTAATACAATTTATGAGCGCCTTAGGTGACTAACCAAAGCTTCTAGCCCTAACAGGTAGCTTTCAGCCCCAAAACCGCTAATCTGTCCTAACGACACCGACGCAATGTAAGAATGGTGACGAAAAGCTTCGCGCTGATAGATGTTGCTTAAATGAACTTCTACCGTGGGAAGCTTTATCGCTGAGAGGGCATCTCGGATTGCCACACTTGTGTGGGTATAGGCACCCGCATTAATGACAATTCCGTGATGGTATCCTACAGCTTCCTGGATGGCTTCTACTAAAACGCCTTCTTGATTGGACTGAAAGCTAGAAACTTTCGCTTGCAGCTTTTTTCCCTTCTGATCTAAAAGAGAATTGATATTGTCTAGGGTGGTATCGCCGTAAACGCCTGGTTCTCGCTGCCCCAATAAATTAAGATTAGGACCGTGTAAAACTAGGACGCTCAAGTGAGGCAAATGATCAGACTGCACTTTCGGCTACTAGCTGCGTCCGCGATTATTTTGCTCGTCCACGGGAACCGGAATCGGTTCGTATTCTGGCTCCTCTTCTGGACCTAAAAGCGTTTCAATCAGCCTGCGGCTCCATTCCTTTAATTTTTCCCAGGCTTCGTTAAGATAATCCATCGAAAAGCTGGCTCCTATAAGACCCTGTGTCTGTAGGTATGGCGCGCGCAATTTGATGCGCCTGCTTACCATCTCAGGGAAAGTTTCTTAACTCTAACTTCCCTTCTTCCAATATGCCATACCAAACTTTCAGGTAAAAACCTTAAGATTTCATTGGCTTTATGTATTTATATTAAGCATAGCACAGGATTGGGCAAGTCCCCATCCCACTCAAGATGGGGCGTTGCACAAAAGCTCCAGATAGTGCCTTAGGCGGGAATTCTCTCCTTCTATCCTAGTCATGTAAGTTTTACTCACGCTTATGATTGGCTTCTTCGATGAAGCGAGAATCAACCAGGTAACCGTCGGTGATATACCAAAAACACTGCCACCGACCTATCCTTGACCATAAAACCTCGAAAGTGGCAGTACTGCATCTGCCGGGGGTATCGCCAATCAACCAGCTCAAGATACCTTGATGCCCATGATCAATTGCGCTCCATATCCAGACTTTCTTTTTTTTAGAACCGGCAAAGGTTTGAAGTTCATCAATTTCGGTAATTTGAGGAATTTCGGAGCTTTGAGGAGCATTAGGCAAGTTTTGAGCAGCAAGCTTGACCCAGTTAAGAATCGTGTTATGGTTCACGCCGGTTACGGGCTCGATTCCTCGCAATCCCATGCCATTGACCTACATTTTGAGGCACAACTGCTTGAGTTCTTCCGACTAGCCTAGAGCTAAGTAAGACTCCAAACCTTGGCGACCGCAGTACTTGCAAATGTAAGCCTGCCTGCCACGTCGATGACCGTTCTTGCTAGTTTGGATAGATTTACACGAACGACATTGCATACTTCCATTGTGCAACGCCCAAGATGGATACACTTTAGACGCTATCTCACGCACTGACAATTACGAGTAGGGGAGGCAGGGAAAGTGGGGGAAGAAAAGAAATTAACTTGTGTGAGATAGTTACTTAGTATCTGGAGTATTGAGGAGTAAGTACTCAGGAATTTACAGTCTCACCCCCTCACTTTCCCACTAAAAGCTTTCGCCGCAGTTTATCAAGGGCATGGCAAGCGCCGATTTGCTGAATTGCTGCTCGCTGGCGCTTTTGCCCGAGGTGAAATTCCCTGCTCTCCGCAGTTCCGTCGGGGTCAGCTATGCCCACATAAACTAGTCCAACGGGTTTAGTCTCTGTCCCACCGCTTGGACCCGCAATGCCAGTAATACTAAGTCCCCAAGAAGTTTCAAGCCGCTGCTTCACCCCCAGTGCCATTTGTTGAGCCACAGCGGAACTAACAGCGCCCAATTGGTTTAAATTTTCTGGGCTCACGCCTAGCAGAGAAACTTTGATCCGGTTTTCGTAGGCAATTATGCCACCACTAAAGTACTCTGAGCTTCCCGCCACTGAAGTTAGCATCTCTCCCAACCCGCCACCTGTGCAGGATTCTGCTACACTGAGCGTTTCCTTGCTATTCTGCAACAAGTGCCCCACCACCGAGGCAAGGGTGTCACTGTCTGCCCCAAAATAGTCCTGTCCTGCAATCTGACACAACTGTTGCTCAATGGGCGAAATCAGTTCTACCGCAGCCGCTTCGTCCTCCGCTTTTGCAGAAACTCGTAATCTTACCTCTCCTTTAGAGCCATAGGGCGCAACGGTAGGATTGGATAACTCGAAAAAAGAGGCGACTTTCTCAGCTAGGGCTGACTCCCCAATTCCCCAAAATTTTAACAGGCGGCTATGGACAATCTGTTTGCCCCAACCTTGACGTTTGAGATAAGGAACAGCAGTTTCTCGCCACATCTGCTGCATTTCTGAGGGGACGCCAGGGAAAGTGAGAATCGTCAAGTTCGGGCGGGGCTGCCAAATCATTCCCGAGGCACTCCCGGCGGGATTGTATAAAATGTCAGCCCCTTCTGGCATCAGGGCCTGCTTGCGGTTGTTAAGGGTCATCTGCCGCCCTCGCTTGGCAAATTTCTCGCTAATGTCTCGCAGAAGTTCTGGTCTTTCCACTAGGGGAGTGTCAAAGAACTCAGCAATGGTTTCGGTGGTGAGATCATCGGGGGTTGGTCCTAACCCACCAGTAAAAATAAGGATTGGGGAGCGCGTACTGGCAATTTCCACTACCTGTTTGAGTCGCTCAGGGTTGTCCCCTACCACACTTTGGTGATAGTGAGGAATTCCCAACCTAGCAAGCTGCTGACCTAAAAACTGGGCGTTGGCGTTAATAATATCCCCCAGCAGCAGTTCCGTTCCCACACAAATCACTTCAGCACTCATGGGTTATTTGTCATTAGTCATTTTTCGTCATTAGTCATTTTCAATTGGAACCAACTACTTTGTCATAACAATTAAACATTAAAAAATAAAAATTAAAACTTAATGCGTGCATTTTGAATTAAGGAGAGGGTTGGTATCCCTCTTATTGACCAGGGCGATTTCATTCTAAGTGGTAGGATAAGGATGCTTTGTTAAAAACAAATGGAAGAAGACACTCCCTGCAATGGTGTCTTGCTTGGTTTAGCCAGG
>PXPT01000080.1 GCA_003021505.1 Cyanobacteria bacterium QS_4_48_99 | reverse complement strand
CGATCGAGATGCAGTATTTACCAAGATGGCTCAGGCACAGGGAAAATGTGGATTGGGCCTGGAGCAGGTTTGATCTCTTTTTAGAATGAAATAGCCCTGGTTAGGAAGAATAGTTTCAAATCCAAAGCGATTTAGTTGTTGTCGCACCTGATTCAGAAACGGATCAACTTTTAAATTACAAACTTTTATAGCTGCAATCGTTATCGCTGTCTGGGTTGGGAGGAAAAATGTGGAGAAATTCTTGGGGATTATGGCGGTAACGCTTTGGTAAATACTACATGTAATTTTTTTGGATAAATAATTCAGTAAATTCCACGCATAAACCCAAGCGCAAGCTGAACTCAATCCCGAGTATTATTTAGCAAATAAGTTGACACTCATAAATGAAACCAAGCAGTTAATGCTACCGCTAAGGCATCAGCCGCATCGTCTGGCTTAGGAGTAGCCTCTAAATCCAACTCCCGCATCACCGCTTGCTGCACCTCGTACTTCTCGGCATTGCCATATCCAGTTAATGACTGTTTAACCTGGGCAGGAGTAAATTCAACATAAGGAATGTTTTCCTGAGCCAAAACCAACATCACCACTCCCCGTGCCTGAGCCACAGTAATTGTGGTACTCATGCGGTAAAAAAAGAGCTTTTCAATCGCAACTAAATCGGGGCGCATCTCCTGGATAATCGCGTGTAAATCCTCGTAGAGTGTGCAGAGTCGTGCGCCAATTTCCGTTTTGGCTGGTGTTTGAATTACGCCAAAATCCAGCAACTTGACAGGTTGAGGTTTTGCTTTTGTCAATTTGCGGTTAGTATGGTTAGCTGCTACCGCTAGCGTTTCTTCTGTTGGTGCAATAATTGTCCCAAATCCTAAGATTGCTATTCCTGGATCGAGTCCTAAAATCCGCTTTTCCATGACCATGCCCAGTACCTCATCTGACAGTAGCAGAGGAGTTGAGTTTTTTCCTGTACTCAGTTAAAGTCTCTCAAACCGATTTATTTCCTTGTCAGTCATTTGTCATGTCAAAGGATCGATTCAAGCAAGTCACGAAGGCGCTAAGGAATCGGCAGCGAAAGCTCGCCCATTTACCAGGAATGGCTCCTGATCGCGTCAACCGTTACCTTAAATGGTTAGCACCAGGACTGTTGGTAAAGCGCTGGTTACTGATTAGTGCGACAGGGGTATTGTTGACTGGTTTGGGATTGGCAATTTGGGTGAAGCTAACCCCAGTTTTCCGCCTGCTCCAGTTTACTTCTGAGGTGCTAGAGGCGATCGCCGATATTATCCCTAGTTATATCTCTGGTCCCATTGCAATTGCCTGTGGACTATTTTTAATCTTCTGGGGGCAAACCCGAACCGTGGGTTCAATTACCGAGGTGCTTAACCCAGGAGGCGAGGAGGAACTCATTGATGTCCTCCTGGCACATCGTCGCTTAAACCGGGGTCCAAAAATTGTAGCGATTGGCGGCGGCACAGGGGTTTCCACCTTGCTGAGAGGACTGAAGGAATACAGCGCCCATATTACTGCCATTGTCACCGTGGCTGATGATGGGGGGTCTTCGGGACGACTACGGCGGGAGCATGGGATGCTGCCTCCAGGGGATATTCGTAGCTGCCTAGCGGCGTTGGCAAACGAAGAAAAATTATTAACCGAGCTATTTCAATATCGCTTCCAGACTGGGAGTGGCTTAACAGGGCACAGCTTTGGGAATTTATTTCTCACTGCGATGAATGATATCTCGGGTGACTTGGAGAAGGCGAGCGCCGCTAGTTCTAAAGTCTTAGCGGTGCGGGGACGAGTCTTACCCGCTACCCTGAGCGATGTCAGTCTCTGGGCAAAATTAACCGATGGAAGGCGAATCGAGGGAGAGTCCAACATTACCAAAGCCGGAGGACAGATTCGCCAGGTTGGCTGTACTCCCGCCTCCCCACCAGCTCTCCCAGCAGCGATTAAAGCGATCACAGAAACCGACTACATTGTCATTGGTCCAGGAAGCCTCTACACCAGCGTGATTCCCAACCTGTTAGTACCAGAGATTCGCAAAGCGATCGCCAAAACGACTGCTCCTCGTATCTACGTTTGCAACATTATGACCCAGCCAGGCGAGACTCAAGACTATAGCGTTGCTGACCACATCCGAGCGATTGATCAAGCCTGCGGCGAGCAGCTCTTTGATGCAGTACTCGTTCATCAGAAAACGCCTTCCACCCGCTCCCTAAAACGTTACGCTCAGGAAAACTCCCATCCAGTTCTTCTTGACCGCGAGGAAATTGCCAAGCTCAAGCGTCGGATTATCCTGGCAAATGTAATGGAGGAAGATGAGCAAAACGGCTATGTCCGTCACGATCCCAAGCGGTTAGCAGGCGTGCTGCTACGCTGGTATAGCCGCAGAGGAACGCAAGAGCGCAAGGGCGCAAAGCGTCTTAGGCGTAGGGACAATTAGGAAATCGGGTTGCCTCCGCAAGAGGCGAAACACAAATGGTGGCTCAGTCAATCACAATTTTGCTCAAACATGCCCAAGCGACGCAACAACTGGGCAAGGTGCTAGGGGAATCTCTCTCGGCAGGTAGCGTGGTATTGCTCCTAGGTGATTTAGGAGCTGGGAAAACGATGCTCGTGCAGGGCATGGGCGAGGGGTTGGGCATTCAGGAACCAATAGTTAGTCCCACCTTTACCCTAATTAATGAGTATGCCGAAGGACGATTGCCCCTGTACCACCTTGATTTGTACCGCTTGCAAGCCTCAGAAGTTGCCGAAATCTATCCAGAAACTTACTGGGAGGGAACGGAAGTGTCACCCGGAATTACGGCGATTGAGTGGGCAGAACACTTGCCTTACAAGCCCCCCGCTTATTTAGAAATTCAGCTCGCTGACTGCGATAATGGTGGGCGCAAGGCGCATTTGCAGCAAGTGGGAAATGCGGATTGGGTAGAACTGTCTCATATTTCTTGTGACGCTGGAGAGGGCAATTAGCAAACGCGGATAGATTTTCCTATCGGTTTTCTCTACTAGCTGGTGCTGTCGATTTCAGCCAAAATAGTAGTATCAGCGATGATTTTCATATAATCACTGCAGTGAAAGTGTTAGCTATTCCTTCTTTCGATGCAGCAAGCGATCGCTCCGATTGTTCAAGACTTAGTGCTAGTTGGTGGCGGACACAGCCATGCGATCGCGCTGAAAATAATGGGCATGAAACCCTTGCCAGGAGTGCGCGTTACCCTGATTACCGACACATCGCACACTCCCTATTCGGGAATGCTACCGGGTCATGTGGCAGGGTTTTACAGTTTCGATCAAACCCACATTGATTTGCGTCGCCTCGCTGGATTTGCCCAAGCACAGTTATACATCGACAAAGCGGTTGGTTTAGATTTAGACAAAAATCAAGTTCTGTGTGCCCATCGTCCCCCGGTAAGCTTTGATTACTTATCAATTGATATTGGCAGCACGCCAGAAGAAATCGCTGTGCCTGGTGCAGCAAACTATGCCATTCCCGCTAAACCCGTTCCCCAGCTTTTGAGTGCCTGGTATCAGTTACTTGAGGAAGTGGCCAGTAAGCCTGAAAAACCATTAAGTATTGGCATCGTTGGTGGTGGCGCAGGCGGAGTGGAACTGGCAATGAATATGCAAAGCCACCTGCATCGCGTGTTGAGAAATGCCCAGCAACCCATAGATAACCTCAAAATTCATCTCTTCCATCGTGGCGCAGAACTGTTGCCTGGTCACAATCGCTGGGTAAGCCAACGCCTAGAAAAGATTTTGACCGAACGCGGGATTGAGCTGCATTTGCAAGAAAGTGTGAGTGAGGTGTTCCCCCATAAGGTTGTCTGTGAGTCGGGGTTAACGGTGGAATGCAATCATATCTTTTGGGTGACGACTGCCTCTGCCCCAACCTGGATTGAAGTATCAGGATTGGCAACAGATTCGCGGGGATTTGTTTTAGTAGGAGATACTTTACAATCTGTCTCTCACCCCCACATTCTGGCTGCGGGAGATGTTGCCACCATGCGGAATCATTCTCGCCCCAAAGCTGGCGTATTTGCCGTGCGCCAGGGTAAGCCACTTTATAAAAACCTGCGGCGAATCTTATCAGGGAAACCGTTGAAACCATATGTTCCTCAGAAGCGCTATTTAAGTTTAATTGGCACAGGAGACAAACGCGCGATCGCTTCTTGGGAATCTCTCGGCTGGCACTCTCCACTCTTGTGGCGCTGGAAAGATCACATTGATCGGAAGTTTATGCGCCGCTTTGAGGATTTGCCTGAGATGGGACAAGGGAGCAAAGGAGCAGAGGAGCAGAGGGGCAGAGGAGAGGAAACGCACTCCGAAACTATTTCCCCTCCGCACCTGGGCACCTGGGCACCTCCGCAATCTTCACTCCTCACTCCTCACTCGAACAACCTGCAACCTGCGATGCACTGTGCTGGCTGTGGCTCCAAAGTTGGTAGCACCACTCTAGAGCGAGTCTTGCAACGGTTGCAGGTGGATAAGCAGCAAGATATTCTTGTCGGACTCGATACCCCGGACGATGCGGCGGTGGCGCAAGTGCCAGCGGGTCAACTGATGGTGCATACCATTGATTACTTCCGTAGCCTGATTAATGACCCTTATATCTTTGGTCAAATCGCTACTAATCACTGCTTGAGCGATATCTTTGCAATGGGTGCTACCCCTCAAAGTGTTTTGGCAGTAGTGACAGTTCCCTATGCTGCGGAAGACAAAGTTGCAGAAATCCTCTACCAACTGCTTGCAGGAGCAACCCAGACGTTGCAGCTAGCCCAAACGCCTCTTGTCGGGGGTCATACCACTGAAGGCTCGGAATTAGCTTTTGGTTTATCTTGCAATGGTTTAGTACCGCCTGAGCAACTGCTACGCAAAAGTGGCATGAACCCCGGTCATGTGCTGATTCTCAACAAAGCGATTGGCACAGGAACACTCTTTGCGGCGGATATGCGCTACAAAGCCAAAGGACACTGGATTGACCAGGCAGTGGAGTCCATGTTGCTTTCTAACCAAGCCGCTGCTCAAGTATTTATTGAACACGGAACTACGGCGCTGACAGATATCACTGGCTTTGGGCTATTGGGACACCTGATGGAAATGATACGAGCCTCCGGTGTGGCTGTGGAATTGGATTTAGAGGCGATCCCGGTGTTAGCCGGGGCAAGGGAAACTGTGCAGAGGGGAATCACTAGTTCTCTCCAACCGCAGAATTTCCAAGCATCCGCTTACATTAACAATGTCTCAGAAGTAAGCGCCTTGGCTCGATACCCATTGCTATTTGACCCGCAAACTGCTGGGGGACTGCTGGCAGCGATTCCTGCTGAGAAAGCCGATTCCTGTCTAGCTGCCCTCCAGGCACAGGGCTATGGCGACAGTCGGCTCATTGGTCGTATAATGCCTGCTAAGGAAACTCTCAAGCCAGTTACCATTCTGCGGTAAAAAGCGTCAGCACTACTCATCCACAGATTGCAAGATTTCAGCATAGAGTTGACTGCCCATGTAGAAATTCGCTTGCTTGATCAAAGCATCCACAATTGGCTTGATTGCTGGAATCAATTCTCTATGTTGTGCAACTAGTATAATTCCTAAAATCCCCGTGATTTCCAGTCCAAGTCTAGATGCTGCAATTCTGCCTCTGTGGTCGTCAATTAGCACTAGGTCTGCATCTAGCTCAATTGCTAGTGTAATGGCTTCAGCCTCACCTGCGTCTAACTCTACACGGAGTTCCTCTACGTGGGCAAGATCCATAATTTGTTGAGTTTGAATCCAGGATAGGGTTACATGAGCAAAGCCTTGCAGGTTGCGATCACTCACATGTTTACTCAGTTATAGCAGCGATCTAAGGAAAGTTTACAATCAAGGGAGAGTTGAGTGTGATGAGTTTTTGGTAGTGGCAGTGGCATATAGTAAGGATCTTCCTTCCTTC
>PXPT01000079.1:3753-11693 GCA_003021505.1 Cyanobacteria bacterium QS_4_48_99 | reverse complement strand
TCCCTGCAACAGCGATTGTGCTTTCTAGCTGATCTAACAGGGATGTGAAAGTTGTTGAGAGTTGCCAGATGAGTTGGTCAAATTTCTTAGCTATTTCATGGATAGCGCTTAAGACACTTGTGGCTTTTTCCATTTCTTCAGAGGCTTTCTCTACCTCTGCTCCCTGAGCTCGAGCCTTTGCCAGATTGTTACGCGATCGCCCCTTCGTCATCATGCCACCGGTTGGTCCAGCGGCAATTCCACTCGCCATCCCCCTGCCATGCCAACTCCACCTGTAGCTAATGAACCAGCCCAAACCAGGCTAGAGTTGCGTTTACAGCCGCTGCACCTGATAAAGAGCTAATTTCTTAAATTCTTGCCAAACCCGTCACAGTCAACAGCCCTACCTACTCTCATCGGCACAGAGCGTAGCGAATCCGCACGGGATACTGACGCTGTTGATTTTCACTAAGGTAAGAGTGGATGATCTCTACGGCGTTTTTTTAAAGGACTCAACCGCTCCAGGAAGTTGCTTTTCTGGAGGACACGGGGCGCGAATTCAGTTAGCGCCCGTGAGATGTCCCTAGCGAGGACGGGGCTGCTTCAGTTTCGCTTTGAGGTAATAGCGCAGGGTTTGATGTACTGCCAAAGTAAGGAAACTGCACCCCACACACAGCGTGCAACCACCGTTGAACCTCCTTGTAGCTGGCTTTTTCCTTCTTGGCTTTTTCCTTCTTAGTGTTGGAGTTCTAGCTTTAACTGTTAAGGAAAACTGCTTTATGAGCGAAGCCAAGAAAAACTTGGTGAGAGAGAAGAGCTGGAGTTAATACAGATTTTCATACCTACCATTAGGAACTACGAACTACGAATTATTCTGACTAAATGATCGAGTTCTGGTATGATGAGCTTTTCAAGAGCAAGTCTAACCGCATTGGAAGAACCAGGCAGCGAAAAAACCAGTTTCCCTCGATAAACTCCGGCAACTGCTCTAGAAGCGATCACTCTTGAGCCAATTTCCTGGTAACTTAGAAACCGAAACAATTCCCCGAATCCGGGTAAGGTTTTTTCGAGCAAGCTTTCTAGCGCGTCGTACGTGGTATCCCGAGGGGCAATACCTGTGCCACCACTGAAAATGATCGCATCGAGATCACTGTAATTGCATAACGCCGCTAACTGTGCATGAATTTGCTTCGGCTCATCTTTAATTATCTTATAACTCCCCACCGAATAACCCGCTTCCTGGAGTAACTCTTGCATGAGTTGACCACTTTTGTCAGTTTCTAGGGAGCGCGTATCGCTGACTGTGATTACAGCACAACTGAGAGTCATTGCCGATGGTTCGGGATGAGGGGCGGATGTCATCGGTGAGGGGATTTTCCTATTTTAGTTTTGTACCGTACTCATCAGGCACGGGAACAATTCGGTTTTTTATACTTCTAGTAGCTTAACCAAAAACTTACTTATAGCAGTTCTCACTTAAGTGGAGTACACCTGAACTCCACTCTGACTAGTGATCGCATTCTGAATTTGTACCTTATGAGTCTAAGAACCGCTATATGCAACCCCTAGTAAAAATAGCCAAGTTCTAGGGTGGGGAATGTTAATCATCCCTTCCCTTAAATTTTCCGGCAACTATAGCGCCCCAGAAAAATTAGGACTTGCTAAATTCTAAACCATGCTCTTGAGCATATCGCTCCATAAAACGCATAAAGCGATCCCATTCCTGTTGAGATTTCATCGTCACAACTGCTTCTAACGCTTGAGCCTGACCATTGAGAAACTTTCCTTTTACTTCCTGCGTCGAAATTTCTCCTTCTTCATCTATCAAGTACATTCCCGTAATTTCTGCGGCATCTGGGGTTTGAACACTGAAAACCTTAGGATTCTCGAAAAAGAACGTAGCAGTACCACTGTCGCCCTCGCGACCACGGGTTAGCTTTACCTCAGGCACATCCGCTTCAGTAACTCCTTGAATAAATTGAATATGAGCCATAATTGGTATCCTCTGTTTTTAAAGTACTTTAACATTTTCTCATAAAATGAAACTATGGTGATCGCGCCTGTTCCCCTTCTCGCTCCAGAAGGAGTGTAACTGGACCATCGTTTTCAATTTTGACCTCCATCATTGCCCCAAACTTACCCGTTTCCACGCGCAAATCACTCTGCCGCAACTTAGCAACAAATTTCTCATAGAGTGCTTCTGCTAGATGAGGTGGGGCAGAACCGCTGAAGGAAGGGCGACGTCCTTTGTGGCAGTCCCCATAGAGGGTGAACTGACTCACCACCAGTAAATCTCCGCCCACATCGAAAACGGATTGCTCCCAGCGGTCATTCTCTGCTTGCTCTGCTGGAAATAGGCGCAAGTCTAGGCATTTGCGTGCCATCCAGTCGAGTTCTGCTTCTGTATCCGTCGCAGCAATGCCGACAAGCAAGTTTAGCCCTCGCCCGATTCGTCCGAGAACCTCTCCGTTGACTTCTACTTGGGAAGATTTCACTCGCTGGATGACAACACGCATTGTATAAATTCAGAGTTTAGAATTCAGAATTCAGAATTTAGCCTTCAACCACTTTATCCAAAGCCCTTACCGCGATTGGTAGAGGACAGACAGAGGCAGTTTTGTAACTGCTTACGCAGCTTCTCGCAATCCAAGTTTTGACCAATCAGCACCAGTTGGTTTTTGGGTTCCTCTTTCCAATGGTCATCCTCAATCGTAAAGCGCTTGCCGCTGAGATGGAAAATGTGACGATGAGGACTCTCATCAAACCAGAGAATCCCTTTTCCTCGGAAAATATTCTCGGGCAATTCATTATCCAGGAAAGACTGAAACTCACGAATCGCAAACGGCTTGTCACTCTGGAAAGAAAGGGAGACAAACCCATCATTTTCTAGGTGGTGGGAGTGATGCTCAGAGTCATGATGATGATGATGTTCATGTTCGTGTTCGTGTTCGTGTTCATGGTGAGACTCCTCAGTCTGGAAATATCGTTCAGACTCAAACAACCCCACACTCAGAATAAGCGGGAGGGGAACTTGAGCATTCTGGGTACGCAGAATTCTGGAGCCTTCCTTAATTTGGCGAATTCTTACCTCTAGAGCATCTACATCCGCCTCATCCACCAAGTCAGTTTTATTGAGCAGAATGATATCCCCATAGGAAATTTGGCTGTAGGCGGCTTCGCTGTTGAACAGATCTAGGCTAAAATTAGCTGAGTCTACTACCGAAACGATAGAATCGAGGCGAGTCATATCTCTTAACTCCGTCCCCAAAAAGGTAAGTGCCACAGGCAGCGGGTCAGCCAATCCTGTCGTCTCGACCACGAGATAATCTACCTTCTCTTCCCGTTCGAGAACTTTATAAACCGCCTCAACTAAGTCGTTGTTAATGGTGCAGCAAACACAACCATTATTCAGCTCCACCATATCGTCGCCGCTACTGATAATTAGCTCATTATCGATGCCGATTTCGCCAAATTCATTGACTAGAACTGCGGTCTTGAGACCTTCATTATTATTCAAGATATGGTTGAGCAGGGTGGTTTTGCCGCTACCAAGAAAACCAGTAATGATAGTGACTGGCAAACCCTGTTTCGGAGCGTCTAGGGTTTCTGGAGAAGTCTGCTGAGTGTTGACTGATTGCATAATAGTCGCGCTTAAAAACGTCACAATAGGATTAGCATTCGGTGGGTTGTTCCCCCGCCTTCCTTCCATGTTATTCAAGGAGTGCGAGCTGATAGAGTCGCTATGACCTTAACTCTCTACAATACCCTCACCCGTCGCACAGAACCCTTTGAGCCGATTGAACCAGGTAAGGTGCGAATATACTGCTGCGGCATTACGGTGTATGACTATTGCCACTTAGGTCATGCGCGGACTTGTCTGGTTTGGGATGTAGTACGTCGTTATCTGCAATGGCGCGGCTATGAGGTTTGGTACGTACAGAATTTTACCGATATTGACGACAAAATTCTCAATCGGGCGCAGCAAGAAGGCGCTTCCACCGAAGAGATTTCCGAGCGCTTTATCCAGGCATATTTTGAGGATATGGAGCGCTTGCACGTCAAAAAAGCTGATGCCTATCCTCGTGCGACTCATACCCTCAATGGCATTAAGCGCCTCGTGGCAGAGTTAGAACAATTTGGCTACGCTTACCCAGCGAATGGTGATATTTATTATGCTGTGCGCCAGTTTCGGTCGTATGGCAAGCTCTCCCAGCGGAAATTAGAAGACTTGCGAGCCGGGGCAAGTGGACGGGTAGAGGACTCAGAACCCGAAGCCCCGAAGAAAAAAGATCCCCTCGACTTTGCCCTCTGGAAAAGCTCGAAGCCGGGAGAGCCTGCGTGGGATTCGCCTTGGGGAGCAGGGCGTCCTGGATGGCACATCGAATGCTCGGCAATGGTGCGAGAAGTACTGGGAGACACCATCGACCTCCACGTTGGGGGTGGCGACTTGATGTTTCCCCATCACGAAAATGAAATTGCTCAGTCGGAAGCGGCTACGGGTAAGCCCCTGGCGCATTATTGGATGCACAACGGCATGGTTAAAGTGGGTGGGGAAAAGATGTCTAAGTCTTTGGGCAACTTTACTACGGTTCGGGATTTGCTGGACAAACCTATTGATCCCATGGTGATTCGGCTGAATGTTTTGCAAACTCACTACCGCAAGCCGCTGGATTTCACAGATGAAGGCTTAGAAGCCGCTGCCAATGGTTGGAATACGCTCAAGGAAGGGTTGCTGTTTGGCTATCAGTATAGGGAACAGTTGAAACAGCAATCAGCAGTCAGCAATCAGCAATCAATCTCAATTACGAATTATTTGCGGCGCTTTGCTGAAGCAGTGGATGATGACTTCAATTTCGCTGGTGGTTTAGCAGTTCTGTTTGAGCTGGCGAAGGAGTTACGCCGAGAGGGAAATCTCTTGGTTCACCAGGGGAAAACAGAGACATCCCCAGAGGTGTTAGAGAAACAATGGCAGACGCTAGTAGAGTTGGCTCAAGTGTTGGGCTTACAGGCACAGCCAGAGGAGGAAACTGGAGAGGCAAGGCAACACCTGAGTGATGAAGAGGTGGAGTCGCTAGTTCTTTCTCGTGCTGAGGCACGAAAGGCGAAAAACTATGCAGAGAGCGATCGCATTCGTGATCAACTCCAAGAGTTAGGGATTACCCTCATCGATCAGCCAGGAGGACTCACCCGCTGGTATCGCAATTAACTCAGCCGATGGGGGCAGTCGCTCTCGAGTCGCTATTCACTTTTCCATCTGGCATTCTGGCTCCCCGCGGCGTAGTACCTATCCAATTCACACTACTAGATTCTGCCCTGGTGAGATTAGCATTGCACAGGTTAGCATTGTTCAGGTTTCCCCTTACCAGATAAGCCTCACTGAGGTCAGACTCACTCAGGTTAGCACTACAGAGGTTCGCTTGAGTTAGGTTAACGTCTGCCGCGATCACACCTTGCAAGTTATAGCAGTTTGCGACTTCCCGAGGTACACCTTGACTGAAATCGGGGAAAGGGAAGCATGTTAAAGGAAATCTCCCTTTACCCCAAAACCCTTTTACCTTAGCTGTTGGCATAAAGGGGTTGTAGTGATCGCAAAATTACATTTGCTGCTTGAAGATTTTCCTCGGGGTTTCGAGATGTTGAGCAGTCGATTGATTTGCTGTTTAAGGTCACTAATTTTCGGATATTTATCAAGCAAATTTAGAAATAACTGATCAAGTTCATAAGTTTTGAGTAGCAAGCAATTGAGTTTTGATAATATAATTTATAAAGAGTATAATAAATGAGCAACTTACCCCGAAGTGGAGTTTGTTATGAATTCCATACGCAATGCAAACAGATCGCGCAACTCTGTTATTGGTGGTGTTTTCTTTAAATGCGAAGGACAAAAAAACAGCTTGTCTGGAGCGCTAAAACTTTTGCTTTGGTTCGATAATACTTTTTCTAGAAGTTGAGAGTTTTTGTAAATATTGCTGAGTTGACTGAGGATTATTTTCGCAATTGAGAAATACTGCTCATGTTGGTTTAGAGTTTTGACTAATTTTAAAAGATGAACTCTGACTTGATAAATCGTGGAATAACATTAACAAACTTCTTGAATTAAATTGTCCACCCTATACTTAGATTTTTTTGAGTCGCTTTCCCAGTATTTTTTAGTAGCATAAACAATTATTTTTTGGTTTGATTGGAGTTGGGTGCTGTTCTAAATTTTGAAAAAGATGGTGAATAGATAAGGTTTCCACGGTTACTCCTCAAGTTGTTTTATAGGAAGTAATAAACAATACTTTGGTTAAGTTGCTTTCTTTAGTGCCTCAGTTAAATCAAAGCAGTGAAAGCGCCGGCAGTTCCTAAAATGTAAGGATATAGCCTTTCTTAGACTCATGAAATACACTCTGCCTCACTATCAATTTTACATAGTAAAAAAAGAAAAATTCTTGTACCTCATCAGTATGAGAATTGCTATAAAGTGAGAAGTTAACTCTAGTGAAACCTTAGAGATCAAGGTGGTTTCCCGCTATCGTGGGGGGTAGACTGTTCAAAGGTGGTCTAATGAGAAACTATGTCTGAGCGGCGCGTTGCGATTTCAACCCATAACCTGCTACTGATTGGCGCCACTGTCTTACTAGTGGTGCTGCTGTGGCAACTGAGGAGCCTACTGGTGGTGCTGATGATTTCGGTGGTGCTAGCTTCTGCTCTAGCACCCATGATCAACAATGCCCAAAAGTTAGGAATTCCTCGCCTTTTAGCAGTAATGATTGTGTATTTAGTCTTGATCGCAGGTTTGACGGGAGCGGGTTTGTTGATTGGTCCGACAGTAGTAGAGCAAATCCAGCGCTTAAGCCAGAGACTGCCCGGCTATTTGGAAACACTGCGATCGCTGGCGCAAAATTTGGCACTGCGCCTAGGCTTGAGCGAACCGGGAGCATTAGATCAGCTTAATCGGCTGTTTGATATCCAGGCAGTCACCACTTGGGCTTTTCGTTCCAGCGAGCAGTTGTTGGTGCGCTCTTACGGTGTTACACGAGGCATCATCGGCGGTGTTTTCAGCGTGATTCTGGCGGTATTGCTTTCTGGTTATATGCTTTCGGGTTCTCAGAGGTTGATTAGGGGGATTGTAAGTTTGTTTCCTAAGCCCTGGGACGAGCGCTTCGCCGCGCAAGTACAGCCATTTGGTCAGCGCATGGGAGGTTACATCCAGGGACGAGTGTTGGTGTCTGCCATCTTAGGAGTAGCGATTAGCATCGGTTTGAGGGCTTTGGGACTCTCAGAGTTTGCGCTGAGCTTGGGCGTAATTGCTGGCTTGACGAACTTGATTCCCTTTTTTGGACCCGTGTTGGGGTCAATTCCTGCCTTGATTGTGGCGATCGCGCAAGGAGGAGGATGGACTGTTTTGTGGGTGCTGCTGCTGTTCGCGATTATTCAGAATGTAGAAACTTATGTGCTTGATCCACTCCTAGTCGGGAACTCGGTGAGAGTCCACCCCTTGTATCAGCTCTTGGCGGTGCTAGGGGGTGCCCAAGTTCTGGGGCTGATTGGTGCTCTAATTGTGCCTCCTTGGGTGGCGGGTACAGCAGTGGTAGTTGATAATCTCTACGTGCAACCCAAAAAGCAGCGGGAACAACAAGCGAGTGCGATCGCGTCTGGTTCTGAGGAGGAAACCCCAAGCGCGATCTCGGTGAAATGATAGCGTTGAGATGGTCGATTCCTCACGCGGGGTTGAAGGTGAAGAGTGAGGAGTGAGGGGGAGAAATATGCGGGGACGCGGAAGAGGATAACCTGTAATGTTCAACCCTTAACCTGTAACCCTACTCGCATTCTTATGGGTGAGTATGAAACCCAGCAATCTTCTAACGTAATGCGTGAATTTTAAATTTTGAATTTTAAATTTTGAATTCTTTAGTCACTCCGGTTGCCAGAATTGTTGCCGTCGCAGTTGTCTTTACCTGTCTGCTGCTGTCGGTTGC
>PXPT01000079.1:0-3706 GCA_003021505.1 Cyanobacteria bacterium QS_4_48_99 | reverse complement strand
CTGTCCGCGCTAGCATATATTAGCAACCTATTTCCCCAAACGCGGCAAGTAAGTCACAATTTCGCCAGCACGCTGGTGAATAGTCTTACCTCCGAGTTGTTTGCTTTAGGAGAGCAATCCTATTCTGTTTTGGATTTATTCATCCTGATGGGGTTGTTTGCGGGTTTATTACTAGTTGCCAGCACAGTTAGAAAAGTACTGCGGTTTCGGGTTTTAAGCATAACAGGTCTTTCTCGCCCCGCCCAGGAAACTATTGCCGCGATCGCCAACTACGCTTTTTTTTTCATTGGCACGATTGTCGTCTTGCAGTTGTGGGGACTCGATATTAGTTCCCTAGCTGTTTTTGCGGGTGTGTTGGGCGTAGGAATTGGTTTAGGAATTCAGGGAATTGCTAAGGAATTCGTCAGCGGATTGGTACTGATTTTTGAGCGTCCTATTCAAGTCGGTGACTTCGTGGAAGTTGGGGAGCTTGTGGGGACAGTGGAGCGCATTAGCGTGCGTAGCACCGAAATCTCTACTGTGGATCAGGTGTCGGTGATTCTGCCCAATTCCAATTTCCTTGAATCGGAAATAATCAATTGGAGTCATGGTAGTCCCGTATCGCGGCTAAAAGTCCCACTTAGTGTGGCTTATGGGTCAAATCTAACTAACGTTCGGGGTGCCCTGCTCGATGCTGCGCATGAACATCCTGATGTCCTCTCAGCACCCCCTCCCAACGTATTTTTTATGGAATTTGGGGATAGCTCCCTGGACTTTAACTTGCTAGTTTGGATTTGCGAGCCTCGCAAGCAGTTCCAAATCAAGAGCGATCTTTATTTTCAAATCGAGCAGAACTTTCGCGCGCGTGGTGTGGAAATTCCTTCTCCTCAACGAGATTTGCACGTTCGCAGTGGCAATTTACCAGTAGATCTTTCTCCTCAACTGGTAGACTCTCTCACCCAGCTTTCAGACAATCTGGCAAGCTGGTTGCAATATCACTCGCGTGGGGCAGGGGAGCAGCGGGGCAGAGGAGCAGAGGAGCGGAGGGGCAGGGGAGAATCTCGCAGCAACGATTAATATCAAGTCCGATTAAATCTACTAGTTAGGGCAGACGCGGAGAAAAGGGGACAAGGGGACAACCTTTAACCTGCAACCTTCGCCTTCTGCCCTCTACCTTATTCATACCATTTTGCTAAATACCAGCGACACTTAAAGATGAGTCACCTAGGAATGCCCGATAGCTATCTGGTTGAGAGTTGAAATCAGTTACTAACCCTGGGTGGGGGATTTTCTTTTTCTATTCGTGCAACAAAGTCATTCAAAATGCAAAATTTCTAATTTTGAACTTTTAATTTTTAATTTTGAATTGTTTCTCCTCTGCTCCTGGAGCCCCTGGAGCTTTTTGTCACGCTCTCACTATCTTTCCCTCTGCCCCTGCCCCTATGCTCCCCTGCTTTTTCTCACGCACTCACGCGCTCTCACCTCACCTGTTATGACTAAAGTTGTGCCCGTACAGTAAACTCGTAGTCGCCTCCCGGTTCAAGCTGGTAATCGCAGCGTTCTAGAAAACGACTCAACGGCTCGGCAATTAGGGCACGTCCCAGAGAAGGTCGAACGAACAACTGCCCCTGGCGAAAATTCCATTGGAACTGCCACTGATAGGCAGCAGCTTCGACTTCGCCTTCAATTGTGCCCTGTTGCCACGACTGCTGTGTAATCCGAACATGGGCAGTGGTTTCTGGCAGATGTGGGGAACTCATAAGCCTCTAATTCTTAGCTGCTTTGATTGATAATTCATTGTTTGTAGTTAGCTCATACGAAATCCGTTGGATTACCCATAACAAAAATGTCTGCCATCTCCGGTGCGTCTTTCCAGCTCCGCTACGGACATCTCACGGCGGGGAAGTAGGGGCGAGCCGCCGGCTCGCCCTTACAGGCACTCCTTGTCTGCCATAACTATGGGTGTTTAACTGGAGTTGATCTCAACTGCCCGCCCCATAACTCAATCGACAAAAGATATAAGATCGAAAGAGACTGTGCCTAGGGGAATCGTCAGCTCCGAGGAGGTGTCCTGTGCCCAAGCTGTCTTTTGATAGTTCCAACAATGAGAACCAAGAGGAATTAGACAATGCCATTTTTAGCTTTGCACAAATACAAGCAGAGCTCAACTACAAACAAGCGCAGGATTCGCTGCGAAACTTGGTGAGCAATCTCAACCTCACCTCCAAAGAACAAGAGGGATTGGAATCAGAAATTGACCATCTCACCGCCATGCTCGAGAAGCTAGAACAATCGGTGGTGCAGATTGCCGCCTTTGGCATGGTTGGGCGAGGAAAATCTTCCGTTCTCAATGCGCTTTTAGGCGAGGAAGTCTTTCAAACCGGTCCCCTTCATGGTGTCACCCGCACGGTGGGAAGTGCCAATTGGCAGCTTAGTCAGGAAACAGTGGGAAATAGCGAGGATGTCGTGCGCGTTGCCCTCTCCACTGCGGATGATTCCCAAGTTCAGCTCATCGATACCCCAGGCATAGACGAAGTAGATGGAGAAACCCGCGAAGCCTTGGCACATCAGATTGCCAAACAGGCAGACTTAATTTTGTTTGTCATTGCTGGCGACTTGACGAAGGTGGAATATCAGGCGCTCTCTCAGTTGCGGGAGGTGGGTAAGCCCATATTGCTGGTTTTCAACAAGATTGACCAGTATCCAGAAGCTGACCGCATCGCTATTCACCAGAAAATTCGAGATGAACGGGTACGGCAGTTGCTCTCCCCGGAAGAAATTGTCATGGTTGCTGCCTCGCCACTGGTAAGGCAGGCTGTCCGACGCGCCGATGGTAGTAGGGGGGTGCAACGTGGTCAGGGGCAACCCCAGGTGCAGGAATTGAAGCGGAAAATCCTGGAGATTTTGCACCGAGAAGGGAAGTCTTTGGTTGCCCTCAATACTATGCTTTACGCCGATGCAGTCAACGAACAGGTACTACAGCGCAAGATGGCGATTCGTGCCGAAGCGGCTAACCAGTTAATTTGGAAAGCCACCATGACTAAGGCAGCGGTTGTCGCGCTTAATCCAGTGACGTTTGTTGATTTATTTACTGGGGCAGTGGTGGATGTGGCGATGATTGTTGCCCTATCTCGGCTCTACGGTATCCCCATGACTCAGCCTGCGGCGGTGGGTTTGCTACAGAAGATTGCTATTAGTATGAGTGGTGTTACTGCCAGTGAATTTTTAGCCGCGTTGGGATTGAGTTCGCTTAAGGGGATGTTAGAGATTTCTGCCCCAGCAACAGGCGGCGTATCTTTAGCGCCTTATGTTTCTGTCGCCTTAACTCAGGCGGGAGTGGCAGGGGTTTCTTCTTATGCGATTGGACATATTACTAAAACCTACCTTGCCAATGGTGCATCTTGGGGACCGGAAGGACCCAAAGCTGTTGCAAATCGTATTCTGGATTCCATTGACGAAAACTCGATTCTCAATCGCATCAAGCACGAACTGAGTGCCAGGGTGACATACTCCCAATAAAATATAGCAGCGAGCAGCAAAGTGTTTACCATGTTTGAAAAGCGGGTGGTGCTGCATAGGAATGGTTAGCTGCCAACAGAGGCATGGTACTGGTGTACCAATAGCCAGATTGCTCCGATGTGGTTCTCTAGCTTCTTCGAAAATGACAATGTTGTTCTTAGCAGTCTTCCCACTCGCTCCCTAAACGTGTGATTCAATCCACCGACAG